>JBKEBU010000122.1:0-62607 GCA_047973325.1 Propioniciclava sp. | reverse complement strand
GCGTGCGAGGTGAACACGATCGTTCGCCCCTGCGTGTGGAACTCTGACAAGAGCGCGTGTGTGATGCGGCTGCTCTCCCGGTCCAAGGCGTTGAACGGCTCGTCGAGAATGAGGACCTGCTCATCCTCCATGAAGGCTTGGGCCAGCGCGAGTTTCTGGCGCATGCCCAGGGAGTACCTCGAGTTAGGGATGGATCCAGCCCGATGATCCGCATTGCTTGTTCTACCTCGTGCCTACCGATGGCTCCGCGGATGGCGGCCAACCGCTCGAGATTCCGTCTCCCCGACACGGTGGGGATGAATCCTGGGCGATCGATGATCACCCCGAAACTCTCCGGGAAAGTCCGCTTCCGGGAAAGGAAGGCCGAATCAATCTGAACAGAACCTGCGTCTGGAAGCAACAGTTTGGTTATGAGTCGCAGCAACACGGACTTGCCGGAGCCGTTGGGACCATTGAGGGCCAAAGCCTCGCCTGAGGCCACCTCGAAAGTCGCATTCTGAATAATGGTTCTTCCCCGAAAGGCCTTGTAAACTTCCCGGAGCGCAATTATTGGCTCAGGCATCATGATTCTCCTCTGATATCAGGCTGGTACCTAGCAGTGATTGGCTGATAAGCCCCAGTGCCAGCACTGCTGTCATCAGCAGTGCCCCCTGGAGAGCCAGGCGGACAGTGAGGTCGGCGAGTGGGAGACTGGTCATCCCCAGCGATGCTTGAAGCAATGGGAAGCCCGCGTACCCACAGACGTAGCAGAGTGCGATTGCTCCGGCGAGTACCGAGACCGTCGCGCGATTGATCGGGAGATCATCCGAACCAGCAGTAGGATTGCGATCCAGGACCAGGCGGTCAGCAGCGACATCACCACCAACCAGGCCAGGCTCTCCGGCATGCTTCGCATGCCGGGCCAGGCTCCCCAACTGGTGGGCCGGTACACACCGGCGGCCAGCATGCTGACCCCCAGAATAACCATGAAGTCCCGCGAGTAGCGGACGAAAGCAGCCCCGAGTTCACTGCGGATCCAGCGCCACGGGCTTCGACGGCGAATGAGTTCCAGCGTCGCCAGCCCTTCCAACCGCAGATCCAGACGTTGGAGCCAACCTAGAACCGGCGTCATGCTCAGCAGCACTGTGGGGATGAACTCCACCAGAGGGGTCCCCTGCCAGGGAGATAGGCCGACCTAGAACCTGTAGAAGGTTTCCAACGAACCCCCGTCTCGACGGGTGAGCAACCCGATGGCAACCATCAAGACGACCGGCAGGAGCAGCGAGAGGTCGGCACCCAGCGAAACCCCCGGTGGTGCTGCTCATCCTTAGCAAGCAACCAGCCCCAGCCGAGGCCCAACAACAGCAACCCAGTGAGCGCACCAGCAACAGTCAGATTGAATCCTGCATCACCGACCGGAAACAGTGTTGAGAACGGATCAAACAGGCCTGACAGCGTCAGCCTGAATCCAAGTGGCACGCTCAGATAGACCACCCCGATGATTGCCAGCCGTGCTGGCCAGGTGCGGCCAGGGCCCAGAGTCCCGCGCTCAACGCGATCACGTAGAGGCCACCCCCGGCACCCCCACCAGCACCCAGCAGGCCGGTCCATGAGAACGCAACGATGCCCACCGAATCCAGCGGGAGCCCGAAGGTCAGGCACAAGCCCATGACCAAAAGACACCCGATGATAAAGAACACCAGCCTCGCTATCGCTGCTGCCAGGATTACCCCAGACCGGAGGTATCCCCCACAACGCAGGAGTACCTGAGGCGTGGCCGTCTGCTCGACGATCTGCAGGACACCCAGGAGCCCGAGCGGGAGCAGTGCGTATACGAGTTGATAGGGATCAAACCAGTAGGTTGGTCAGAAACTCGCGCTGTCCCGACGGTGGGCCGCCGATCAGACCCACCCCGATGAAACAGGGCGAACCCGACGAGTATGACCGCGATGCTGGCGTGAGTCAGCAGGTGCGCTCCCTGCGCAGGAATCTTCACTGCAGAGCGTGCAGATGACGTGCGCAGGCCAGAATCCACCCGCACATGATGATGGTCACGCAGAGCAACCCGACCAACACTGCTCCGAAATTGAACCAGGGGAGCTGAATAACGTTGAACGGAGGAACCAGGGCGGGGGCATACGCTTCCCAACCCATCGTCGTCATTGCGTAGACCACCAGCATCACTGCCACCCAGGGGCCGGCCAGCGCAACAATGCGGCCTCGCTGAATGAAAAACAAACAAAGAGAAAGGACAGCATGCAACCCCGCATTCAAGCCCACCCATATACCATAGGCCACTGGAACCGCCCATGCACCCACAGAAAATAGTTGAGTAAAGGAGGCGGCTGACTGCTCAGCGACCGCGATGTCTGCGGAACCCTGAAGCCCATACACCTCTGGCTCCAGCACATAGGATCCGAAAGCCATCCAAACCCCCGGCATTGCACCAATAGCTGCGAACGTGGCAAAGGTAACAATAAAGCAGCCCATCAGGTGGCCCCACAAGATACTTCTCGTGTTCGCCCGCATCCGCGCATAGGGGAGGAAGCGCCCCCGCGAGAATGCGAGGAATGGGATCACATACGGCAGGCAGGCGGCGATTTGGATCACCAGGCACATCGGATTGGTATCCACCAGAGTGGTGAACACGCTTCCCCGGAACGGAAGAGCATGCTCCTCAAGGGACCCGTAGCCCACGTGGGTAGGCGCCACTCCAAGAAGCACAATGCTCCCCACGATCGCAGCGATACTGCTCCGGCTGAGGACCTGACTATCCACCGTCGGCCAATGGTCTCGTTTCAGCACGGCCTCACCAGCAATAGTCCAACCTGATGATGGTCAACCCTAATTGGAGCGCCATGTACCATTGACTTGAACCCTAACCCTCGTGTTCCAGCTGTTTTTGAACATGACCCGAGGATGGTTATTTTTCACAACCCAGTTCGGCACCTTCACCTCACTACCATCACCCATCCTGACTTTACTCCCTCCCATACGCACGCTGCATGATTGGTCAGTGCCATTCAAGCGCGGACAGTGTGTTTCCCCCCAACACTCCTAGATTTCAGATCTCCATCTATATCTGTATGAGACTTCTTTTGGGTGCCAAAAAGCCCGCACCCCCGAATCTACCAATGGTGGTGTCATATCCGCCATACATCGTTCCGGCATCTGCTAATCCTGGTGCAACCAACAGAATGGCTGACGTGGCCCACGCGATCGCTACTAGAGGTTTCTTCATGGTGAATGCCCCTCGTCGTTCTGTCGCGATTTTCTACGCTAGCAGCCCGTCCCGATGGTGGCAGCAGTTTATGTCCCGAGGGGTTGTATGGACTCGTTTCACCGAGGGGCTACAGAGTAGTTGAAACTGAAGAAAAACACTGGTGGCCCAGAGTTGGTGTTCAGGTGGAGGGATCGAGAGGCGGAGTTCGAAGGCGATACTGCATGTATCGGCGAGAGCGACACCGTGGCGAGGCGCCGCCTGGGCATCAACACAGGCAGCGAAGGTCAGGCGCGCATCCCTAGCTAAGGTCGGCTACCCAACGGCGCAGCAGGTCCGATCCGGAACCACCGGACTTTTCCGGATGAAATTGAGTGCTGGTCAGTGGGCCGTATTCCAACGCCGCGAGAAATCTGTCTCCGCCATGCTCTGCCCAAGTCAGGTGGGCGTCCACCGGCCAGCTCGGTTCGTCGTGCACGCCGTAGCTATGCACGAAGTAGAACCGCTCTGATGCCTTCCCGGTGAACAGCGAGGACTCCTCAGGTGCCTGGACCAGGTTCCAGCCCATATGCGGCAGTCGGGTCGAGCGCAACGGTGCCACCGTGCCCGGGAGCAGTCCAATCCCGGCGGTCGTGATCCCATGCTCGATACCGTGGCTGAACATCACCTGATGCCCGACACAGATGCCGAGCAAAGGTCTCTGGGCAGCGAACCGCTCTCGGATGATCTGCGGGCCGCCCACCGCGGTGAGACCGGCCATGCACGCCGCGAAGGCTCCGACGCCGGGAATCACGAGCCCATCGGCGGCCTGACAGGCATCTGCTTGTTCGGTCAAGGTGACTTCGGCACCGGCCTGGGCCAGAGCCCGGGTCACCGAATGCAGATTCCCCGACCCGTAGTCCAACACCGCGACCGTGGGTCGGCTCATAGGGCACCCTTGGTAGAGGGGATCACCCCGGTGATGCGTGGATCCGGCTCCACCGCAGCCCGCAACGCCCGAGCCAGCGCCTTGAACTGAGCCTCCACAATGTGGTGCGGGTCCCGGCCGCGAATCAGATCGAGGTGCACACACAACCCCGCGTTCAGCGCGAGCGACTCCACCACGTGGTAGGTCATCGAGCCGACATAGGGTACCCCACTGCCACCGAGCCGGGCGGTGATCTGGGCGTCCGGCTCGCCAGAGCACACCGCATAGGGCCGTCCCGCGACGTCGACCACGCAGCGAGCCAGCGCCTCATCAAGAGGCACCACGGCGTCCCCGAACCGCCGAATACCAGCTTTGTCCCCCAAGGCCTGTTGTAACGCTTGCCCGAGGACGATAGCGGTGTCCTCGACGACGTGGTGGCCATCAATGTGGACGTCACCGGTGGCAGCCACCATGAGGTCGATCAACGAGTGCTTGCCAAGCGCGGTGAGCATATGGTCATAGAAGCCGACCCCCGTGCTGATCTGGGTCTCACCAGTGCCATCAAGGTTCAGCTCGACGGCAATGGTGCTCTCGCTGGTCGCGCGTTCGACACGGGCGGTACGAGCCATGGGTGTCTCGGTCCTCTCTCACCTGGGGGCAAGCAACGGCTCCAGTCTCCCGCAGGAACCAGCTAGAGGCCAACCAGCGCGTGCCTGGTGATCTCGGATCAGGCCTGCCTAGGTTCTCGGGGTGCATCCACCCGGTCGAGCGCAGCATAGAACGCGGTCATTTCAGCGGGGGTACCCGCGGAGACTCGCAAGTATCCAACAGGTCCGGTCTCCCGCACCAGGACCCCTTGGGCGAGCAGCTGCTCAAACGCCTGGTGGCGATCAATCCAGCGACCCAGCAGGACGAAGTTCGCATCCGAGGCAACAACCTCGAAACCCAGGTTGGGCAGTCGAATGAGCATCTCGTCGCGGGCCTCGCGGAGGTCGTCCACCCGCGCCAGCATCTCCTCGGTGTGAGCCAAGGCCACGGAGGCCACCGCCTGGGTTTGGGCCGACAGGTGGTAAGGCAGCCGGACGATCCGGCAAGCATCGACAACAGCGGGGGCCGCTGCCAGATAGCCCAGACGCCCACCGGCGAACGCGAAGGCCTTGCTCATGGTGCGTGAGACTATGAGATTCCCGAACTCGCCCAGCAAGGTCAGCGCCGATGCTTCTGGGGTGCGCGAGAACTCCTGATAGGCCTCATCCACCACCACAATCGCGTCGGTTTCGTCCAGCACTGCCCGGATAGTCTCCGGCGACGTGGTGGTACCGGTGGGATTGTTGGGCGTGGTGATGATCACCACACTGGGCTGGTGTTGAGCCATCGCGGCCAGAATGAGATCCGCATCCAGGGTGTAGTCCTGATGCCGGGCCACGGTGACGTAGTCCGAATGGGTGTTGCGGGCATACTCGGGATACATCGAATACGTAGGGCTAAAGGCAAGGACCCGCCGACCCGGCCCGGCAAACGCCCCCAGAACCTGACTCATCACCTCGTTGGACCCGTTCGCCGCCCAGATATTGTCGGCAGCTAAGTCATGACCCAGATAGCCGGCCAACTGGGTCCGTAGGCCCCAGAACTCACGGTCCGGATAGCGATTGAACGCAGCTGCTGCCACCGCTGCCGCCATCTCAGCCGCGATCTGTGGGGTGGCCGGATACGGGTTCTCGTTGACATTGAGGCAGATGGGCACGTCCAACTGCGGGGCACCATAGGGCACCTCCCCCACCAGCTCTGGCCGCAAGGGCAGGTCAGCCAGGGTGATGTCTGGCCTCACCACCGGTCACTCGCCTCGGCCTGTGTCCGGATGCTGATAGCAGCTGCATGGCCGGGCAACTGCTCGGCGTGCGCGAAGGCCTCCACTGCGGGCCCGATCTCACGGAGAGCCCCTTCGTCGTAGTGAATGAGATGCACGGTGCGACCGAAGCTGCGTACGGTGAGACCGGAACCTCGTCGGGCAGCACCCGCCGTGGGGAGCACATGGGTCGACCCCGCGGCATAGTCTCCCAACGGGACCGGCGACCAGGGACCAATGAAGATCGCGCCGGCGTTGCGGACCCGATGGGCGCGCTGGTAGGCATCCCGGGTTTGCACCTCGAGGTGCTCGGCAGCATAGGCGTCCACCACCGCCAGACCCTGATCCAGGTCGTCCACCAACACGATGGCCGACTGTTCCCCGGTGAGTGCCGTGGTGATTCTCTCGACCTGCGTGAGGTGTTCCACCTGGGTGGCGAGAAGGTTGTTGACCTGTTCAGCCAAGGACTCCGAGTCGGTGACCAAGACTGAACCGGCCAGGGGATCGTGCTCGGCTTGGCTGATCAAGTCAGCGGCCACGAACGCTGGATCGGCAGAATCGTCGGCGAGGATGGCGATTTCAGTAGGGCCGGCTTCGGCGTCGATGCCGACCACGCCGCGCAGATGCCGTTTCGCCGCGACCACATAGATGTTTCCAGGCCCGGTCACCAGGTCCACCGGTTTGCAGAGCCCCTCAACGCCGTAGGCAAACATAGCGATCGCCTGCGCTCCCCCGACGGCATAAACCTCCTCCACACCGAGCAGATGACACATCGCCAGGATCGTCGGATGCGGCCAGCCGTCATGGTCGGCGCTTGGCGGGGAGGCGACTGCCAGGCTGGTGACCCCGGCCACCTGTGCGGGAACCACGTTCATCAGAACGGAGCTGGCCAAGGGCGCCAGCCCACCCGGCACATAAAGCCCAACCCGCTCTACGGGGCTGGTCTTGGTCTCCACAACGGCGCCCGGGGCCAGTTCGGTAAGTACCAACTCCGGATCACCTTCGGTTGCGGCTACCTCACGTCGTCGTCGGATGGACTCAACCATTGCATCCCGGACGACCTCATCGAGCTCGTGGGCCGCCTGGGTAAGAACCTTCACAGGCACCCGGAACGACTGTGGAACCACCCCGTCGAGCTGCGCACTCAGCTCCCGCAAGGCGTCGCTGCCCCGCTCACGGACGGCCTGGCACAGGGGCCGGACCACATCAATGGCCTGTTCGATGTCAAACTTGCCTCGCGGTAGCACGGAACGGTAGCCGCCGGTGGTCCCTCGGAGATCGATAGTCCGCAGTTTCACGTGATGATTGTACGAGGATCGCCCATCGGCTGAGTCCGATTCCTCTGCGCGAGTCATCCCGAGGGATGCACTGATTGATGCTGCTCTGTGCGAGGACGTGCCGGGCGGGATGAACCGCGACCCCAGATCTGATGGGGGTACTAGATGTCCATCGCCAGATGTGGGGGATGTGGTTCGCCCGATCCGGTGCGCCACAGCCAGGGCATGATTGATCGGCGCTCCCTAGGCAATTCCCAGCGCCCGGGCGATCTTGGACCCGTGCTGAGCTGGGTGTACCCCGCTGTGGGCGAGCGCCTGGGTAAGAACCCCCAACAAGGCCGGATCTGCTCCGGGTAGCAACTCGACTTCGAACTCGTGCCACCGCTGAGTCTGATCACCTGCCCGCGTCGCGACCGAGTCGGCCACGAACAAAGCGCAGGCCACCCCATCGACAAACACGTCATATTCGCGTCGGTCAGTGGCTATGACCGCCACCGGTGCCACGGGCTCAGCTGTCCAGCTGGTGACCACCGCCTGAAGCTGGTCGGGAAGCTCCTTGCTCAGCGGAAGTTGAAGTTCTTCGCGACCCAGCCCGGAGCCCCGTGGCAACTTCAGGTGCCATCCGGCATCTGATCCCCCTTCGCGTCGGCGCAGGGAACAACCGCTCCGCACCAAGCTGAACGCGGTGGTGTCGTAGTAAGTGGCCTGCAGGCTGAAGCGCCGCTCCGGGCCGACGGTGGCGACGGGCGCGAATGACCACGACACTCCCACCGGTGCCTCAAACTTCTGCTCCACTTCTTGGGTCCGGTTGATGGACATCAGTTCGGGGAGCCAGCCGATGCGGGAGCCTCGTCGCCTGCTACCGGGCTCCTGGTCTCCTGTTGACCGGAGTCTGGTCCGCGGGCCTCCTCTCCGGAATCCCCGTCGGGGCCCAGCGAGGCTGCAAACAGGGGCACGGCAACCGCTGCGAACGGCCACAGCAGCAGGGCTGCCCGAGCGTGTAGCGTGAGTGCTACCGGAACACTCTCGCCTGCCACGGCCTCCGAGAGTCGTTGGTCGAAGGAGTCCGGGCCCAGAGCTTCGCCGAGAAGCCAGCAGGCCACCGCTGCTATCAGGGCAGAGGCCAAGCACACCAGCGCCACCGGCCATCCGATGCTGCCCAACAGCCGCCACGCCACCAGACCGAGCCCGAAACCACCCACCAGGGCGATAATGGCAAACGTCCAATCAGCCGACGCCACCTTGCCCATGTCTGCCTCAGTGATGTTCGCGTGACCGTCCACATCCATCACGAAGACGGGAAGCACGGCTACCCGGGACCAGATGAAGGCCCCCACCGCACCGACTATCAGCGCCGCCGCCACCACGATCCCGATGCGTCGGCTCAGTTCGCGTCCTGTCACGAGGATGATGCTACGCGCTCACCGCGGACGGGCCTAGAAGTACCTTCAAGTCCGCCATCAATGAGTTTGACGGCTGAACCCGAAGTCCATCGTCAAGCCGCCAGAGGGTGGCGCGCGCCGGACTGATCAGCCGGACCCGGACTTCGGACATGCCGGGGTGCTGGCGCAAAGTGAACTTCAATTGCTCCACCATCTGTGGCGTGCAGCGCCCCGTGGGAAGCGAAATTGTGACCGGCCCGGCCGGTCCTTCGCTGACATCAGGGAAGGCCACATCCTGGGCAGTGATCTCCACCGAGTCGTCCTTCTCCCGCACTCGGCCCTTGATCCGGACGACAACATCGGTGCCCAGAGACATCGATACCGGCAGATAGGCCTTATTGAAGACCAGCACTTCTATCGAGGCTTCCAGGTCCTCCACGGTGAGGATCGCCCAGGCCTTACCGTCCTTGGTCTGTTTTCGTTGAATGCCGGTGATCATGCCGCAGATGCTCAGCTGGCCATCCCGGGGTCCGTCGTCGCCGGATAGCTGCGCTATCGAGACATCCCGGTTGGCCGCCAAGACATGTTCCAGCCCTTGAAGGGGGTGGTCGCTGACGTACAGCCCCAGCATCTCTCGCTCGAACGCCAATCGGGTGCGTTTCTCCCATTCGGGCAACTCCGGGACTGGTGCAGCGGCGAGGGCGTTATCGGCACCCTCCTCGCCGGGGAAGAACCCGGCGAACAGGTCATCTTGGCCGTTGGCCTGATTTCGTTTGAGATCGACGACCTCATCGATCTTGGTTTCGAAGCACTCCATCAGCCCGCGGCGGGTGTGGCCGAGGGTGTCAAAGGCCCCCGCTTTAATCAGAGATTCGATGACCCGCTTGTTGCAGACCACCGCCGGCACCTGATCCAGGAAAGCGTTGAAGTCGGCTGCGGGTCCGTGCTCCTCCCGAGCCTCGATGATCCCCCTGACCACATTGTCGCCGACGTTGCGGATGGCGCCCAGCCCGAACCGGATGTCCTCGCCCACCGTGGCAAACATCCCGGCAGAGGTGTTGACGTCTGGCGGGAGCACCTTGATGCCCATCCGGCGACATTCACCCAGATACAAGGCAGTCTTGTCCTTGTCACTCTTGACAGACTCCAGTAGGGCGGCCATGTACTCGGCTGGATAGTTGGCCTTCAGGTAAGCCGTCCAATACGACACCACACCATAGGCAGCCGAGTGGGCCTTGTTGAAGGCATAGGCGGCGAACGGCACCATGATTTCCCACAGTTTGGTGATCGCCGCTTCAGAGAATCCTCGCTCCTTCATGCCGGAACTGAAGGGCTTGAACTCAGCCTCGAGGACCTCCTTCTTCTTCTTGCCCATGGCCCGCCGAAGCAGGTCGGCTTGGCCGAGGCTGTACCCGGCGACGCGCTGGGCGATCTGCTGAATCTGCTCCTGATAGACGATCAGGCCGTAGGTGGTGTCCAGAATGTCGGCCAACGGCTCCGCCAGCTCCGGATGGATGGGCTCGACGGACTGGCGACCGGTTTTCCGCAGCGCATAGTTGGTGTGGCTGTCGGCACCCATCGGCCCGGGCCGGTAGAGCGCGATGGTCGCGGAGATGTCTTCGAAGTTGTCTGGCTGCATAAGTTTGAGCAGCGCCCGCAGCCCGCCACCGTCCAGCTGGAAAACGCCGAGGGTGTCGCCGGAGCCGAGCAGCTTGTAGGTGGCTGGGTCGGTCATCTCCCGGCCGAGTGCGTCCAGGTCGATGTCGAGGTCCCGGTTGGCCTTCACGTTGCGGACCGCATCATCGAGGATGGTGAGGTTCCGCAGGCCCAAAAAGTCCATTTTGACCAGGCCGAGTGATTCACAGCTCGGATAGTCGAACTGGGTAATTATTTGGCCGTCTTGCTCACGCTTCATGATCGGGATGACGTCCATGAGGGGCTCGCTGGACATGATCACCCCAGCCGCATGCACACCCCACTGGCGTTTCAGGCCTTCGATGCCGCGGGCGGTGTCGACGACCTCTTTGACCTCCGGGTCTGATCCATACAACTCCCGGAACTCAGCACCTTCGCCGTAGCGCTCGTGGTTCTCGTCGAAGACATCCCCGATGGCCACGTCCTTGCCCTGAACCGGCGGGGTATACGCCTTCGTTATCCGCTCCCCCAGCGCGAACGGCTTGCCTAGGACGCGCCCGGCGTCTTTGATGGCCTGTTTTGCCTTGATGGTGCCGTAGGTGACGATTTGGCAAACCCGGTCGTCCCCGTACTTGTCGGTGACGTACTTAATCACCTCACCGCGGCGACGCTCGTCGAAGTCCACATCGAAGTCCGGCATCGACGGGCGCTCGGGGTTGAGAAATCGCTCGAAGATGAGCCCATGGGGCACCGGATCCAGGTCGGTGATCTTCATCGCGTAGGCGCACATGGATCCTGCCCCCGAGCCGCGGCCCGGCCCTACTCGGATCCCGTTCTTCTTTGCCCAGGTGATGAAGTCGGCCACCACCAGGAAGTAGCCGGCGTACCCCTTGCCGATGATGACATCGATCTCGAACTTGGCCTGGGTGGTGGCGTACTCGGGCACCTCACCGAAATAGCGCTCTTTGAGGCCCTGTTCCACCATGGCGACGAACCAGGACTCCTCGGTGTGGCCGTCCGGAACCGGGAACCGGGGCATGAAGGTCCCGGTTCCTTCGGTGAACTCAACTGCGCAGCGTTCGGCGATGGCGAGCGTGTTGTCGCAGGCCTCCGGGAGCCCGCTGAAAAGCTGGCGCATCTCAGCGGCAGATTTCAGGTAGTAGCCGTTGCCATTGAACTGAAATCGCCCCGGGGTGTCTCGGTTGGATCCCGACGAGACGCACAGCAAAGTGTCGTGGGCGGTGGCATCGTCGGCATGCACATAGTGGGAATCGTTGGTCGCCACCAAGGGCAGGTTGAGCTTCTTGGCGAGCGCGAGCAGGTCGTCGCGAACCCGGGTCTCAATGTCGAGACCATGGTCCATCAGCTCCACGTAGAAGTTTCCGTGACCGAAGATATCGGCAAACTCGGCAGCTGAGGCCACCGCCTGGTCGAACTGGCCCAGGCGCAGATAGGTCTGCACCTCCCCCGATGGGCACCCGGTGGTGGCGATCAATCCGGAGGCGTAGCTATGGAGCAGCTCCCGGTCGGCCCGGGGCTTGTAGAAGAACCCCTCCAACGAACTGAGTGAGCTGAGCCGAAACAGGTTGTGCATCCCCGCGGTGTCACTGGCCCACATGGTCATGTGGGTATAGGCCCCCTTGGCAGCCACATCGTCGCCGGTCCCGTCTCCGAACTGCACCCGCTTGCGTTCGCTGCGACGCGTGCCTGGGGTGAGGTAGGCCTCCAATCCAACTATGGGTTTCACCGGACTGCCCTTGGCGGTCTTGTAAAACTCATAGGCCCCGAAGACATTGCCGTGATCGGTGACAGCTATCGCTGGCATGTTCAACTGTTCGGCTGCAACCACCATGTCTTTCAGGCGGGCCGCGCCGTCCAGCATGGAGAAGTCGGAATGACAGTGCAGGTGCACAAACTCATCGGTCATCAGTGGTGATCTACCTCCCGGAGGCACCACCCTAGTCGCTGCCGCGGATGCTGTTGGTCCGGCATGCCGGACACCCACCGCACAATGGCCCCCGGGGCGTCAGTCAGCTGCTCAACCCTCGACGCGGTACGCTGTTCCCTGCGATTCCGCCCGACCATTCACTCCCCAAGCGAGGCTTCCCGGTGCCCTCTCCTGACGCCTATACGCTGGTCAGCGCACATCAGCAGGTGCAGTCTATTCGCCGAATCAGTACCGCGCCGGACAGCTCCGCCGAGCTGGCCCAGGCATTGGCGCAGTACTGTGCAATCTTGATAGAAGCGGGTCACTATGAGCCGGCCCTGGCGGCGTCCACCGAAGCGATCACCATCTTCCGCCGGCTATCAGACTCTTCCGAGTACACCTCGGACCTAGGTGACGTGCTGTTTCTTCAGGCCGTTCTACTCGGACGCTGGGGCCAGGTGGCGGATGCCATCGTCGCATCCGAGGAGGCGGTGACCTTGTTCTATGAGCTGTCGGCCACCGACCCGAACGAAGAGGCCCGGTTGGCCGCCAGCCTGCGGGGGCACGTGGATCTGCTTATCCGCGCCGACCGGGCCGAGGCTGCGCTCGTGGCCAGTACCGAGGCGGTGCGGATCGTCCAGGACCTCGCCCGCACAGATGCCGATCACGTGGAGGCGGTTACCGAGACCGCCATGACGCACGCGCACCTGCTGCGCACTCTTGGCCGCACTGCAGAGGCACTGCCCGTCACCGAAGCTGCCCTGGGCATCATCCGGCGGATTGCCGCCGAGGATGACCGTCAGCTCCCCCTGCTGGCCCGTCTCCTGATAAACCTGGGGCAGCTTCGGTTTCTGCTCGGTGACCATGGGCCTGCCTTGGATGTCAATGAGGAGGCTATTCAGGTGCTTATCGAACTCGCCCGGACCGAGGGTGGTGGCTTTCTGCAGTTGCTGGCCACCTCGTGGAGTGTCCGGGCGAACATTCTCACGGCGATGGGTTCGGCTGAAGAGGCAGCCCAAGCCCAGGAGACCGCGATTCAGATTCGGCTGTGGGCCACCGGGAACACCACCTCAGCTCTCGAATCCCTGCCCGAGCCCTAGCAGCCAAGGGTCGCCAGGTCGCTATGCGCCGTCGCGTGGGGGCAAGACCCAGCCGGGTCGCGGGTAGTGGCAGGTGTATCCGTGCGGAATCCGGAGTAGATAGTCCTGGTGCTCCGGCTCGGCCTCCCAGAAGGGTCCAGACGCCTCAATAGTGGTGACAGCTTTACCGGGCCAGAGCCCGGAGGCATCCACGTCGGCGATGGTGTCTCGGGCGATCCGGTCTTGCTCAGGCGTCGTGGGAAAGATCGCCGACCGGTAGCTGGTTCCGATGTCATTGCCCTGACGATCCACTGTTGTCGGATCGTGAATCTGGAAGAAGAACCCCAGCAGGTCACGGTAGCTGGTCTGGGTGGGGTCGAAGACGATTTCGATGGCCTCTGCATGGCCAGGATGGTTGCGGTAGGTCGCACGTTCGTTCTGGCCGCCGGTGTAGCCCACGCGGGTCGCGACCACGCCGGGCCGTCGCCGGATCAGGTCCTGCATTCCCCAGAAACAGCCCCCCGCCAGCACCGCGGTCTCCAGACCGGGCTGCTGGGTGACGGCTCCGGTGTCGTGGGTCATGGCAGGCTCCTCATCGTCAGTCGTGCGGCAAGCGTCACCATGGGTGTGGGATTGCCACGGCTCTCGGTGTCTTAACGTCCGGCGACCGCGATCTAGTCCCGCCGCGGCTTGGCCTCACTATGCTCCCGATATGGATCTCCGGGTAGCGGCCTATGCCGTGGTCAGCAACGAGGATGCGCAGATCCTGCTGGCGCACTGGAATGATCCGCGCGTGGTTGCCTGGAGCCTGCCCGGGGGTGGCCTGGAACCCGGTGAACACCCAGCCGAGACCGTGGTGCGCGAAGTCGAAGAAGAGACCGGCTATGAGGTCACTGTCGATGCGCTGCTGGGCGTGGAGTCCGACATCATTGCCGAAGACCAACGTTCCCAGCCCAACCCGCACGGACCGCTCCAGACCCTACGGATCCTGTATCGGGCCACCGTCATCGGCGGATCCTTGCGCCACGAGGTGAATGGGAGTACGGATCAGGCCGCCTGGTTCTCCCCGGCCCAGGTGGCCACCCTGGACCGAGTACCGTTCATCGATGGCGCTCTCCGACAGGCAGGAGTACGTGCGTAGCGGGCCGCTGAGCACTTAGGGATGCGCTGATCGATCATGCCCTGGCTGCGGGGCACCGGATCGGGCGAACCACGTCCTCGCACAGAGCAGCATTAATCAGCGCATCCTTAGGGCGAGCGGGTCACAGATTCCAGGGGTTGGAGCCCATCGGGAGCCTCCATCAGCAATTCCACATCAGCGGCGGCAGGCCAGCCCGGCAGATCGCTGATGTCGAAACCGAGTCCAGCCCATCCGGCGGACTCATGCTCGCGCCCAGCCTGAGCTTCGGTGATCACCAGTTGAGCCAGACACCCGTCTTCGAGGTACAGCAGCAGGTCGACGGGTCTGCTGCTGCCCTGTGCTCGGAAGCGTCCCCGGACCGGGAACTGGCCGGTCCCCGGAACCGCTAAGGGCAGCTCGTCCGGCACCACGAACTGGATATCCGTCCAATCATCGCTGGTTTCGCGGCCGATGACCCGGGCGTGGCGCAACTGCTCCCGCAGTTCCCCGGCACCGTACTCATCGGTGGCCTCTATGAGGGTGATGACCAGGGCGGCGACGCGGCCGGGCACCGGGACCACTGCCGATTCTTCCTGCATGGCCGAGCGCCCCTGAGTGACGCCGCGCCGGGCGAGCCACCACGAGCCGAACCAGAAAACTCCACCGACGACCGCGCCCCACACGCGGGGCCGGGGCACCCCCATCCGCAGCAGATGGCCTTGGAGTTGGGCATCAAGGGCCTCACCGGCCTCAGCGAGGCCTAGAACTGCCCCCATGCTGCCGGTGGTCATTCCGATCCGGGGGCCACGGGAGAGGAAACCGAACTCATCCTCGGACGCCAGCGCGGCCCACGTCGACCAGCCGATGAGGCCCGCCAGTGCTAGGCGATACCCCAGGCGTTGCCCGACGTTGAGCCGTTGTGGGTCTACAAGCGTCAAACCGCACAGGGCAGCGGTACTGACGACACCATGAACAACAGACTGAGCATCGCCAACGGCGGCCAGTGCGGGGCGGAAGGAAACCATGCGCTCAGCCTAGCTAGTGGCGGTTGCGTAGCCGTCGGCGCTGGGATCTCGGCTGCTGGGCTGGTGCGTCACCCCGGCCAGAAGTTCGGCGAGGTGACCGTTGTGATGGCTACCTTTCCGGTGAGAGACAGCTGATAGCACTTCAGCTACCGGGTTACGGCTGCTCGTACTCCAGCGGGCCGCCGCCACGGCCGAAGCGGATTAGATCGGTGAGTTGATGCCAGGAGGCCACCTTGACCCGAGGTCGCCCGGCCGCTCGGCCGAGTGCGACCTCCTCGGCATCTATCCGCTCCCAATCGGCGAAAGTAGAGGGGGTCAACCCGCGTCGGCGCAGCAGCTCGTAGGCATCCGGTCCGCTGGGTGGCCGCGGGGTGCGTTCCAGGTCTGTCAGCAGATGGGTGACGGTGGCGGTCGCGTCGGACTTGTTGGTGCCAATCACCCCGACGGCACCGCGCTTGATCCAGCCGACCACATACTCCCCCGGGCTCGGGGTGCCATCGGCAGCGAGCACATGGCCGTTGTTGTTGGGGATGACGGCATGGTCGGGGTCGAAAGTCACACCCGGCAACGGGTTCCCCCGGTAGCCGATGGCCCGTAACACCAGGTCTCCTGGGATCTCGGTGAGCTCCCCAGTACCGGCGACCCGGCCGTAGTCTTCGGTGAGCTCGGTGCGCTCGAGCACAACCGAGCCGACCCTATCCGTGCCCAGCAGTTCCACCGGCCGCCGCCAGAAGTGAAGATGCAGCCGAGCCTGTGCCTCCGGCACCTCCCGGTCCGCAGCTTCGGCGAGCACGTCGAGGTTCGTGCGGGTACGGCGATCCAGATCGGTGGTGTCGATTCCTATCAAGACTTGCGGATCGATGATCGGCTGTACGCCAGGCAGGCCGACGAGCTCCCGCAGTTCGGGGGTCGTGAAGCTTGCCTGCGCTGGCCCGCGGCGCCCCACGACATGAACATCGGTGATCTGGGCAGCCCCCAGTTCAGCGAGCACCGGTTCGGGCATGTCGGTAGCCCGCAGGTCATGTGCCCCGCCGAGCAGAATCCGGGCCACGTCGACAGCCACATTGCCCACCCCGAACGTGACGGCCGACCTGACGTCCCTCAGGGGTTGCGGTTCGGCATCCGGATGCCCGCAATACCACGCCACGAACTCTCGCGCGGATCGGCTCCCCGGCAGGTCTTCGCCCGGAACTCCGAGCCGCCGGTCCTCGGCGGCCCCGGCGGCGTAGATCACCGCGTCGTAGCCATGGCGCAGTTCCGGTGCGGTCACCGAGCGCCCCAACTCGACCAGACCAAAGAAACGCACCCGCTCGGAGTCAAATGGCCTCACCAGGGCAGATTGAATCCGCTGGATGCTGGTGTGGTCTGGTGCCACTCCGTAGCGGAGTAGACCGAAGGGCGTGGGCAACCGATCCAGAACGTCAATCCGGACCGACGGGTGCCCCGTAAGAAGTGCCTGTGCAGCGAATAGGCCTGACGGGCCAGCGCCGACGATGGCGACCCGCGGGGAGTGAACCTCGCTCATAGGTGCCTATCCTGACATGGACCGCCACCCGGCGCACATACTCGCCCGCGGCCAGACAGATCGCCCGGGTTCTAGCGCCTCGGTATCTGGTGGCCAAGCTCGGACTCCAGTCATGCACGAGATCCCAAGGCCAAGGGGCTCGGCAACACCACGCTGAGACTGGCGAGCATGGATGCTGACATCAGGCCACACCCACACGCGATCAGCCACAACACGTGTGAAAGCATCAGCAAGCCTGGCGGTTCAAGGACAATAAGAAGCGCAATCGCTGACGAGTTGAACAATGCGGCACACGTGCCGTCCTCGAGAAAGTGCAGTCTAGCCAGTTCGCTTCGCCGCATACCCGCCAATCGATAGCTGACCGCCTCTGCGGGGCGAAGGCGGCGGAAAAGACCGAGGCACCCCCCTAGTAGCAAGGCCACAGCCAACGCCGCCCAACGATCAACACCGCCCCGATAGCGAGCGGAGGAGTGACCAGAACGACCGTCTGCTTGAACCGTTGCGGGTGCATCCCCGAGGTACCGTAGCTGAGCCAAAAGGAATGGCAGCGCTTCTTGGGCACGCACTCCATCGACCAGACGAACCACACATGAGCGGGTCCATTCCTGACCAACCACCGGGGTGAGGATTGAGCCGTTCGTATCCACACCTTCAGGCTGCTGGTCGGCCACTGAGTAGGTATAAACGTCACCATCAGCTCCAATAAGGTGTCCCCGGGAACCCAGACCAACCGATGTGGCCAAGTCAGCCCCGATCACCACATCAGCATGATCGAATCGGACCAGGGTCGAACTCACCTGCACGGTCGCCACCTGGCCCACCGTAGGGAATTCTCGATATTCTCTGGCATTAACGACCCCAGACCCAGCGACGATCGGAAGCCTACTAAGCCGCTCGCACGAGGCTCGCGCAATCAGGACCCGAGGATCGGTGTCGTGGCCGATCGTTACTACTTGCGCACCTGCCAGTGATTCTATGGCTTGGTCAGCACGGAAGGCCGCGCCAGCGTAGGCCAGCATCCCAGCAAGGACCGCACCCCCCAGGACACTCATGGTCATGGCCAACGCGCCTCGTGACCGGCCAGGACTCAGATTGAGTACCGCCTCAATCGCGAGATCGCCCCACCGCCACCCGCTCGCCTTCAACGCAAGACCACCGAGTGCTCGGCAATGTCCTCCACCGCACGGTCATGGGTAGCGATCACCACAGTGCGACCGTGATCGGCAAGATCTGCGAGAGCTGCGACCACGTCCGCCGCACTCCGTGCATCCAAATTGGCGCTGGGTTCGTCCGCAAAGAGGATCGGCCGGCGCGTGGCCAGCGCTCGGCAGATGCACAGTCGCTGGCGTTCACCTCCCGAGATACGACCTGCCTTCACAGTCTCAATGTGGGCCAACCCGAGGCTCCCCAAGAATAGCCGGGCCTCATCCGCGGCGACCTCGCGGCTAACGCCGGCTGCCAACCCCGCGACCATGACATTCTCCAAGCTCGTCCGGTGTTCCAGAACCTGGGATCGCTGGGGAACCCAGGCGACTCCATCGAACTTCGGTGCTGAAGGCTCACCACCGGCGCGCTCCCAGGACACTGACCCGGCGTCCAAATCCAACTCGCCACTCATGCAGGAAAGGAGTGTCGTCTTACCACATCCGGATGGGCCGGTGACCACTGACACTGTCCCCGCGGAAAAGTCAGCGCTCAGGTCGGCGAATATCAACCTATTTCCGAACCTCTTCGTGGCAGCACGCACACGAATCAACATGTACGTTCCGCCTCAGGGGTCACTGTGACCGCATCACGAACGACTTGCCGTCCTATGAGCACTGCATCAATGTGCACCACACCAATCTGCTGACCGGCAGTAACTCTATGCAACGGCACGGCACTTACAGAGCCCTCCGCAGATAGTTCAAATACGCAGACTCTCCCTTCCCCATTGGTGAAAATACTGGTGGCAGGCACCACGCCAACCGGCTCTTCCGGGTTGGTCATCTCCATAGTAAATCCAGTCAACGTTAACGATGACTGACTCCCATTGTTGGATTCCCCTTCGGTTAGCACCCCGAATCTGAGGCCAAACGTGGCTAGTGCTGCACCGTCCAAGGCCTCCGAATCGGCCGGATGGGTGAAGGTATCACCGCTCGCGGCCACAATCTGCCAGTCGCCGTCCGGTGCGTCCACGGGGACCTGCTCGGTAGCATGAAGCACCCGAACGTCCTTGGGGTTCTCGACTGCAGTCATGAGGGTCTGATCCTCGCTGACTACATCGCCCAGATTCACCTCACGCGACAGCAGGGTTGCCTGTGGCCCGACGAATACTGTCGCCGACGGCTCAAACGCTACCCCGGCCACGCCAAGTTGTTCGTTGAGCTTCTGCACCCCACGCTGGGTAGCGGCCGTAAAACGTGACCTGCGGGCGCCATCCGGGGCAGCTAGGCTCTGCTCCTTGAGCAGCTCGTTGAGGCGCAACACGTCATCCCCCGAATCTCCGAGCCTGAGCGTCCGGTGGAAGGGAATGACACCTGCGTTGGCTATGATCCAGCGACCATCAATCTGGAGCAGCGGTTGCCCGTCGACGATGGTGTCCCCAGAGACAGCGGTCCCAAGTCTCGTGACGGTTCCTGACGCGCGCCCCTTGAGGGGGCGTTCCTCTCCAATTGCCACCTCAATCAGAACCGCGGCATCGGGACCTCCCTGTGCCCGGCCCACCGTGACGTAATCCGGAAGTGCAGGCTCGACGGCTTGCTGTTCGACAACATTGGCGGCCCAGCCCAAGGCGAAGGTAAGAATCGCCGGAATCACCCACATGGTAGGAAGGAGGGCCACCAGCCGGCCACTGGCCAGGGCAGGCGGTTGGGCGGCTACAGCTTTTCGCATTCCACAATATCGATCCCAGCACTCTCAAGGGCGTCAACGCGATCTACGAATCGCTCGGGCACTTCGAGGTCCCATGCCCGTAGACACTCTGCCAATTCCTGAGCAAGTGGTGACGTATCCTCTCGAGACAACTGCCACATCCGATCTACTTCTTCGAATTCTGTCGCGTAACACGCATCATACTCAGCCTCCAATGCGTCGAGTTCCTCGGCCGGTACCTGAAAGTTGTAGACCTTATTCTCCTCACCTAGGAGAGTCACCGTGACGCCGATACTGGATGCACAGGAAACAAAACGCTCGAAAGATGTCTGATACTCGTCATATGACACCAGGCCATCCTGCAAGGCCTCGCGTTGTTCATCACTCTGGGTTCCCAGCACTTCAGGTTCGATTGCAGCCTCGGCTATGGCCTCAGGCGGTGTCGCACACCCACAGACGATCAGCAGAGACATCACTGCGGGAAAAAACAGCCATCGTGACGGGGTCACTACGTTGATCCGTCGGTTCATGGACCAAGCCTCTTGGGGCCACAGATGTAGGGGTACTGACAAGAGCGAACCTTATGATCCCCCCATAATATATTGTTCGAGTACCTCTTAATATAAGTCTCTGAGTAATACCACCCCGTCGTATATTGAGGCCCACCCGAGTACAGTGCATAACGGAAGCGAACATACTTTGTTTGGCAGAAATTCGACCGCGTGTAGGTATACGTTGACGTGGTCCCTGCATACCATCGCACCCCATTGTTGCATTGATAGGTTCTACTCTGTGCCGAAGCCTCTGGTGCACCCTGCAAAAGCATGACAATTAACAAGAATAAAAGTGCGATCGGACGAATCGATCTGCCGGGGGGGGTGACGTGATGTCCATTTGGTCCCTCCGATGTATGGCTGACATAGCCGTCAGCACTGATTGATTACTTGAGCATATATCCGATTCTGTGAGCGCGCAACCACCGGCGTGCCTCGTATTTCAAGCGCGATTGCCCCTCCGCAGGGTGCAGCTTGTTCGTCCAAGTCCCCAGACGGTGAACGGCTCGGCGCAGGTTCAGACCAGAAGCTGTCGCTCCGTCGGCGGGATCGGCTTGGGCAACGCGGACGGGGCTCCTTGAAGGTAGGCATCCACCCCGTTGGCTGCCGAGCGGCCCTCGGCAATAGCCCACACGATCAACGACTGGCCTCGACCACAGTCCCCGGCGACGAAAACCCCCGGAACTGAGGATTCGTAGTTATCATCACGCACCAGGTTGCCTCGCGGATCCAACTCCAGGCCCAGCTCTTCGACAACACCCTTCTGTTCAGGGCCGACGAAGCCCATCGCCAGCAGCACCAGCTCGGCAGGAATCTCCCGTTCGGTACCCTCGACCGGCTCGAACCGTCCGTCAACGAAGGCGACCTCCGACAGCCGGAGCGTTTTAACCCGGCCGTTCTCGCCGACGAACTCGCTGGTGGACACCGAGTATTTCCGGTCAATATCGCCCTCCTCGTGGGAGGTGGACACCCGGAAGATCATCGGATAGGTCGGCCACGGCTGATTCACCGGGCGCTCTGTTGGGGGCGTCGGCATGATCTCCAGCTGGGTCACCGAGGCCGCTCCCTGGCGCAGCGACGTCCCGATACAATCCGATCCGGTATCGCCGCCACCGATGACCACCACATGCTTGTCGGTGGCCAGAATCTGATCCGGCACCTCCTGCCCATGGGCCACCCGGGTCGCCTGGGGCAGGAAATCCATCGCCTGATGAATACCGTCCAACTCACGGCCCTTGATCGGCAGCTCGCGCGGAACCGTCGAGCCGATCGCCAGCAGCACCGCGTCGAATCTATCTCGCAACTGCTCGCCGGTAATATCCACCCCGATGGTGGTGGACGGCTTGAAGACTGTGCCCTCCTGAACCATCTGCCGGAGTCGGCGGTCCACGACAGCTTTTTCCATCTTGAACTCGGGAATCCCGTAGCGAAGCAGTCCGCCGATGGCGTCGGCCCGCTCGTAGACGACGACCGTGTGACCGGCCCGGGTGAGCTGTTGGGCAGCCGCCAGACCGGACGGCCCCGAACCGACGATGGCGACGGTCTTGCCGGTATGCCAGTCGGGAACCACCGGCACGATCCGGCGATCCTCCCAGCCCTTGTCGGCAATCGCGACCTCGACGTTCTTGATAGTGACCGGATCCCGGTTGATGCCCACCACACAAGCCGTCTCGCACGGCGCCGGGCAGAGCCTACCGGTGAACTCAGGGAAGTTGTTGGTGGCGTGGAGCCTGTCGGTGGCCGCCCGCCACTTGTCCTTGTAGATCAGGTCGTTCCACTCTGGGATCAGGTTGCCCAGCGGGCACCCCTGGTGGCAGAACGGGATCCCGCAATCCATGCAGCGGCCCGCCTGCTGACTGATGATCGGCAGCACGGCCTTCCCCGGTGTGCCCGGGTAGACCTCTTTCCAGTCATGGCGCCGGTCCTCGGTGGGACGCCGCTCCGCCAGCTCGCGCGGGTACTTCATGAACCCTCGGGGATCACCCATGAGCCGCCTCCATCATCTTCACTACGGTTTCCTCTTCAGACAGGCCCGCAGATTGGGCCTCATCCCGGGCAGCCATCACCCGGGCATAGTCGCGCGGCAGGATCTTGGTAAACCGCTCCCGCCACGCCGGTACCCCGGCGTTGAGCAGCTCTTCGGCCACGACCGAACCCGTCTCGGCCACATGCTTGCGCAGGAGCTGTTCCACCCGGGTGGCATCAGTGTCGGTCATCGGCACCGGGTCGACTAGCTCGGTGTTAAGCCGGTTGGGATCCAGATCGATCACCCAGGCGACCCCACCAGACATCCCGGCAGCGAAGTTGCGCCCGGTGCTGCCGAGGATCAGAGCCTCTCCACCGGTCATGTACTCACAACCATGATCACCGACGCCTTCAACAACCGCGACTGCGCCGGAGTTGCGCACGCAGAACCTCTCGCCCACCCGGCCGCGGATGAAGATCTCACCAGCGGTGGCCCCGTAGGCAATGACATTGCCGGCGATAATCTGATCCTCGGCTGCGAAGCTCGCCTCCTCATGCGGACGCACCGACAGCCGACCTCCGGACAGGCCCTTGCCGAAGTAGTCATTGGTATCGCCCACCAGCCGGAGGGTCACCCCGTGTGGCAGAAAGGCACCAAAACTCTGGCCACCAGTCCCGGTCAGCGTGATGTCGATGGTGTCGTCCTCCAGGCCATCACCCCGGGTCGCTTTGGTGACCTCGTGGCCCAAGATGGTGCCGACGGTTCTGTCGATATTGCGCACCGGCACCGAGAAGGAGACCTTCTCACCGCGGGTGAGTGCCGGCTCGGACCGGGCGATCAGCTCGACATCGAGCTTGGTGTCCAGCCCGTGATCTTGGGTGGTGATTCGGTGCAGCGGCCCATCGACGGCCACCTGGTGCAGGATTGGGGTGAGATCGAGCCCTTGAGCCTTCCAGTGGTCGACAGCCGCCTTGGTGCGGAGGACTTCGACATGGCCAACAGCCTCTTCAATAGACCGGAAACCGAGGCTGGCCAGGATCTCGCGCACCTCTTCGGCAATGAACTCGAAGAAGTTCACCACATAGTCCGCATGCCCGGAGAACTTCTCCCGGAGCTCTGGGTTCTGGGTGGCCACCCCCACCGGGCAGGTGTCCAGGTGACAGACCCGCATCATGATGCAGCCCGACACCACCAGTGGTGCGGTGGCGAAACCGAACTCCTCGGCCCCGAGCAGGGCTCCCACCACCACATCGCGACCAGTCTTGAGCTGGCCGTCCACCTGCACGACAATCCGGTCCCGCAGCCCATTGAGCATCAGGGTCTGCTGGGTCTCGGCCAGGCCAAGTTCCCACGGCCCGCCCGCGTGCTTGATCGAGGTCAGCGGCGCTGCACCGGTACCACCGTCGTGGCCGGAGATGAGCACCACGTCGGCCTTCGCCTTGGAAACCCCCGCCGCGACCGTCCCCACGCCGACCTCGGCGACCAGCTTGACGTGAACCCGGGCGACCGGGTTGGCGCACTTGAGGTCGTGGATCAGTTGCTTCAGGTCCTCAATGGAGTAGATGTCGTGGTGCGGCGGTGGGCTGATCAGCCCCACCCCGGGTGTGGAATGCCGGGTGCCGGCCACCCAGGGGTACACCTTCTGGCCGGGCAGCTGGCCGCCCTCGCCGGGCTTGGCGCCCTGGGCCATCTTGATCTGAATGTCGTCGGCATTGGTGAGGTAGTCGCTGGTGACCCCGAACCTGCCCGAAGCCACCTGCTTGATCGCCGAACGCCGCGTCGGATCGTACAGCCGGTCCTTGTCCTCGCCACCCTCACCGGTATTCGACTTGCCGCCCAACCGGTTCATGGCGATTGCCAGGGTCTCGTGGGCCTCCTTGCTGATCGAGCCGTAGCTCATCGCGCCGGTCGAGAATCGCTTGACGATTTCACTCACTGGCTCGACCTCGTCGATGGGCACCGGCGTCCGCACCGAATCGTCGAACTCCAGCAGCCCGCGCAGGGTCATGAGCCGCTTGGACTGGTCATTCACCCGGTCGGTGTACTGCTTGAAGATGTCGTAGCGCTTTTGCCGGGTGGAGTGCTGCAGCCGGAACACAGATTCCGGATCGAACAGGTGCGGCGGACCCTCGCGGCGCCACCGGTACTCTCCACCGACCTCCAGGGTGCGGTGCGGAATTATCCGCCGACCCACCGGGTAGGCATGGTCATGCCGGTGCTGGATCTCCCGGGCGATCTCAGTCAGCCCGATGCCCTCCAGTCGGCTGGTGGTGCCGGTGAAGTACTTGTCCACCAGGTCACTGGACAGGCCCAGAGCTTCGTAGATCTGCGCACCGGTGTAGGAGGCGATGGTGGACACCCCCATCTTGCTCATCACCTTGAGCACACCCTTGCCGAGCGCCTTGCGCACCTGGGCGACAGCCTGTTCTGGGTCGACGGTTACGTCGATCCCGCGCCGAGCTAGATCTTCGGCGGTCTCGAACACTAGATAGGGGTTGACCGCTGCCGCACCATAGCCCATGAGCAGCGCCACATGATGCACCTCGCGGACGTCGCCGGCCTCGACTATCAGCCCCACCTTGGTGCGGGATTTCTCCCGGACCAGATGGTGGTGGACCGCGGCGGTCAGCAGCAGCGACGGGATCGGCGCCATGTCGATATTGCTGTGCCGGTCCGACAGGATGATTGTGCGGCAGCCGCGGGCGATAGCCGCTGAAACCTCGGCGCAGATCTCCGCGAGCCGAGCCTCCAGCTCAGCAGCGCCGCCAAGCATCCGGTAGAGCCCTCGGACCACATAGGAGTCGAAGTTGGGCATGGTGCCATCCCGGTTGATCCGGACCATCTTCGCGAGTTCGTCCGAATCGAGGATCGGGTAAGGAATCACGATTTGATGGCAGGATTCCGGACCGGCACTCAACAGGTTCGCCTCCGGGCCGAAGGAGGCGCTCAGCGAGGTGACCAGTTCTTCCCGGATGGCGTCCAGCGGCGGGTTCGTGACCTGGGCGAACAATTGGATGAAATAGTCGAACAGCAGCCGGGGCCGATCCGACAGCGCGGCCTGCGGCGTGTCGGTCCCCATGGAGCCGATGGCTTCGGCTCCGCCTTGGGCCATCGGTGCGATCAGCGACCGGACCTCCTCGTGGGTGTAACCGAAAACCTGCTGGCGGCGGGTCACCGAAGCGGTGCTGTGCACCACATGCTGCCGCTCGGGCAGGTCGTTGAGGTGAAGCCGCTCGGTGATCCATTCGCCGTACGGGTGTTCGTTGGCCAGCGTGGCCTTGATCTCGTCGTCATTGATCAGCCGGTGCTCGTCCAGGTTGACCAGCAGCATCCGGCCCGGCTGCAGCCGGCCCTTTTCGACGATGGTGGCTGGGTCGAACGGCAGCACCCCCGCCTCGGAGGCGAACACCACCAGGCCGTCATCGGTGACCCAATACCGGCCCGGTCGCAGGCCATTGCGATCCAGGGTCGCACCGATCAGGCTGCCGTCGGTGAAACAGACCGCCGCCGGGCCATCCCACGGCTCCATCACTGAAGAATGGAAGCTGTAGAAGTCCCGCCGGGCCTCCTCCATCTCGGTGTTGTTCTCCCAGGCCTCCGGGATCATCATCAACACCGCATGCGGCAGCGACCGTCCCCCTAGGTGCAGTAGTTCCAGCACCTCATCGAAGGAGGCCGAATCGGAGGCCTCGGGGGTGCAGATCGGGTAGATCCGGCTGAGATCCCCCGCAATCAGGTCGGTCTGCAGCATGGCCTCACGGGCCCGCATCCAGTTCCGGTTGCCCTTCACGGTATTGATCTCACCGTTGTGCGCGATCATCCGGTACGGGTGGGCCAGCTCCCAGCTGGGGACGGTGTTGGTCGAGAAGCGGGAATGCACCAGCGCCACCGCCGATTCGGTGCGCTCGTCGAGCAGGTCCGGAAAGGTCTCCGACAGCTGCTGGGTGGTGAGCATGCCCTTGTAGACCGTCGTGCGCGCCGACAACGAGGCGAAGTAGATCCGGGCCTCATTGCGTACCCGCTTACGCATCGGATAGACGCGCCGGTCGAGATCGATGCCCGCCGCACCATCACCGGTGACGAAGAGCTGCTCCATGTGCGGCATCACAGCCAGGGTGATCGGGCTGAGGGTGTCGCCCAGCATGGGCACATCCCGCCAGCCCAGGACCCGCAGCCCCTCTTCGATGGCGATGTACTCAATCGAGCGCTTCGCGGTGGCCCGCTCCACATCGTCTTGGGGTAGGAAGGCCATCCCGACCGCATACTCCCCCACCGCCGGCAGCCGGAACGGGACGGTCTCGCGGAACAACCGATCGGGCACCTGAATGAGCATCCCGGCACCGTCACCAGCTGCCTCGTCGGCGCCGGTCGCACCCCGATGGTCCAGGTTCTCCAGCGCCAGCAGGCCCTGGGACACGATGGCGTGCGTCGGTGCGCCGCTCAGGTGGGCCACGAAGGCCACACCGCAGGCGTCGTGTTCGTACTCGGGACGGTAAAGCCCCTCCGCCGGCCGACGCATCCGCATGCCATGTTCCACAGTCCATCTCCTTCAGGTCACGCAACCGGGCACCACCGGTCACAGTGCTCAGGGCTGTCCCACCTTAGAGAATGGGGCCCCGCCGGGCCGCATTCATTCTGTCAGTCGGACGCATCGGCGGGTGCCTCCGCCTGTTTCGCCTCCCGACCCGGCTCGACGGTGTCTTCCCGTCCGGGAGCCCACCGCAGCAGGGCCGCAAACATTATCGCCCCTGCCAGCGCCACCACTAACGCAGTGAGCTGGTTGGTGCGTAGCGGGCCGATCATATAGGAGAAGTCGGTCCGGATCCCCTCAATAAAGAAGCGTCCGGTGCCATAGACAACCATATAGAGGCTGATCAGCTTTCCGCGTCCGAGGGGGAATCGTCGATCCAGCCACAGCAGCAGCAGCCCCCCGGTAGCGTTCCACACCAGCTCATACAGGAAGGTGGGCTGGAAGGTCGGCACATCGGCGTACTCGGCCGGCCGGTACTGCGGATCGATCTCCAGGCCCAAGGGGCCATCGTCGGGGCCACCGAAAAGCTCTTGATTGAACCAGTTCCCCAGCCGACCAATCGCCTGGGCGAACAGCAGCCCCGGCGCCAGCGCATCTGTCAGCGACGATACCCGCGCCCCGTAGTAACGGCAGACCAGCACCGCGGCGAAGGTTCCACCCAGGAGCGAGCCAAACATCGCGATGCCGCCCTCCCAGATGAAGAAGGGGTTGAGATTCGGCCCGGGGCCGAAGTAGTCGTCCCAGTGAGTGAGGACGTGATAGATCCGGGCGAAGATTATCCCGACCGGGATCGCCCACAGCACAATGCTCTCAAAGGTCTCCGCGTTCCCGCCCCGGGCCACCCAGCGTTTCCGGCCCAGCCACCAGGCCACCGCCATCCCGGTGAGCAGGCAGAGTGCATAGATGTGGATGGTCAGCGGCCCGATGCTGAATGAGCTGATGTCCGGGCTGGGAATCGAGAACGGCAACATCACACGCCTCGCACTCCGGCAGCGAGATCGGCCACCACCCCGCGCAACCCCCTCAGATCGGTGGGGGTACCGGCCTCCTCGGCATCGATAAGTGCCCGAACCAGCGCCGAGCCCACGATGACGCCATCGGCGAACTGGCCCACCTCCGCGGCCTGGGCACCATTGCTCACCCCCAGGCCCACGCCGACGAGCGTGTCCGGCGCCAGGTCCCGGATCCGCGACACCAGCGCGGGTGCGGCACTCGAGGTCTGCTGCCGGGTCCCGGTGACTCCCATGACCGCGGTGGCGTAGACCCAGCCTCGGGTGGCGTTGGTGGTGTAGACGATCCGCTCGTCGGTTGAGGATGGTGCTACCAGGAAGATCCGGTCCAGAGCATGGGCATCGGAGGCCGCCAGCCATGCATCCGCTTCGTCTGGGGTGAGATCGGGGGTGATCAGCCCACTTCCGCCAGCATTGGCGAAATCCCGGGCGAAGGCCTCGACTCCGTAGGCCTCGATCAGGCTGTAATAGGTCATGCACACCGCGGGCGTGCCGGTGCTGGTGACCGCCTCAACGGCAGCAAAGACGTCCCGAGTCCGGACTCCGCGCGCCAACGCCGCCGTCCCGGCCCGCTGGATGACCGGACCGTCCATCACGGGATCGGAGTAGGGCAGGCCGATCTCCACCAGGTCGACGCCTGGGGAGTCACCTTCGCCGCCGAGCACTCGGAAGGCGTCCAGCGAGATGGGTAGGTCCGGATAGCCGACCGGAAGGTATCCGACGAGCGCGGCCCGTCCCTCAGCGCGTGCTGACACGAAGGCCTGTCCGGACTTCCCCGCAGTGTCCACGTAACTCATCAGAACTCTCCCACCACGGTGTCTGGTTTCCCGTCCAGACCGAACCAGTCCAGCGCGGTGGATACGTCCTTGTCCCCCCGACCCGACAGGGAGATGCAGATCAGCGGACGCATGTCCGGGTCGGTGTCGGCGAGCCGCTGACCCAGCCGGATCGCCCCGGCCACGGCGTGCGCAGACTCGATAGCGGGCAAAATTCCCTCGGTCCGGGTGAGGTCGGCCAAGGCCTGCATGGCTTCGGCATCAGTGACAGCCTCATAGGTGCCCCGCCCGGTCGCTGCCAAGTGACTATGTTCGGGGCCTACGCCGGGATAGTCCAACCCGGCCGATATCGAATGCGATTCGACGGTTTGGCCGTCGTCGTCTTGGAGAACGTAGGTCCGCATCCCATGCAGCACGCCGACGCTACCGCCGGAGATAGAGGCCGCATGCCGTCCGGTCTCCAATCCATCACCAGCAGCCTCGAACCCGAACAACCGCACCTCCGGATCGTCGATGAAATCGGCGAACATACCGAGCGCATTCGAGCCACCGCCCACGCAGGCTGCCACCGCGTAGGGAAGCTCACCATAGGCGTCCAACAGTTGAGCGCGGGCTTCGGTGGAAATCACCCGCTGGAACTCCCGCACGATCTTCGGGAACGGGTGCGGTCCGGCCACGGTGCCGATGAGGTAGTGGGTGTGCTCCACGGAGCCGACCCAGTCCCGCATCGCCTCATTCATCGAGTCCTTCAACGTGGCCGACCCGGCAGCCACCCCGACCACGGTGGCGCCGAGCAACTGCATCCGGGCCACGTTGAGCGCCTGCCGGTCAGTATCGACCTTGCCCATGTAGACCGTGCACTCCAGCCCCAGCAGGGCGGCTGCGGTCGCCGTCGCCACCCCATGCTGCCCAGCCCCAGTCTCGGCGATCACCCGGGTCTTACCCATCCGTTTGGCCAGCAGCGCCTGCCCGAGCACATTGTTTATCTTGTGAGATCCAGTGTGATTGAGATCCTCACGTTTAGCCACCAGCCGGGCGTGACCGGCTAGCTCAGAGAGCCGAGGCAGCGCGGTGAGCGGGGTGGGCCGTCCCGAGTAGTGCTGCCGCAGGTCGGACAGTTCAGTCAGGAACCTCTGGTCAGCCGCCGCGGCCTCGAACTCGGACGCCAGCTGGGCTAGCGCAGCGTGCAACGCTTCCGGTACGAATTGGCCTCCGAAAACTCCGAAGTGCCCCCGGTCATCCGGCAAGGCCTGTGCGGCCATCAGGCTGCTCCTCGGGCCGCAGAACCGGCGGCGATGAATGCGGCGACGGCCGCGGCCGGATCGCCGTGCGTGACCAGGGCTTCGCCGACAAGAATCGCATCCGCCCCAGCCGCGACGACCCGGGTCACATCCGCCAGACCACCGATCCCGGATTCGGCGACCTTGACCGCCGACGATGGAATCAACGGAGCCAGCTTCTCAAACTGGGCCAGATCCACCCCCAGCGTATGCAGATTGCGGTTGTTGACGCCGATGACGTCAGCCCCGGCTGCCACCGCCCGGCGGGTCTCTTCGGCAGTGTGCACTTCCACCAGAGCTGTCAATCCCAGTGAACCAGCCAACTCCAGAAGATGGGTCAACTGCGCATCGCTCAACGCGGCCACTATCAGCAACACCAGATCAGCCCCGGCGACCCGAGCTTCCCACAGTTGATAGTCAGTGACCATGAAGTCCTTGCGGAGCAGCGGGGTGTCCACGGCGGCGCGCACAGCTTCGAGATCAGCCAGCGATCCCCCGAAGCGACGTTCCTCGGTGAGTACCGAGATCGCCGTCGCCCCGCCGGTGGCATAGGCAGTAGCCAGTGCTGTGGGGTCGGGAATGGTGGCCAGATCGCCCTTGGAGGGCGACCGGCGCTTCACCTCGGCGATCACCGAGAGTTCTGCGGTGCGCAGCCCGGCCAGCGGTGATCGGGTCGGGGGCAGCAGCGGCACCGCGGCCTGCAGGTCAGCCAGTGGGCGCCGGGCCTCTCGGGCCGCCAGATCCTCCCGTACGCCCGAGATTATGCTGTCGAGAACGCTCACTCGTTTTGCCCGTAGCCCATCTTCCGCAGGAAACCTCCAACGATGGCGCCCGCGAGCATCACCGCAACCCCCACGCCGACCACCACCCAGTTGATGTTCATGAGGAAGCCCACCGTGCCGATAACGGCACCGAGGGTCGCTATCGCCGAGCCCGTCCACGCGGCCACAGTGCGGCCGTGGTGCACCAGTTGCCGGTCCGGCCCCGTGGTCACCGGGCTGAGGTTGCGGTTGGCGCTCTCCTGGCCGACAGCAGCGTCATTCATGACCGATCTCCATCCCATTCGTCCGAGGTAGGGTCCTCCCCCTCGTCCATAGCTTTCCAAGGTGACACCGTATCCGCCACCCCGCGCGCCGATCCGCCGGATTCCGGCAGCCGGTCGCCGGGACGCACCGCGAACCACAGCGCCGCCACCACCCCCAGCGCTCCGCAGATCAGGTAGGCGACCGGTGCCCATCCGGTGGTGGCGGTGGGATCGGTGGCCAGGGCGGCACGGGGCTCGGTGAGCGCGAGGGCACTGGGATCTGGTCGCCAGGCATCGAAACCTAGGGCGAACATCGATCCGCACAACATCGCGAGCACGGCGGCGATGATCCGGCGCCCCACGCAGCGGAGAGTGAGGGTGGACAGTACCCCGCCGAGTGCGGCCGCGGGCAAGATCTGCGCGAGCCCGCTGCTGCCCTGAGCACCGGTGAGGTCCACTGTCTGTGTGCCGAGCGCGTCGGTCCAGGTCAGCTGCCACCATGGCGCCCAGGCCGCCGCGAAGCCAACCGCGGCGAACAGGAACAGCAGCGGACGCGGCGCCAGGGTCACGTCGGCAGCCGCTCAAGGCCAGCAGCCACCGCGACCGCTCGCAGGGTCGCCGCTGCCTTGTTCCGATTCTCCAGGTCTTCGGTGGCCGGCACCGAGTCCGCCACGATCCCGGCGCCAGCCTGCACATAGGCGCGGCCAGCACGCAATACGGCGGTGCGGATGGCAATCGCCACATCCGAGTTCCCGGCGAAGTCGAAATAGCCAACCACCCCGGCGTACAGCCCTCGGCGGGTGGTTTCCAACCTGTCGATGATCTCCATGGCACGCACCTTCGGCGCTCCGGACAGGGTGCCGGCCGGGAAGCAGGCCAGAGTCGCCTCCAGCGCGGTCCGCCCTCCGGCCAGGTGGCCCACCACCGTCGATTCGAGATGCTGGATGTGGCTGTACTTGCGGACCTTCATGAACTCGATCACGCTGACCGTGCCGGGGACGCACACCCGGCCCAGATCATTGCGACCGAGGTCCACCAGCATCAAATGTTCGGCCCGTTCCTTCGGGTCGGCGGCCAGGTGAGCTTCGAGGGCAGCATCTTCCTCCGGGGTATCCCCCCGCGGCTGACTGCCGGCGATCGGGTGGGTGAGCACTTCCCTATCGGTGACAGTGACCAGAGCCTCGGGACTGGAGCCGACGATGTCGAAACCCTCCAACCGGAGCAGGTACATGTACGGGCTGGGATTGCTGAGCCGGAGCACCCGATAGACGTCGAGCGCATCCCCAGGACAAGGCGCCTCGAAACGTTGACTCACGACGATCTGGAAGGCCTCACCGTCCTCAATGTCGGCAACTGCCTCCCGTACGGCGGCTTCGTATTCTGGTTGGGTCCGTTGCCGGACGTAGGCGACCTCCGCCGGCGGGTCCGGACGCAAGGATGTCAACGGCGTGGCCGGTTCGGCCAGCCGGGCCACCATCGCCTCCACCCGCGCCACCGCATCGGCATAGGCTTCGGCCACCCGCTCTCCGGTGTCATCAAAGTTGATCGCATTGGCGATCAACCAGACCTCCCCGGTGTGATGGTCCAAAACCGCCACATCGGCAGCCAGCATCATCACCAATTCAGGCAGGTGCAGATCATCGGTGCAGGTATCGGGAAGCCGCTCCAGCCGGCGGACGATGTCGTAGCCCAGGTAGCCGACCATGCCGGAGGTGAACGGCGGTAGCCCGTCCTCCCGGGGGGTGTGTAGCCGCTCGATGGTCTCGGCCAGAACCTGGAGCGGGTCGCCACCTTCGGGCAGATTCGCCAAGGTTCGCCCGGACCAGCGCGCTTCACCCTGGTTTTCGGACAACACCGCAGCGGCGTTCACACCGACTATTGAGTACCGGGCCCACACTCCGGCCTCGGCCGACTCCAACAGGAAGGTGTTCGGCCGGGTGCCACACAGATGGTGATAGAGCCCCACGGGGGTCAGGTCGTCGGCCAACAGGCGGGTACGGACACTGATCACCCGCCGTCCGTGTTCGGCGGCCGCAGCGGCGAACTCAGCCGCATCCGGGGTTATCCTCGGGCGGGTCATCCCTGCTCCTCAGCGAGCAGTTCACGGGAATCAAAACAGGTCTGATCGCCGGTGTGGCAGGCACCGCCGACCTGATCCACCCTCAGCAGCACGGTGTCCCCGTCACAGTCGAGGCGTACGCTGCGCACGCGCTGGGTGTGTCCGCTGGTCGCCCCCTTGATCCACCGCTCCTGACGAGAGCGGGACCAATAGGTCGCCTCCCGGGTCGCGAGGGTGCGGGCCAAGGTGTCATCGTTCATCCACGCCTGCATAAGCACGTCACCGGTGGCCGCATCCTGCACCACGGCAGCAATGAGACCATCGGGGGTGCGTTTGAGCAGCGCAGCGACACCAGGATCGAGATGCGTCGGCATGTTCGCCATTCTTCCACGGCGAAGTGGTTAGGCTGCCCCCCATGGGATTCGCGAAACTTGAACGTACAGCGCTGTGCGACGCGCTCACCGAAGCCGGCCCGGAGGCACCCACACTCTGCGAAGGTTGGGACGCCCACGATCTGGCCGCGCATGTGTGGGTGCGCGAGAACGATCCGATCGCGGTACCGGGGGTGCTCATCAAGCCGCTCAATAGCGTGACCGAGTCCCGGATGGAAGCCGTGAAGACTCGGTGGACCTACGACGAACTGGTGGATCGGATTCGACGCGGCCCCGGACTGGCATCCCTGTTTGCCATTCCGGCGGTGGATGAGAAGGCCAACACTGGCGAGTTCTTCGTCCATACCGAAGATGTGCGCCGTCCCGCTGGGCTGCCTCCACGGCCCACCACCGAGGACTTTGAGTCCACCATGGCCGACATGCTGGCCTCGATGGCCAAAGCACTGATGCGTGATGCCAAGTGCGGCCTGGTGTATGAACGCACCGATGTCTCTGAAACCCTGCGGGTTCGACCCGGCACCACCACGGTCACCGTCATCGGCAAGCCGTCGGAGCTCTACCTGTTCTCCTACGGCCGGATGGCCGATGCCGACGTCGAGGTCGTGGGTGAGACCGATGCTGTAGACAAGCTGCTGGGAGAGCACAAGGCCTTCTAGCCAGTAGCTGACTCCCGGGTCACTGCCGGAACCGGCTCAGCCGCCTTGGTTGCGGAGATACTGGCGAGCCCTCACGACCAGCTCCGCTACCGTTGCGGTCACATCAAGGGTGGTGCCCACCTCGTCAGCGGCGAGGGGTTGCAGGATCGCCAGTTGGGAGGCCAGCAATTCCGGCGGCATGAAGTGACCGGTGCGCGCCGCCGCCCGGGCCGCCAGGAGGTCTGTGCTTCCGCTCAGATGGATGAAAACGGTGGCCGGAACCGCCTGCCGAATCTGATCCCGGTAGCTGCGCCGCAGTGCGGAGCAGGCCAGCACGACTCCCTCGGGGTGGGCCGCCAACGAGGTCCCCACAGCCGTCAGCCAGGGCCGCCTATCGGCATCTGTCAGCGGGATCTGTGCGCGCATCTTCGCCACATTCGCCGCCGGATGCAGATCATCGGCATCGACGAAAGGTACGGCTAGCCCGTCCGCAAGGGCACGCCCCACACTCGACTTGCCGACGGCGGACACCCCCATGACCACGATGAACGCCCCGGGCGTAGCCGTCATGGCTGCTGCCCGGACGCGACTGGTGTTTTGATTCGCTGACGGGCCCCCTGCGGTAGAAACCAGCCGCGTAGGTGCGCGATCACGCCCACAGCTATTCCCAGGGCATCGGCCGCCGCATCCCACGGGTCGGCGGTCCGCCCCGGAAGCAGGGCGCCCTGAGCCAGTTCGCTCGCTGACAGTTGTAGCACCATCGCTGCCACCGCCCAGCGCAGCCCGAACGCCCACGCCACCGCCCAGGTGGTCGTGGCGAAGAGCACCACATGCACGACCTTGTCCAGTCCGGGGATGCCGGGGCCAGCCTGGGCGGGGAGCTCCGGCCAGTACAAAGCCACGCTCTGGATGAGGACCGCTATCAGCGCCACAGCGATCGGCCAGCGATTCGCCTGGCTCACCGGCGAAGAGCCCACGGCTAGGTCAGCCGTTCCAGGATGAGTTCCCGGACCCGGCCAGCATCCGCCTGACCTCGCATCTGCTTCATCACCGCGCCGATCAGGGCGCCAGCCGCCTGCACTTTACCGCCACGGATCTTCTCGGCGATGTCCGGGTGGGCGGCGATAGCAGCATCCACAGCTTCCCTGAGCGCGCCGTCATCGGACACCACAGCTAGCCCACGAGCGGCGACAATCTCAGCCGGGCTGCCCTCACCGGCGAGCAGACCATCAAAGACCTGTCGAGCCAGCTTGTCATTGATGGTGCCCGCAGCCACCAGTTCCTGCACAGCCGCCACCTGGTCCGGCGCCAGGCCAAGGTCGGCCAGGGGCGTACCCGCGTCGTTGGCCCGGCGTGCCAGCTCGCCCAGCCACCATTTCCGAGCAGCACCCGGCGAGCTACCGGCGTTCACTGTTGCCTCAATAAGGTCCAATGACCCTTCATTGCCCAGAACATCGCGCATCTCCAACTCGGTGAATCCCCAGGCCTCTCGGAGCCGCGCTCGCCGTGTGGCCGGTGGTTCGGGCAGGGTCGCCCGCAACTCGGCCACCCACGCGGCATCGGGGGCAATCGGCACCAAATCTGGCTCGGGGAAATAGCGGTAGTCCTCGGCCTCCTCTTTGCTGCGGCCAGACGAGGTGTAGCCATCCTCATGCCAGTGCCGGGTTTCCTGCAGGACCCGGCCGCCGCCAGCGAGCACGGCAGCTTGCCGCTGGATCTCATAGGTGAGCGTCCCCTCGACTGAGCGCAGAGAGTTCACATTCTTGGTCTCGGTTCGCGTGCCGAGCACCTCCGAACCTCGAGGCATCAAGGAGACGTTCGCGTCACACCGCAGATTCCCGGCCTCCATCCGCGCATCCGACACGCCAAGGGCGCGCACCAGATCGCGCAAATAGGCCAGGTAGGCCCGAGCGACAGCCGGGGCTTGGTCGCCGAGCCCGAGAATCGGCCGCGTGACTATCTCCATCAGCGGAGTGCCGGCCCGGTTGTAGTCCACCAGTGAATAGGCGGCGTCATGGATTCTGCCGGTCCCCCCACCGACATGGGTTAGCTTGCCGGCGTCCTCCTCCATGTGGACCCGCTCGATCTCGATCCGGTGAACCTCTCCAGCCACCTCCAGATCGATATAGCCGTCGAAGCAAATCGGTTCGTCATACTGCGAGGTCTGGAAATCCTTGGTCATGTCCGGGTAGAAGTAGTTCTTTCGGGCGAACCGACTCCAGGGTGCCACCGAGCAATTCAGCGCCAGCCCTATCCGGATAGCTGACTCGACCGCCCGGCCGTTGACCACGGGCAAAGAACCAGGCAACCCCAGGCACACCGGGCAGGTCTTAGTATTCGGCTCCCCGCCCGGGGTGTTGTCGCATCCGCAGAACATCTTGGAGGCCGTGTTCAGTTCCACATGGACCTCAAGACCCAGGACGGGCTCATAGATCTCCAGAACCCGGGAGTAGTCCATCAACTCGTCCATCTCAGGCCCCTTCCACCCAGCGCCGCACCAGTGCAGCCGCCGGATCCTCTCCAGCGGCAGCCAGCACCCGCTCCAGGGCCGCACCCACCCGGTAGACCCGGTCATCGGCCAAGGGGGGCGCCATCACCTGCATCCCCACCGGCAGCCCGTCTTCCGGGGCCACTCCGCACGGAAACGATCCGGCAGCATTGCCTGCCATATTCGACGGGATCGTGCAGAGATCGGAGGCGTACATGGCCAACGGATCATCCACCCGCTCCCCGAGCCGGAATGCCGTGGTCGGGGTGGCTGGCGATACCAGCGCATCCACCTGGGCAAATGCGGCCTCAAAATCATCGGCGATCAACCGGCGCACCTTTTGCGCTGACCCGTAGTAGGCGTCGTAGTATCCCGAGCTGAGGGCATAGGTGCCGATGATCACCCGCCGCTTCACTTCCTCGCCGAAGCCTGCATCCCGGGTAGCGTTCATCACCTCTTCGGTGCTGCGTTCGCCGTCGTCCCCCACCCGGAGGCCATAGCGCATGGCGTCATAGCGGGCCAGGTTCGAGCTGACCTCACTGGGCATGATCAGGTAGTAGGCGCCCAGGGCATAGCCGAAATGGGGGCAGGAGACCTCCACGATCTCGGCTCCGGCTTGGGCCAGCAATCCCACAGCTTCGGTGAAGCGCTGCTCCACCCCGAGCGCGTATCCCTCTCCGGAGAGCTCCTTGACGACCCCTATCCGCATCCCGCTGACATCGGCCTGCCGGGCGGCGGTCACCACCGGTGGCACCGGCTCGGCAATCGAGGTTGAGTCTGCCGGGTCATGGCCACCAATAACCTCGTGCAGCAAGGCGGCATCGAGGACGGTGCGGGCGCATGGGCCGGGCTGGTCGAGGCTGGACGCCATCGCGATCACGCCATACCGAGAGGTGCCGCCGTAGGTCGGCTTCACCCCGACAGTGCCGGTCACCGCACCCGGCTGCCGAATCGATCCACCGGTGTCAGTGCCGATGGCCAGTGGTGCTTCAAACGCAGCCAATGCGGCCGCGGAGCCACCCCCAGAGCCGCCGGGGATCCGGTCCAGATCCCAAGGATTGCGGGTGGCCCCAAAAGCAGAGTTCTCTGTCGAGGAGCCCATCGCGAACTCATCCAGATTCGTCTTGCCCAGGATGACCAGCCCAGCATCGCGCAACCGCTGGGTGATCGTGGCTGAGTAGGGCGGGATCCAGCCCTCCAGGATGCGGGAGCCAGCCGTCGTTGGAATCCCCTCGGTGCAGAACAAGTCCTTCACCGCCACCGGCACGCCCGCGAGGGGCCCCAGCTGTTCCCCGGCATCAAGCCGCGCGTCAATGGCGGCGGCCTGGTCTCTGGCCCCGTCCACGTCGACATACAAGAAGGCGTGTACCTCAGGTTCGACGCGCGCAATCTGAGCCAGGAATACTTCAGTCACTGCCACCGCGGTCACATCCCGGTCCGCGATCCAGCGGCCCAGGTCCGCTGCGGTCGCTGTCAGAATATCCGCCGTCATGACTCCGCTCCCAAGATCCGGGGAACCCGGAACTGGTTGTCTTCCACGGCCGGTGCAGCAGCCAAGACCCGCTCGGTCGCAAGACTGGGCGTCACGATGTCATCGCGAAAAACATTCGTCAGCGGCAATGCGTGCGACATCGGCGTAACCTCAGCCCCAGCAACCTCACTCACCGAGGCCACCGATTCAAGGATGACATCGAGCTGCGGGGCGAGACGCTCCAGCTCATCGGCTGACAGATCGATGCGCGCTAAGGCGGCAAGCCGAGCAACCTCGGCAGTGGTCAGGGCCACGATGGTGCTCCCGGGAGTTCGACGATGGGGATCGGCCACATCCTAGTAGGGCTGTGGCGTGCGGCAGACCAGCTATGCGACCAGACTTTGGTGAGGTATGACACGATAGATGGAATTCGTACCTGACAGCCCCCTATGTTGAGGAGAGACGTGTCGGCTTACCCCAGGTGGACTCCGGCTAGCCGCCCCGGGATTATCCCGCTGCGCCCCTTGGAGTTCGGCACGATCCTCGGTCGCTCCTTCGCGGCGCTCCGGCACAACCCTCGGGTGCTGTTCGGCTTCGCGGTCCTAGTGCAGTCAGTCTTCTTGATCCTGACTACGGGCGCCCTGGTGGCCTTGACCATACACTTCTCCGGCCGCCTGGAGACGGTGAGCCCCACGAGCGAGGACTACAACACCGTCGTTATCGGGACCTTAGCCCTCATCGGTCTCTTGTCTTTGGCGCTATCGATCCCGGCCATCATGCTGAACGTAGTCGTCCAAGGGGTGGTGGTCAGCGAGGTGGCCACGGGGGTGCTCGCTGAAAAGCAGGGCCTGGGGCAATTGTGGAAACGGGTCCGGCCAGCCTTCTGGCCCCTGGTTCGCTATACCGTGTTGATAATTTTCGGGGCGGTTCTGGTGATAGGCAGCATCGTGGCCCTGATGGTCTTCGGTACGCCCGTGAATCCCGGGATGGTGCTGTTGGCTATGCTGCTGGTCCTGGCCGCGACACCGGTGTTTCTATGGATCGCCACCAGGCTCATACTCGTGCCCGCAGTGCTCGTCCTCGAAGGCGCCCCTGTCCTCGGCGCCATCGCCCGATCCTGGAGGTTGATCCGGGGCCGGTTCTGGGTCGCCTTCGGCGTCAACGTCTGCATCTCAGGGCTATTCGGCATCCTGAGCCAAATTGTGGCGCTACCAGCTGCACTCCTCAGCTCCATGCTCGGCGCGGTGATAGCACCCACCGGGGACTCAAGTCAGCTGACTTTCGGCGGCGTGCTCAGCCTCGTCCTCTCCCAGGCCCTCGTCCTGGTGGTCCAAGCCGTGTCGGTTGTGGTGCTGGGCACCGCCAACAGTCTGGTGTACCTAGACTGCCGGATGCGTCGCGAAGGGCTGGACCTGGATCTGCTGGCCTACGTGGATAACCGTGATCAGGGCATCACTGACCTCCCGGATCCCTATCGCGCCAACATCGGACGCGAGTTGGCCCGGCCTCCCTGGCCGCCAGCGCCGCCCTTCCCGGGCTACCCTCACCAACAACCACCCCCACCCCCGGGCAATCCGGCCTCAGCTAGCTTTCTGGCACCTGGGTCGCACCCCTGGTCAGCGCCACCGAATCTGCCGCCACCGCCGGGCCAGACTCCGTACCCGCCACCGCCTGCCCCCTCGCAGATTCCGCGGGTACCGCCTCCATGATCCCGTTGGAAGTTCCCATTGAGGTGGGGCGGGACCAAGCCAGGGAATGGGCAGAAACCGAGTTGTCTGATGCCGCCTATCGAGTCACCGAACCCACCTGGTTCGACCGCGCGGCACGCGCCGTTGTTGACTATCTGATAGAGCTTCTCCAGGGCCGCCCCGCCCCCGGGATCGAAATCAGCTCGACGGGCCTGGTCCTCGGCATCCTGTTCGGGGTGCTGATCGCCGTCGCTGTGATGTGGGGTAGGCCCCGGCGACGCGCCCGCGCCTCAACGACTTCCGCACTCTTCGGTGACCAGGAGTCCCGATCAGCTTCCGAACTCCGACAGGAGGCCAGCGACGCCGCGGCCCGGGCCGACTGGCAAACCGCCATCGTGTTGCGCATGCGCGCGCTGGCTCGCGGGCTGGCCGAACGCACCATCGTGGAGCCGCTTCCCGGCGCCACTGTGCATCAGTTCTGCCGAGAGGCAACAGCGGCCTTCCCAGACCTCGCCGCTGAACTGGATCACGGAGCAGCCCTCTTCGATGAGGTCCGCTATCTGCGCCGTCCAGGCACCGAGGACAGCTACCGACGCCTCAGCGCCCTGGACGAGCGTCTCATGGTCAGCACCCCCGCCACCTTCACCCCAGCAGCAACATGAGCTCCCCGGCCAGTTCCTCATCATCCCAGCGCCTCGGCTGGCTAGCCCTGGGGCTGGCCGTCACCGTCCTCGGGCTGTTGATGGCTGGGCTGACCCGCATCAACACGATGCCCCCCACGGGTCTGCTGGAGCCGGAGAGTGCGGGACCCCAAGGTGCTCAAGCCGTGGTGCAGTTGTTGCGCGCACAGGGAGTCACCGTCACCGTGGTCCGCGATCGACCGGCGGTCGTTGCCGCCCTCGCGGGCGGCCCCGATACCCTGGTGCTCCCCGCGACCGAACAACTGTCAACCGACACCGTGACCGAGTTGATGGCGACCGCAAGCGATGTGGTCCTTCTCAACCCCCGGGCCGATACCCTCAAGGTCACCTTTGACAGCGGCATCCTCGACACCGAAGACTCACTGGTGGAGCCTGGCTGTGACCTACCCGACGCGCAGCGCGCTGGAAACATCACGCTTGGTCAGGTCTATCAGCCCGGTGACGCCTCGGTCACGTGCTATTCGGTTGGCCTCGGTTCGGGCCTGCTCATTCGGGAGCACCCCTCAGGCCGAATCGTCGCGCTGGATGGTACCCAGGTGGTGACCAATGAGTATCTCGGGCAGGCGGGCAATGCGGCCCTGGCGCTTAACCTGATGGGACAGCAGCCCACGCTGGTCTGGTACCTGCCGGGAACTGGAGACACGGACGTGCCTCCCGAGCAGACCCTCGGCAGTGAAACCCCTGCATGGGTCTCTCCAGCCGTAGTGATGCTCCTGATAGCTGCTGCTGCCGCGGGCATCTGGCGCGGCCGTCGATTCGGACCGCTGGTCGTGGAAAACTTGCCGGTGATGGTGCGGGTTGGCGAGACCACGGCCGGGCGAGCCCGGCTCTATGCCCGCGCCCACAATCCCACGCACGCGGCGGATCAGCTGCGCGCGGGCACGCTGCGCCGACTCACTCGTCAGCTAGCCCTGGGAGCGGCACCGGCACCACAGATAGCCGACGCGGTCGCATCCGTGCTGGGCCAGAACCGCGACTTCGTTCATAGTGTCCTTCTGAACGCGCGTCCTCGGAATGATCATGACCTGGTTGAGTTGGCTGGCCAGCTTCGCGCGCTCGAAGACGCTGTCGGCACATCCCTCAGACCCGAAAGGAATCCACGGTGAGTCTTACATCGACGTCGCCCGATCTACGTGCTGCCATGAACAGCGTGCGTGCCGAGGTCGGCAAGGCTGTCGTCGGCCAGGAGGGCGCTATCACCGGATTGCTGATAGCTCTCCTTTCCCAGGGACATGTATTACTGGAGGGCGTGCCCGGGGTGGCCAAGACCCTGCTGGTCCGGGCCTTCAGCCGGGCGATCGGGCTCGACACGGCCCGAGTGCAGTTCACGCCAGACCTCATGCCTGGCGATGTGACCGGGTCCCTGATCTACGATGCTCGCGCGGGCGACTTTGAGTTCCGGCCGGGCCCGGTGTTCACCCAGGTCTTGCTCGCCGATGAGATCAACCGCACCCCGCCCAAGACCCAAGCGTCGTTGCTGGAAGCCATGGCGGAACACCAGGTCTCCGTTGATGGCGAATCCCGGGCGCTACCGACCCCGTTCTTGGTGGCCGCCACCCAGAATCCCGTGGAACATGAAGGGACCTACACCCTGCCGGAGGCTCAGCTGGACAGGTTCCTGATGAAGCTCGTCGTCGACATGCCACCCCGAGAGGCTGAGGTGGCCGTGCTCCGGCGCCATGCCGCTGGCTTCTCCCCCAATGATCTGGCTGCTGCCGGGGTCGCGCCGGTGATGACGGCCTCCGGAGTCCGTGCCGCTCAGCACGCCGTCGCCGACGTTACCGTGTCCGACGATGTCCTTGGGTATGTCGTCGATCTCGCCCGGGCCACCCGGGATTCCCCCTCAGTCCAGCTGGGAGCCAGTCCGCGGGCGGCTACGGCGCTCCTAGCCACCGCAAAGGCCTGGGCCTGGCTGGGCGGCTACCCCGCCATCACCCCCGACCATGTCCAGTCGATGCTGGTGCCTACCTGGCGTCACCGGCTGCGGCTGCATCCCGAAGCTGAACTGGAGGGGGTCTCCGGGGATGCGATTCTGACATCGGTGATGCAGCAAACCCGCGTCCCCCTCTGAGATCGGCATGTTCCTTACCGGCCGCGTTCCCCTAGCCCTCGGGCTTGGGGTGATCCCCATTCTGCTGTTTTCGGCGGCGGGTATTTCACCGTGGCTCGTCGGTGCCGGTTGGCTTGGCATCTGGACGGCTCTGGTGGTGGCGGACACCCTACTGGCCCCGAATCCGCACGCCATCCAGATCAGCCGGAAGATTCCCGGCCAGGTGCGCCGCGATGAACCGGTGGCCACCAGGATCCTGCTGCACAATACTGGCGCCCGCACCGTCCATGGTCGACTGCGTGATGGTTGGCAGCCTACCGCTGGAGCTGGCCGCGCGCGGGCTGCCATCGCCATTCCCGCTGGGGAGCGGCGCGCGGTCGAGTTGACCCTGGTTCCTCGGCGCCGGGGCGAGTTACGCACCGAGTTTCTCGCGGTGCGCACCCGTGGGCCCCTCGGGCTAGCTGGGCGACAGGCCCGACTGGACGCACCCGGAGCGATCCGGGTGCTCCCCCCGTTCGTTTCCCGTCGGCATCTGCCCTCCAGGCTGGCGCGGTTGCGTGAGCTGGACGGCAACACCAGCGTGAACATCCGCGGGCAAGGGACCGAGTTCGACAGCCTGCGGGAATACGTGCGCGGCGACGATGTGCGTTCTATAGATTGGCGGGCTACGGCCCGCGCCACCACCACGATGCTGCGCACCTGGCGCCCCGAACGGGATCGGCATGTGGTGATCGCTATCGACACCGGTCGCACCAGTGCCGCCCGGGTCGGTGACGGGGTTCGGCTCGATGTGGCCATGGAGGCCGCCTTGCTGCTCACCGCGCTGGCGGCACGCGCGGGTGATCATGTGCATCTGGTCATGTTTGACAGGGTGCTGCGTGGGCGGGTTACTCGAGTGGACGGGCCCGGCCTGCTGCCAGCGATGGTGACTGCCATGGCTCCGGTGGAGCCACAGCTGATCGACACCGATTGGGACGCGTTGTTCGCTCAGGTGCGCCAGCTCACCACCCGGCCCTCGCTGGTGGTGCTGCTCACCGCCCAGGATGCACCCGCAGCAGCCCGCAGCTTTCTGGGATCGTTGCCGGGTCTGGCCCAACGCACCCAGGTCCTCGTGGGTACGGCTACCGATATCCCGGGCGAGCGGATCGCCCGCCGAGACGCCACCGATGTTTACCGGGAGGCGGCCGAGGAGCGCGCGCGGCGGGACGCGGACCTGGTTGCGCTGGCGATCAACCGGGCCGGTGGTGAGGCCATCGCCGCCGATCCGGATACGCTGCCGCCGGCGATAGCCGACAGATACCTGGCTCTCAAGGCCGCCGGGCGGCTCTAGTTCTGGCCGAGATCCTCTCCCGCCAACAGGCTTTCCGCCTCTGCAAAAACCTCCGCCGCCACAGCCAACTCCCCCCGCGCCCGAGCCAGCTCCCCCACCAAGTTCAAACTCACGCTCAGATCCCGCACACTCTCCGGAGTACCCACCTGCTCCACCAACCCCCGCGCGCATTTGGTTAACCCAGCAGCAATGTTCCGGGCTTGGTCCAGGTCGCCGTAACGGACAGCAATGTCGAAGAGGGCCTGGGCGAGGTGAGGGTACTCGGCTAGCCCAGGCTCCAGAACGCCTCGGGCGTGGTCCAGCGCCTGGTGCATCGAGACCCAATCGTCATCGTTGGTCGGCAGCGCAAGCAACGTCACTCCGGGCGCGGGAAGCCGAATAGTCAGTTCTTCAATGACTCGGTCAGGCTTCCCGGAGAGCACAGCCATATCCTGGCCACGTCATCTGGACCACAGGGTGACTCGTTCCCTCAGGTCGGCGATGACCCCTTGCTCCCCGAGCAGGAAGACCAAGGAGGGTGCACCCTGAGTCCAGTCAAGGTGACGGCGAAGATCGCGCCAGATTTCGATTGGCCGCTTGCCGGTGTCTTCCATCAGTCCAGCAGCGGACGAAGCAGCGGATGCACGTCATACCAGGTGTGATCATCGTTCGGGTAGCGAAGAATTGCTCCCAGGGTCACCAGCGCTGCTTCATCGGCGCCTTGATCCTTGGGGACGAACGCTTCCTTGGTGTGATGGATGTCGCGCAAGAGCTTGAGCTGCTCGGCGGTGAGCGCCTGAGCATAGTCGTCTCGAACACTCACCTCGGCCTTGCGCAGGGCCTCCTGTGTCACCGGAAAGCCCCGGGTCTCCAGCAGGGCCAGTCTCACCAAGCGCAGCAGGTCTCGGAATTGGCCGCCACTGCTGGCGATCACCCGGTCGACGTCCGCATCGCTCAGGCAACGCTTCAGATCCCCTCCAGGTGCCCGCCGTTGAAGAACCTTGCGCAGCGCCGTGAATCCGGGCTGGTAGCGAACACCAGTGCGATCGGCCAGCATGCCTTTTCGACCCCAGACACGGCTATGCCGATGAGGAGGGACTCAGCAGAGCAACTGAAGGCAATCAGGTACCGGCAGTCTCAGCCGGCCACCAATCGAGGCGTCCCGGCCTCATACTCGGTCAGGTCTCCGGTCTCGCCACGAGCAGCTGCTCGCCGCCCCATCCCCAGCATGTAGAACAGGAAAATGCCGAGGGCCACCGTCCCCAAGCCGATCTTCACCGGCCAGGGCCACGGTTGCGGCGTCACCCAGGCCTCCACCACACCCGCCAGCGCCAGCGCAAAGACAAGGCCGATGGCGACGGCAGCGCAGGCTCGCCCAGCCTGGCCGAGTGCGGCCAGTCGGGTCTGGGGTCCCGGGGCCACCCAAGCCCAGAAGACTCGGAGCCCGGCGGCAGCTGCCACGAAGATGCAGGTCAGCTCCAGTTGTCCATGCGGGGCGATATAGAGCCAGAAGACATCACCGTAGCCGTGGGAGAACAACACCGCGCCCGCCGTGCCGATGCTGACGGCGTTTTGGACTAGAACCACCAAGGGCCACAATCCGGTCACTCCAAAGAGTACGCATTGCACCGCGATCCACGCATTGTTGGTCCACACCGTCCCGGCGAAAACTGCAGCGGTATTCTCGCTGTAGTAGGCAGTGAAGTCATGGGTGGCGTACTGTTCCAACTCCGCCTTGCTCCCCAAGGTAGCCATCAGGGCCGGATCTCGGCCGATCCAGATCATCACCAATGCCATCACGGCCATGAAGCTCACCGCGATAACCAAGGTGGGCCACCGCAGGTGATACAGCGCCGCCGGTAACTGCTGGGCGAAGAACCGGGTCGCTTGGTCCAGCGGATTGTCCGAGGTGCCGGTCAACCGCAACCGGGCCCGCGCGAGCAGGGTGGAGAGATAGTCGCCCTCACGGCTACTCCCGGCAGCGGTCTTGATCTCGGCCAAATCGGCCGATGCCGACCGATACCGATCAACCAGTTCATCCACCTCCGGCGCAGTGAGATGACGCCGACGCCCGAGTTCGCCCAAGCGCTCCCACTCGGCACGACGTACCTGGGTGAGCGCATCCAAGTCCATAGCGAGCATGCTACCGAGGTGCCCAGCAGCGTGCAGGGTGGGCTGGGCCCGGCCGCGTCTGCTTGACTAGAACCATGACCCAGGCCCTGGCCACCATCCACCACGATGAAGTGTTGACCGGAGAAGCCGTTGCTCTCGATGTGCAACCGGTGGGCTACCTCATGCGCGCGATAGGCGCACTTATCGACTATCTGGTGTCCTTGGTGCTGTTGGTGGCCAGCCTGGTAGCCATTGGCTTCGGATCGAATCTGAACTTCGAGTTGTTTCTGGATCTCTTTCGAATAGTTATCATCGGCCTGATAGCACTGGTCATGGTGGTCATCCCCACCGTGGTGGAAACTCTCTCGCGCGGCCGGAGCCTGGGCAAGTGGGTGGTGGGCAGTCGGATAGTACGAACTGACGGGGGCGCAATAGGTTTTCGGCACGCCTTCATTCGTGCACTGCTGGGGTTCTTGGAGATCTGGCTGACCATGGGTGCTCTCGCCGGATTGGTCGGGGCCTTCACCCCCCGAGCCCAGCGGTTGGGCGACCTGGTTGCCGGCACCTACGCTGAGCGCACGCGCACCCGCCCGTTGCCCAGACCGGCTCCGTCGCTGCCACCGTCCCTAGCTGGCTGGGCGCAGATTGCAGATGTGGGCCGACTCCCCGATCGGCTAGCTCGTCGATGTGCCCAGTTCATCCAGGGGGCAGCCGAACTGCAGCCGACCGCGCGGCTCCGGATCGCCACCACGCTCGCCGAGGAGATCCGCCCCTACGTTTCACCGGTTCCGATGGTCGATCCAGATACCTTGGTGCGGGCGGCGGTCAGTCTGCGCCGCGATCGGGAGCATGCTGGTCTGGTGCTTGAGGAAGAGCGGGTGGCCCAATTGCTAGCCGGTACCACCGCGAGCCCGCGCGGATTTCCCGCCCGCTAAGTGGATCCGTGGAATCTCGTCTGCTGTGCGACCCCATTCGGGCCCGCTGGCTGCGCCGGCCTTCCACGGATCCAGGCTAAGCCACCTGCGGCTCAGGTTTTTTTCCGGGCGGGCGGCTAGGCCACCGCACACGCTCAGCGCGACCGGCAACCCCATGCCGGTGTTCCAATCACGCTACAGCTTTATCGCCGAACGGAATCTCAGCAGGATCGGCATCTGACGTCAGCCACACTGGTGCCTGTGATTCTCATGCGTCTCCAGCTGCCTGACCGCCCAGGCTCGCTGGGGTTGGTCACCTCGGCCCTGGGTGACGTGGCGGCAGACATCAGCGCCATCGAGATCGTGGAGCGTCACGACGGCTACGCGGTCGACGACTTCATTCTGGACCTTCCGGAGGGGACACCGCCCGATCGGCTGATCAGCGCTTGCACAGCACTCACCGGCGTCGAGGTGATGTGGGTGTCTAACTATCCTGTGCATTGGGGCTTGGTCGCCGACACCGACGCGGTCGACGCTATGACCGAGGATCCGGATCGCGCCGAGCAGACGTTGATGGAGCTGGCCCCGGCGGTCTTTCATTGCACCTGGGCACTCATCGTCGACAGTGCGGGCCAGGTGCAATCCGTCACCCATCTCGGCCCGCAAGACTTGCGGGCCGATGCGGATCGCTTTGGCGATCTCAGCACGCCACACTGCCTCGGGCTGACCGCCGGCTGGGCCGCCGGCTGGGGCGAGCACGCTGCCGCCGCAGCGCCCTTCCGTACCGGGGAACGAGCGATAGTTATCGCACGCCCTGGGCCTGAGTTTCAGCGATCCGAGTTGGTCCGGCTACGCCATCTGGCCCTGCTGGCCGATCAACGGGTTCACTGATCAATCCTGCTCTGTGCGAGGACGTGCCGGGCCAGATGAACCGCAACCCCACATCTGGTGGGTGTACTGGACGTCCATCCCCAGACGTGGGGGAAGCGGTTCGCCCGATCCGGTGCGCCCCAGCCAGGGCATGATCTAAGCCCGGCGACGTCAGGCGGTGGCAAATAGCTCGTCGAATGCCTCCAGGGTCGCGGCGTCGAGCACGACCTCCCCAGCGGCTGCGTTCTGGTTGACCTGGTCTATTCGGGTGGCACCGGCGATAACGCTGGTCACCGGTTGGCGGGTCAGCAGCCAGGCGATAGCCGCCTGCACCGGGGTGATCCCTGCCTGGTCGCATAGCTGCTGATAGCGGGTCAGCTGCTCCCAGTTCACCCCGTCGAGCTGAGATCGATCCCCACCCGACAGCCGACCTTCGCCAGCAGTGGCGGAGTACTTGCCAGTCAGCAGTCCTGCCGCCAGCGGGTAAAACGGGAAGAACCCCAGCCCGAGCTGATCTGCCGCCGCCAACGCGCCAGCTTCCACGGCACGCTGCAACAGCGAGTACTCGTTCTGGGCCGACACGAACCTGACGAAACCATGCTGCTGACTCGCCTCATCGGCCGCCCGCATCATCGCGGCAGAGAAGTTCGAGTGTCCCACCGCGCGGACCTTGCCCGCAGCCACCAACTCCGTCAGTGCCGCCAGCGTCTCCGCTATCGGGGTGCTCTCGTCCGGCCAGTGGAGCTGCAGCAGATCAATGGTCTCGGTGCCCAGCCGACGCAGTGAACCCTCGACGGCGTTGCGAACGTAGCGGGCACCCCCCTGTGGTCCCCAGTCCTCGCCACCGGAGAGGTCGGACCGGAAGTGACCGAACTTGGTCGAGAGCACCACCTGATCCCGCCGGCCAGCAAGAGCTCGCCCCAGATACTCCTCGCTGCGGCCCTGGGGGGTGCCATAGATGTCAGCCCCATCGAAGAACGTGATCCCGGCATCCACAGCTGCATGGATGACCCGCTCGCTGCCTGGATAGTCTTCAGTGGGCGATCCGGGGCGGGAGAAGTTGTTGCAGCCCATCCCGATCACGCTGACATACAGATCCGAATCTCCGATGCGACGCTGTTCCATGATGGTCACCGTAGCCAATCACCGAGAGGGGACGTCGGCATCGGGACCGTCGGGAATCACGCTACGCAGCGAGGTGAGCGCCGCCACACAGCGTTGAGTCAGCGGCATGTCCCGCACCGGCGCTTCCACACTCAACGGGGTACCCGGGGGTAGGGCTCGTACGAACTCGGTGAGCGGCAGGTCGCCACTCCCGGGGAATCGACGACCGACCCGAGCCTCCAGCAAAGCGTCCTCCTCGGTGGCCGGGGCTGGCTTGGACACGGTGTCGCACAGCTGCGCGTAGGCCAACCGCCTCGCCGGGATCGTGGCAAGTTCCTCGGGGGTACCGCCGGATCGGGCCACATGCAGCGAATCCGGCAACACCACGGCTGGTCCATCCATAGACTCGACCAAGGCCAGCGCAGCCTCCAGGGTTTTGATCTCGGTGAAGATCATGTACTCCACCGCCAGCACGATCCCGCGGGCGGCTGCCTCCTGGGACAACAGGTTGAGCCGGTCGAGCCGTCGACCAGGATCGGGATCATTGACATTCACCAGCACGTAGCGCGCTCCGAGTGCATTCCCAGCATCCAGAATGCTCAGCTGCTCGTCCAGGGTCTTGTCCTCGCGCAGCCGCAGGACCTCTATATCCCAGCAGATGAGCCCGGTGTCCTCAAAGCGACGGCGAGTCTCCCGGAGCATCGGCGTATCACCTATCAGTGGCCACGCCAGCTCATCACCGGCGGGAAACACCCGGATCCCCACCGCATCGAAACCCGCAGCGGCCGCCACCGACACCGTCTCCGGCGGAGGAATATCCAAGACCGTGAGCGCCGACAGCCCCAGCGGGCCACAGTTCGAGACATCCATGTTCTAGGCCTCCTTGCCAGCCACCGTGCGGCCGATGATGTACCCGAAGATCATGCCAGCACCCACCTGGCAGCCTCCGCCGGGGTATTGGATGCCGAAAACTTGTTGTGCGTCGGACCCGGCGGCGTAGAGTCCCTCGATAGGTGCGCCCTCGTCGGTGAGCACCTGTCCGCGCGGGTTGGTGGCAATTCCTCGCCCGGTCGACAATGGGGTGGGATAGACGGCCATCGCATAGTAGGGCGCGGTGGTCAACGCACCCAGGTTGACATTGGGCGTGACCCTCGGGTCGCCGTATTGCGGGCTGTAGGGGCTGTCCCCCTTGCCGAACTCGGTGTCAGTTCCGGTGGCACAGTCGGTGTTGTAGCGATCCACGGTCTCCACCAGCCCCTCCGCATCCACACCTATCTGCGTCGCCAGCTGCGCGAGGGAATCGGCCTGGTACAGGTAGCCGCTGTCGATCCAATGACGCGCTATCGGCAACCCGGGGTAGATCATGCCCAGCCCGTATTTCGCCATGTGATCGGCATCGGCAATCAGCCAGGCCGGGATGGTCGGCGTGCCGGCCTCATGCGATTCATACATCGCTCGCACGAAGTGGTTGTAGGAGCGGGCCTCATCGGTAAACCGCTTACCGGCTGCATTCACCGCTATCATCCCTGGCTTGGCCCGATCCCAGATATGCGGGAATACCGCCTGGGAGCCGTCCGGCCGGTAGCCCACAGAACTCGGGAACCACAGGGCCCCGTTCTCCTCGGTCGCGCCCAAGGTGCCACCCACCGCTGCCGCCAGATCAAAGGTATCACCGGTGCAGGAATCGGCAGCAGCGGTGTACTGGGCGGCCGGTTGCCGCAGGTACTTGTTACGTTTTTCCGCCGAGGCTGGGAAGCCGCCCGCAGCGAGCACCACCCCGCTGCCTGCGCTCACCCGGCGCTGCACCCCCTGGTACTCCACCACGGCGCCGGTCACCCGATCGTTCTCGGCCACCAGCTCGGTGGTGTTGGCATTGAGCCACATGGTGCCGCCACGCTTCTTGAACTCGTAGTAGAGCTTGCCCACGAGCGCATTGCCCATGACCATCCGGGTCCCGCGTGGCCAGCGGCGGACCAGGTCCCAGACCCACTTGATTCCCAGGGGCACCGCGGTGGTCACCACCTGAGTGCGTTCCAGCCCCTGCCCGTCAAAAAGATGCAGAAGTTTGGAAACTTCCTTGCGTCGGACCATGAGTGACCCGCCGAACAGGGCGAACTCGGGTACCGGCCCCCGCAGATGGGAGAAATCCTGCTTGCCCAGGAGGGTGCCATCGAAGGGCTCTGGCTCGAGTGCCCGATAGCCCCGACCAGACCCCTCCAACTCTGGGTAGTAGTCAACGAATCCGGGGAAGGCGATCCACTTCAGTCCGAGGCTCTCCATGTAGTCGATCATCTTGGGGCCATGGGTGAGGTAGGTCATCCACATCTCTTTCGGACCACGGTCGCCCACCAGCTGATCCAGGTAGATCTCGGCCTGCGCCAGGTCGTCGGTCAGGCCAGCCTCGGTCACGTACTTGCTCCCTGGAACCCAGCAGGTGCCCGCGGAGTGGCTCGTGGTGCCACCGAACTTGTCAGACTTCTCGAGCAGGAGCACCCGCAACCCCTCATGCGTGGCGGTCAGGGCGGTACTCAGCCCGGCCGCCCCGCTCCCCAGCACTATCAGGTCATACTGGTCACTCCACGCGTCTGCGCTCATCCCGACTCCCGTCCTCTCGGTCTTCCCCCGCCGTGACCATCGCACTACCGGATCCGATGATCCAGCGGGTAGGTTCACTAGGCGACCCACGATCTGGTGACGATCACGAGCCGCCCTGTGGGGACAGCATTCACCCGGCACGCCTGGGTTTGAAAGCCGTGTTCCAGTGAGTTGGCCGATGCCTTTACAGCCCGAATGTTCTGTCCTACGGTGCGGACCAGTTAGTACATAGTGACTGTCTAGGCAGCGCCAGCGCGGGCGACCCGGACAGTTCCGATACTCAATCCCTTGAGGAAGGTGCGGCGCAGTGGCTGGAGAGAAGATCCGGAAAGCGATGACCCCCGAGCAGATCCAGGAGCTCGACGAGCTGTTCGCCAAAGCCCGGGCGGCGCAGAAGGTCATTGCCACCTATGACCAGGCGCGGGTCGATCGGCTCTGCCAGGCCGTGGCCTGGGCGGTAGCGAACACCACCACCTTCCACCGTCTGGTGGAGATGGGCATCGAAGAGTCCGGCTTGGGCGACTTCACCAGCCGGATGAACAAGCGAATGAAGATCCGCGGGGTTCTCCGCGACGCCCTCCGGCAGCCCAGCGTCGGGATCATCGAGGAGGATCCGGACAAGGGGCTGGTCAAGTATGGCAAGCCAGCCGGGCTGATCGGGTGCATCGTCCCCACCACCAACCCCGATCTGACCCCGGCGGGCAACGCCATTTATGGAATCAAAGCCCGCGATGTGGTGATCTTCTCCCCGCACCCGCGCAGTAAGGACACCACCTTCGAGACTGTTCGGCTGATGCGGGAGGCCCTGGAAGCCGAGGGGGCGCCCGCCGACATTCTGCAGTGCATCACCCGGCCCAGCCTGCTGGTCAGCCAAGAGCTGATGAAGCGCGCCGATCTGGTGATCGCCACCGGGGGCCAAGCCCTGGTCCGCCAGGCCTACAGCTCAGGCAAGCCCGCCTACGGTGTGGGCGCCGGGAATGCCACCGAGTTTCTCGACGAAACCGCCGACATCAAGGCGACCGCCCTGAACTGCATGCTGTCGAAGACCTCCGATTTCGGTTCAGGGTGTTCCGCCGACGGCAATGTGCTGGTGCCCCGGTCGAAGTACACCCAGATGCTCGACGCGCTCGAAGAGGTCGGCGGTTTCCGCGCTACTGCCGACCAGCGGTCAGCCCTGGACGCGGTCATGTGGGACGCGGAGGCACATCGGCTGCCGGAGACCGTCGCCATCTCTCCGCAGCAGTTGGCTCAGGCCGCGGGTTTCCAGATCCCTGACGAGGCGAAGTTCATCTTCGTCGAAGGCACCGGTATCGGCGAAGAGCACAACTTCTGCAAAGAGAAGCTGACCACCTTGATGGCGGTGCACCCCTACGACGGGTCTTTCGAGGACGGGGTGAACCTCGCCCTGGAACTCTATGAGGTCGGCGGCAAGGGCCATAGCTGTGGGATCGCCTCCACCGATGACGCCCACATCGACTACTTCGGGAAGATGATGCCGGTCTCCCGGATCATGGTGAATCAGCCGAATTCGCGCGCGAACGCCGGTGCCTTCAACAACGGCATGCCGATGACCTCCTCCATGGGGTGCGGGACCTGGGGGGGGAACATCACCAACGACAATGTGACCCTGAAGCACTACATGAACGTCACTTGGGTCGCCCGGAAGATCGCCACCGACAGGCCCTCGGATGCCGAACTGTTCGGCGATTTCTACGACCCAGCACTCGAACCAGATGGGGATGCCAAGCCCACCGATGCGGCCGTGACCGTCGGCAACTGAACTGGGGACAAGCCATGACCGATCAGCCCACCGCCGAGGAACAGCTCGACGAAGCCCGTCAATGGTGGACCACGTCCATCATCGATATTCACCCGGGCGAGATCGCTATCCGCGGTTTCCCCATCGAACAGCTCATCGGAAACGTCACCTTTCCCCAGATGATCTGGCTGATGCTCCGCGGGGAACTACCATCGGCGCCCCAGGCAGCACTGTTGGAGGCAGCCCTGGTCGCGAGCGTCGACCACGGCCCACAAGCCCCGTCGATAGCTATTGCGCGGATGGCAGCCACCTGTGGCCCGAGCCTCAACGGCTCGATGGCCTCCGGAATCAACGTCTTGGATGACATCCACGGCGGCCCGGGACAGCAGTGCATGGAGATCTACTACGAAATCGACGAACTGGCCGGACCTGACGGAGACATTGCCGAGGCCACCGCCGAGGTAGTCGCTCGGCGCAAGGCCGCGGGATTGAAGTACTTCCCCGGCTTTGGGCATCGGTTCCATCCCCTCGATCCGCGCTCCCCGCGCCTGCTGGGGCTGGTGCGGGAGGCGGCCGCCCGGGGTGAGATCAGCGGTCGGTTCGCGACCATCGGTACCGCAGTAGAGGACACCATCTCAGCGGGTCGTTCGCGGCGGGTCCCGATGAACATCGATGGCGCCACTGCGGTTATTTACTGCGAACTCGGCTTTCCTCCTGAGCTCGGCCGCGGTGTCTTCATTTTGTCCCGCTCAGTGGGCATTCTGGCGCATGCCTGGGAGCAAACCCAGCAAGGTGGGCGCATCAAAGGCCCCCAGGCCAAGTTCCTCAACTACACCTATGACGGGCCTGCCCGTCACGACTTCACCGATTCCAACCCGCGCGGCTGACCCGCGGCTTCCGAACCACGAGAGGACCACACCCAATGACGGCGCTTGCCTCCCATGAGATCGTCCGCTATCTGGAAGGGCGCGGCATCACTCAGGTGTTCGGCCTCTGCGGCCACACCAACATCGCCATGCTCGACGCGCTCTCGGAGAGCACCCAGATCGGCTTCGTGAATACCCGTCACGAGCAGATCGCCGCCCACGCCGCTGACGGCTACGCCCGGGTCACCCGGAAAGCCTCGGTGGTGCTGTGCCACCTAGGTCCGGGGCTCACCAATGCCGCCACCGGGGTAGCCAACGCCGCACTCGACTCGATCCCGATGGTGGTGATCGCCGGGGACGTGCCCAGCTACTACTTCGGTAAACACCCCCATCAAGAGGTCAACCATCATGCCGACGGGGACCAGTGGCAGATCTACCGGCCGTTCGTGAAACGGGCCTTCCGGGTGGAGCGTGCCGAACAGCTGCCCGAGGTTCTCGACCGGGCCTTCGTGATTGCCGAGTCCGGTCGACCAGGCCCGGTACTGGTGGACGTGCCCATGGACCTGTTCAGCCTGGAGATCGAGACCGCCTTGGTGGACCGGGCGCTGGCCAATCAGATCGACTATGCCAAGCCGACGATCACCGAGGAGCTGGCCGAACGCATCATCACTGCCCTCGTCGAGGCCAAGCGTCCACTGCTCTACGCCGGCGGTGGCATTCAGCTAGCCGACGCGTCGACGGAGTTGACCGAATTCATCGACTGGCTCGATCTGCCGGTCGCGCACAGCCTGATGGGTAAGGGCGCCGTCCCCGACGACAATCCGCACGTCCTCGGCATGTCAGGCTTCTGGGGGATGCCCTATACCAACCAGATGTGCCGCGAGGCCGACTGGATTCTAGGGCTCGGCACCCGATTCGCCGAGGCCGATGCATCCTCCTGGTACGAGGAGTACACCTTCCGGATGCCGCCCACCAAACTGATCCAGATAGATATCGATCCCGAGCAGATCGGCCGCAACTACCCGGTGGAAATCGGCGCAGTGGCGGAGCTAAAGTCCGCCCTGGGTGTGCTGGTGGCCGTTGCCAAGCGACTCTATCCCGAACCTGTGAAGCGGGCCGGAGTTACCGAGGCGATTCTGGCAGAACGCGCCACCCGTAAGCAGGGGCTCGTGCCCGACCAGACCTCCACGGAGTTCCCGATGAACCCCGCCCGGATCCTGGCCGACCTCCGCACCGCGATCCCCGAGGATTCCTATATCGTCACCGATGTCGGCTGGAACAAGAACGGGCTAGCCCAGCAATACGACATCGTCGTGCCCGGCACCTTCCTGACGCCCGGCGGATTCGCGACCATGGGCTTCGGCTCGCCGGGTGCGCTGGGGGCTAAGCTCGCCGCACCGGAGCGTCCCGTGATAGCACTGATAGGCGACGGTGGCTTCGGGCAGAATCCGGCGGTGCTGGCCACCGCCCGGCGGGAGCAGATCCCAGTCGTGTGGGTGGTCATGAACAACAACGCCTTCGGCACCATCGCCGGCTTGGAGCAGGCAAACTATGACACCACCTTCGGCACCACCTTCGCCGTTGACGGCGGCGATGACATGTGGATCGACTATGCCGCGATCGCCCAGGGATACGGCATCAAGGCCGCGCGGGTGAGCAGCGCCGACGAGTTCGGCCCCCTGTTGGCCCAAGCCCTGTCGGCCAACGAACCCTTCCTGCTGGACGTGCCGATGCGCAACATTCCCACTCCCACCTCCGGGCACTGGAACATCCTCGACATCTACAGTCCCGAGGGCATCAAGGGCCACTCGGCCACGGACTGAGGACGGGGCCGCCACCATGACGCTCGCCTATTCGCTCGGCTATCTCACCGTCAGCGACTTGGAGCCGTCCGCGCAGATCTATGTCGCGGCGGCTGCGGGGTATGACTATGTGGGGTTGCGCCCGCTGCCGATGGGGTTGCCCGGAGAGCCGCACTTAGACATCGCACATGATGCCCGGCTGCTGGCCGACTGCCGCACGGCCCTGGCCGATACCGGCATCGGGGTCTGGGACATCGAACTCGCCCGGGTGCTGGACGACACCGATTTCGAGAGCTACCGGCCGGCGATGGAACTGGGTGCGGCCCTTGGTGCCCGGGTGCTGATCTCGAGTGTGTGGACCGCCGATCACAGCAAACAGGTCGATGGCTTGGCGCAGATCGCGGAGATGGCCGATGCCTACGGCCTCACCGTGGTCGCCGAGTTCGTGGCGTTGTCGACGGTGAAGACTGTCGCTGAGATGGCTGGGCTGATCACCGAAGTGAATGCGACCAACCTGGGGATGCTGGTCGACGTCTATCACTGGTTCCGTGCGGGTTCCACTCCCCAGGAGGTGGCCGCGCTCCCCCGCACCTGGCTCCCGATGGTGCACCTGTGTGATTTACCGGCTGCAGCACCGAGGGACGAGGAGGCATTGCGAGTCGAGGTCCGGGAGGCCCGGTTGCATGTGGGTGAGGGCGGCGCCCCTATCGGCGACCTGGTACAAGCACTTCCGGACACCTGCGTAATGGCCATCGAGCAACCCCACCTGGAGCGGCTCCGGGTGCTGGGCGACACCGAATATGCCACCCGCTGCCTGCGTCACGCCCGATCCGTTATCGAGCCGCTGGCGTCCTAGCGCCGTCACCCCCAGAGCTGCAATCGCTCCATTGGCCATTCAAGGAGGAAGGCATCATGTTCGAAGGAGTCAAGCCCGTCACCCACATGCTGGGGCTCGCGGGCGACAATATAAGCGCCTCGTTCACCCCACCCATGCATGAAATGATGGGCCGCGCCATGGACATGAGCGTGGTCTATACCCCGATCGACTTCGCCGCCCTCGATATCGGTCCGGATGATCTCGCCGAGGTGTTGCGCTGGGCGCGGCGGCTTGGCTTCACCGGGCTCAATATCACCGCCCCGTGCAAGCAGTCGGTGATTCCGCTGCTGGATGAACTGTCCGAGCGCGCCCAGACCCTCCAGGCAGTCAACACTGTCAGGTTCACCGAGCAGGGCAGCGTGGGCCACAACACCGACTGGTGCGGCTTTATCCACTCTTTCAAGCGCAACCTTCCCGGGGCCACGGCCGACACTGTGGTTCTGATGGGTGCCGGAGGCGCCGGCTCCGCGGTGGCCTACGGCATGCTCGACGCCGGTGTGCAACGGTTGGACATTTTCGATGTCGACGATTCTCGGCTCAATGCCTTGGTCACGCGGATGAATGAGCTCTTCGGGGCTGATCGAGCGCGCGCCGGGACCGACCTGGCCGCGGCCATGGGCGTTGCCGATGGCGTCATCAATGCCACCACCTTTGGGATGACGGGCCATCAGCCAGGTTCGGTGGTGCCTGCTGAACTCCTGCGGGCGGCCATGTGGGTGGCAGATTGTGTGTACATTCCCGTGGAAACCCAGCTGATTCAGGACGCCAAGGCGGCTGGATGCCGGACCCTCCCGGGAACTGGTATGGCGGTTGAGCAAGCCATCGAGGCGTTTAGGATCTTTACCGGCGTCGAACCCATCGCCTCAGCCGGGTACGCCGCCCTCAACAGTCTGCTCGCCACGAAGGAGTGATCGGGGGCCATGACCACCCGAGGATCTGCCGCCCGGAACCTCGAGCGCACCAAGGCGGGGATTCTGGCGGCCGCCACCGAGCACTTTGCCCGTTTCGGCTACTACGGCGCCCGGGTGGATCAGATCGCCGAGCAGACCTCAACCACCAAGCGGATGATCTACTACTGCTTCGGTAATAAGGACGGGCTGTTCTCCGCGTGCCTGCATCACGCCTACGCCAAAATCCGAGATTTCGAACAGGGTCTACACCTGGCCGATCGGGATCCCCTCGGGGCCATCGACGCCTATGTTCGGGGGACGATCCAGTATCACGAAACCCACCCCGAACTGGCCAAGCTCGTCCGCGGTGAAAACCTGCTTGAAGCCGTGCATCTGACCGCCGATGACATTGCCGCCAACCGGGCCATCGTTGAGGTGCTGGACGGCGTTTTGGAGCGCGGCCGTGCCTCTGGCGAATTTCACGCGGACGCGACCGGCATTCAGGTGCATGTCGCGGTCACCTCACTGGCGAACTATCGGATCACCAACGAATCCACCATCCAAGCCCTGTTTGGATTCTCCACCCGCGAGCCCGAACGGCTGGTGCATGACCTGGATGAATACACCGCCATGGTCATCGGATGGTTGCGATCATCGGCGGCGGCACTGTCCTGAGTCCCGGCCTTGAGGCTCGGTGTCACAGGTTGGCGTCGATGACGCCCAGGATCGGCTGCAACTGTTCCACCGGAATCTGGCCGGGTGCCGAGGGGCGACCGACCATCGCAAAGGTGGCACAGGAGCCGACCACCTGGGTGGCCATCCGGGAGATCAATCCAAGCCCGGCCATCGACATCGTCAGCACCGGCGTCGCCGGGTGCTCAGCGGTCATGGTCCACGTCGCCGACATCAAGGTAAGCACATCCCCGGGGATCTGCGGCATGGCAGCCAGCTTGGCTACGTCACAGCCCCGCTCCTGCATGGCCACCAGGCGCCGCACGATCTCGTCCGCGGGCGGGGTGGTATCGAAACTGTGGCTACTGCCAACCACCGGGATCCCGGCAGCGTGAGCCGCCGCGATGACGGCATCACCAGCCTCGCGATCGAAGTGCAGTTCCACATCGACGGCGTCGACGAGTCCAGCCTGCAACAGCGCCGTGTTGAGGGCAACATAGGTTGCCGGGTCAATCGCCTGCTCCCCGCCCTCGGCCTGGCTGCGAAAGGTAAAGAGCACCGGTCGGCCGGCCAGCGCAGCCGTCACCTGCTCGCCGGCGGCCGCCACCGCCTCCGGTTCCAGAGCCACATCCAGGTAGTCGACCCGCCACTCGACGATGTCGAGATCATGGGCGGCCAATGCCTCCGCCTGTTCGACGAGTTCCGCTGTCGTGCGGCCGGTGATGGGAACAATCACCTTGGCCCGGCCCTCACCGAGCAGCACGTTCTTCACCAGCACCGGTGCCATGTCACCCTCCGTTGATGCCCCACTGATTCCGCTCACCCTACAGTTGCGCTCAGGTCTCCGCCGGCCTGGGTGTCCATCCGGGGTGGCAAACATCCAGCTCAGACCTAGTAGCTTGTCGCAGCTGAGCTGTGTGGTACCGAGCGGCGTCAGGTGGGTTCTAGGCAAGACGGGGATCCGGAATCGATGCCGGGGTATCGATGAGGATCCACGGCGCACCCCAGGACTCACCTGGGGTCGCGAATACAAAAGACCAGCTGCGACAGGCTACTAGTAGTCTGTCGCAGCTGAGATGTGCGGTACCGAGCGGCGTCAGGTGGGTTCTAGGCAAGACGGGGATCCGGAATCGATGCCGGGGTATCGATGAGGATCCACGGCGCAGCCCAGGACTCACCTGGGGTCGCGAATACAAAGATCAGCTGCGACAGGCTACTAGGGTGGCCCCATGAAACGTGTCTTTCTCATTCGCCATGGCGAGGCGGAGTTCACCGGCCATGGGCGGGGCGATCATGGGCGCGTGCTGACCTCCGAAGGGGTTGAGCAAGCAGCTCACCTGGGCGGGATACTCGCCGAGATGGGCATAGAAGTCATTCTGGCCTCATCGGCAGATCGGGCAGCCCAGACGGCGACCGGCATGGGGCTTTCAGCACCAGTGGAGCTGCACGAAGACTTGTACAACGCCTCCACCTTCGGCATCCTCCGGGTGCTGGCTGAGGTCCCCCCAGAGGTAGAGACCGTCGCCGTGGTCGCTCATGCACCGGGAGTCCCCGCCCTGGTGCATGACCTCAGCGGGCCCGGATCCGATCCCGACGCCAGCGCTCAGGTCAAGCACCACTTCCCGACCGCAACCGTGGCCGGGATCGGTTTCGCCGGCACCTGGGACGATTTGGCCGGTTCGCGGCTGCTGTGGGCCAGCCGCGGCTGAAGCAGCGGTGTCACCGAGGATGGGTCAGCGTACAGTCGCCATCACCAGCCCGGTTGGGTCCCGCCGCACCGCTACGGTGCCCACCTGGTCGGTACGCACTACCGTGGCGCCGGTAGCGGCCACCAGCGACAGCGCAGCAGCCGCCGGGTGCCCATAGTCATTTCCTTCACCCACGCTGATCACCGCCAGATCCGGTGCCGTGGCGCGCACGAACGCTGGCCACTGGCGCCCACTGCCATGGTGCGGCACCAGGATCACATCCACAGCGAGGGCCTTGCCCAGAGCCAGCCGACGTCGCTGCCCAGCCATCTCCACATCTCCGGCAATCAGCATGGACACCCCGCCCACCTCAGCCCGGATCAACAGCGAGGCATCATTTTCAGCGGTGGACTCCCCCTCACCCGATCCCGGGGTGGTCACCAGCTCCGGAGCCAACAGGACCCGCAGGTGGACCGCCCCGATCCGCCAGGCGGATCCGTTCCCAGCCAAGATCCGCCGGGCGTCTACATCCGCCACGCGCGCCTCACCGCTCTTCGGCGACCGCACTCGCGATGTCACCAGTTCCTGCATCCCTAACCCGGCCACAGCTGCCAGGCCGCCGCTATGGTCGGCATGGAGGTGAGTGAGCACCACCATCGGCACCGCACGCACGGCCAACCGATCCAGGCACTGGGCGAGCAAGGCGGGCTCCGGACCGGTATCCACCACGACCGCAATCCCCCCACCAGCATTCAGCACGACCGCGTCCCCTTGCCCTACATCGCACACCGCCACCACCCAATCCCGGAGCGGCCACCCCGGATAGACCGGACCGCGCAAGGCTGCAACCACCAGCAATGCCGTGAGCGCCAGCACCACCCCGGGCCGGACCACCAGGCGGGCAAGCAGCAAGAACCCCACCAGCGCCACCCCCGCTGCCCCCACCACCCCGCCGACTGAAATCGGCCACGACAACGTTGCTCCGGGTACGCTGCTGGCGGTTCTGCCGATCAGCGCTATCCCACTGGCGCAGATCCCGGCTGGCCAGACCAAGACCACCGCGAGCCCGGGCATCGCCGGTGATACCAGGGCCGCCGCTAGGCCGAGCACTGTTGCCGGCGCCACCAGCGGAGCCGCCGCCAGATTGGTGAGCGGGCCTACCACACTCACCTGCCCCGCTATCGCCACCAGCACCGGAAGTGTGGCCAGTTGTGCAGCCACCGTGACACTGCATGCTTCCGCGATCCAGCGAGGCAACCAACCGGCCAATAGTTCCGCCCAGCGTCGGGCCCGCCACACGATGCCCAGGGTGGCCGCCACGGACAACGTGAACGCCACCGAGCGGGCCATCCACGGATCCACAGTCAACACCAACAGGATCGCAGTAGCGATCTGCCGCGTGCCGTTCCGGGCCGGGTTCGCCCGACCCAGCGCCACCAAACCCACCACACCCATCGTGGCGGCCCGCACCACGCTGGGCTCGGCTAGGCACACCACCACGAAGCCCGCCACACCTACCCCGAGCACGACTCCGATCCACCGACCGCGTACGCCCACCCAGACCGCACCCGCCCGGAGCACCACCAGGAGAAGCGTGAGATTGGCCCCGGAGACGGCGGTTAGGTGTGCCAGCCCGGTCGTCCGCATGTCTTCGGCCAGACCCTCGGGCATCCCAGACGTATCGCCCACCACCAGCCCAGGTAGCAGTGCCCTCGCATCGGCAGGCAGCCGCGCACACGCCTGCCGGAGCCCCGAACGGATAGCCTCCACCCCCACCGCCACCAGATCAGGCTCTTCGGCAATCCGATGGTCACCCCGGACCTTCACCACCGCAACCGCCCGCTCCCCCGGGTCTGCGGCCACCAACCGGGCGGCTACCTCCACCACAGCACCTACCGGCAACGCCTCCCACGATGCCGCCCGCTCACCCGACACCTGGACCTCCACCGGCGATGCCGCCGACCAGCGCTCATCACCCGAGGTCACCGACAGCAGCTTTCCCGACCCACGCCACCACGCCGGACGCGACCCTGCGGCTTCCCACAACCTCCCGGCCCCATCCAGGCGCATCTCCACCCGAACCGTCCTCCCGGAGTCGACCAGATCTGGGATCGGCTCAGCAGCCAGTGCATCCGTACGCCACACACCGGCCGCCAGCACGACCAGTACCAGAAGGCCTGCAGACACCACGAACCACGACCTCAGCGACACGGCGGCCAGCAGTATCAATGCCCCCGCTCCCCCGGCCATCCACATCAGACGCCCGTCCCCCGAGGTAGCCGCCCAGCAGGTTGCCCATGCCGTTGCGGCCAAGACCAACGGGTGGCCACGCCGCACCGGCTGCACCCTGATGCTTCTTGCGTGCTGTGAGACCACTCCTGATCCCGCACCCCCACTCTCCCGACAGGCCTTCATGAATACACGTTGGTCCCGAGCCCGGGACGCCCGTCATCATCCTTGTCCCTGTGGATCGGGGAGGGCTGTCGACAACCGATGAAGGAAGGTGGCACGACCAGAGCGCAGCTGAACCCAGCCGTTGATCCGACCTGATCCTCGGACTGAGGCGTGGGCAGCTCGCGGCACTTGGTTGTTAGGGATGCGCTGATCAATGCTGCCCTGGGCGAGGGTGTGCCGGGCGGGATGAACCGCAACCCCAGATCTGGTGGGTGTACTGGACGTCCATCGCCAGATGTGGGGGACGCGGGTCGCCCGATCCGGTGCGCCGCAGCCAGAGCATGATTGATCAGCG
>JBKEBU010000112.1:0-44863 GCA_047973325.1 Propioniciclava sp. | reverse complement strand
CGGGACTCCTCCTGATAGCCCAGACCGTAGGCTGCAACGTAGTCGCGGTAGATGTCCAAGTAGGCCGAATCGGCCAGGGCCCGTTGCATCCGGGTGCGATCGCCCACAGCAGTTATCACGTAGGGCGGGGCGTAGGGCACATTGTGCAACACCACGGTGTTGCCGACACACTTGATCCCGGTCCACGACGACACTCGCTGTCCTTGAATGGTCATCGCCTCGGCGCCGCCAGCCCAGAGGGCATTGGCCACCGCCTGAATGTCTTGCTGGTGAACCACCAACAGGTCATCATCCACACCTGGTGGGCTGATACTTGCCGGAGCATCAGTGAGGGTTACTGTCAGAGCTGGACCCCGAACAGCAACCGCTGCAGCGGCTTCAGCTGTTGCGGAGAGGTTCGGTGCCCCCTGCCCAGGCTCGGTAGCAGTAGCCTGGGTCAGGTCATCCACCTCCGCCCGCAGGATGGCGACCCGCTGGGTCAACGCTTCGACCCGGTCCGCCTCCGCCGCCACCAGCCGCGATAGCTCCGTCGTTCTTCCGGGTCGGAGATCATCGCCCCGCGAGGCGATCGCGCTGCTGGCCATCATGAAACCAGCGAGCACGCAGGCCAGGACTGTGAGAATCCGCAGGGGCGAGGTGGTGGCCGCGTACTGCCGGGCAGCACGTCGCATCCGGGCCATTCCACGTTTCACATTCCTAGCCTACTGAGACCGGCATCCCCGCAGCGAGCCCGGTTGCTCGAGCGGCACTGCCGACGTGCGGGATTGCTGCCCATGAATGGCAGCGGCCTCTGGGGTAGGCTGGATCGAGTTGTCGTCCAACAGGAGGGTTCGTGCCGGAGTCCAAGGGCCGCAAGCGGGCCGAGCACAAACAGAAGGCCGCCCGGATGGCCCGCACCCAGGAGGAACGCGCCGAAAACCGGCGCGGCACCCTCGCCGAGCGCCGGAACTGGGTGGTGCCTACCTTCATCACCTGCGGGATCCTCGGGGTCCTTTGGCTTGTGGTGTGGTACATCACCGCAGCGACGGGCATAGCCGTCCCGTTCATGTCGGACCTCGGCAACTGGAACATGCTGATCGGCATGGGGTTGATCACCGCTGCCTTCGCACTCTCCACACTCTGGAAGTAGCGCCGCGCCTCCTGTTGCTCGCCTCGGGTAGCCCACTAAGGTAGGCGATCCACGGCCAAGGGAGGACCCTATGACGAGCAACACCCAAGCAGACGATGCTGCCGATGTCTTCCACCCCCACCCTGCTATCGGAGCCACCTCCCACGTTCCCGATCCGGACACGCAGCGGATAACCGCCCTCGCCGATCCGGTCGGGTATTGGGCCGAGCAGGCAGCCGAGCTGGAGTGGTTCGAACCGTGGGAGCAGGTGCTGGATGATTCAGACGCACCCTTCTATAGGTGGTTCGCTGGGGCAAAAGTCAATATCGTGCACAACTGCCTGGACCGGCAGCTGACCGGACCCAACAAGAACAAGCTCGCACTCATCTGGCAGAGCGAAGATGGCAACGACCGCCGCACCTTCAGCTACTACTCACTCAATCGCCAGGTCAACAAGATGGCGAACATAATCAAATCGATGGGGGTGGGGAAGGGCGATCGGGTCACCATCTACCTACCCCGCATCCCGGAGATCTTCTTCGCCATGCTCGCGTGCGCCAAGATAGGGGCGGTGCATTCCGTCGTCTTCGCAGGCTTCTCTGCAGATGCGCTCGCGGCGCGGATTGACGATTCGGAGTCGAAGCTGGTCATCACCGCAGATGGCTCGTATATCAATGGCGGGGTGTTCCCGCTCAAGGAGATCGTCGATGAGGCCGTCCGCTCCTCCCCTACCGTCGAGAATGTCATCGTGGTGCAGCGCACCGGCACTGAAGTCACCATGGATGCGCTGCGCGATCACTGGTACCACGATCTGCTGACCCTACCGATCGCGAGGGGGGTCTGCCCCACGGAGCCCATGGATGCGGAGGATCCGCTGTACATTCTGTACACCTCCGGGTCGACCGGGAAGCCCAAGGCCATCCTGCACACCCACGGCGGGTACATGGTGGGCACCTACGTGACCCTGCGCGACACCTTCGACATGCGCCCCGAAGACCGGTGGTGGTGCACCGCGGATCCCGGCTGGGTCACCGGGCATTCGTATGTGGTCTACGGCCCCCTGCTGAATGCCGCCACCTCCTTCATGTTTGAGGGCGGGCCGACCTATCCCTACCCCAACCGCTGGTGGCAGCTGATCGAGTACTACGGCATCACCTCGTTCTACACCGCGCCGACAGCCATCCGGTCCCTGATGCGGTTCGGTGAGGCCTGGCCGAATCGGCACGACCTCTCCTCGCTACGCCTACTCGGCTCGGTGGGCGAGCCTATAAATCCAGAGGCCTGGCACTGGTTCCACCGGGTGATAGGTCGTAGTGAGTGCCCGATCATGGATACCTGGTGGCAAACAGAGACCGGCATGTTCCAGATCACCCAAGTCCCGGGAGAGCCCCAGAAGCCCGGTTCAGCAGGAAAGCCCTTCTTCGGGCAGAACGTGGAGATCCTCGATGAGGCCGGCGACCCGGTAGCCACCGGCGAAGAGGGGTTCCTCGTGCTCACCAACCCACAGCCCGCCATGCTCCGCACCCTGTACAAGGACGACGAGCGCTACGCCGAGACCTACTGGTCGAAGTATCCAGGCAAGTACCTCGCCGGAGATGCCGCCCGGCTGGACGAGGACGGATACGTGTGGATCATCGGGCGCACCGACGACGTCATCAAGGTGTCCGGGCACCGGCTCGGCACCGCTGAGGTTGAATCAGCGCTGGTGTCACATCCGGCAGTGTCTGAGGCCGCCGCCATCGGGCTTCCCCACGAGATCAAGGGCAACGCAATCCACACCTACGCGGTGTTGCGGATGGGTTTCGAACCAGGGGAGAAGCTGGTCGAGGAACTCCGTCAGCACGTATCGGTGCACCTGTCACCCATTGCCAAGCCCGACGTTATCGAGTTCGTGGACACGCTGCCCAAGACCCGCTCCGGGAAGATCATGCGACGCCTGCTGAAGGCCCGCGCTCAAGGACTCGACGAGGGCGACACCAGCACCTTGGAGGAGTGACCAGCCGGAGCGGATCAGGTCACGGCGAGGGCCAGGGGCAGCATCTCTTCTATTCCCACGGGGTAAAGCTCCGGGGTTTCGGCATCAAACCGGCGCCAACCGACGTCGAAGGTCCACCCTTCATCGGTGAAGACGCCACCTTCATCGGGGTACAGCGGGGTTTCCAACCGATGCGCGAAGACGAAGATGACATCATGGGCGCCGGCGCCCTCCGCGGACGTGTTCTCGAGAACTCCGATGGGCACCGGCGCCAGCACCTTGAGCCCGAACTCTTCAGCCAATTCTCGAGCCATGGCCGCCGACGACAGTTCCAGGTACTCCACCTTGCCGCCGGGTAGCCGGTGACACCTATAGTCTCCGTCGGCAAACCCGACCACGAGGAAGCGCTCCTCGTCGGGATGGATCAATACCCCATAGGCGCGCACCACTATCTGCTGGTGCCCCTGTGGCACGGTGGCCGGAGACATCAGGAGACCGGCTTCAACAGCGGGAACAGGATCGTCTCGCGGATCCCCCGTCCCGTGAGCAACATCATGATCCGGTCCACCCCCATACCCATGCCGCCCATCGGTGGGGCGCCCAGCTCCAGGGCATGGAGGAAGTCTTCGTCCAACTGCATCGCCTCCGGATCCCCCTTGGCCGCCAGCAATGACTGCTCGGTGAACCGCTCACGTTGGATCACCGGATCGATAAGCTCGCTGAACCCGGTGCCCCGTTCCACCCCGCCGATGATGAGATCCCAGGCCTCGATGAGACCAGGGACTTCTCGGTGCGGCCGCGCCAATGGTTGCGCTATCGCGGGATAGTCACAAACGAATGTCGGTTGCAGCAGCGTCGGTTCCACGAGTTCGGCGAAGAGTTCCATGGCCAGTTTGTCTGCCTGCCAGGCCGGGTCATAGGCGACATCGCACGCATCGGCCACAGCCCGCAACTCCCCCACTGGCGTCCGGATAGAGATCGGCTGCCCCAGGGCTTCGCTCAGGCCCTCGAACAAGGGCAGCCAGCGCCACTCCCCGTCCAGATCGACAAGACCCTCGGGCGTCTCAATCTGGCGCGAGCCCACGGCATCGGCGGCATCCACGATCACCTGCTGGATCACCGCCGCGATGCCCCGCTGGTCGGTCCAGGTTTGATAGGCCTCGAGCATGGTGAACTCGGCACTGTGCGAGGAGTCGATTCCCTCGTTGCGGAAGATTCGGCCCATCTCGTAGACCTTGTCGGAGCCGCCGACGATAGTGCGCTTGAGGTTAAGCTCCAGAGCAATCCGAAGGCTCATGTCGATATCGAAGGCGTTTATGTGCGTGTTGAACGGGCGCGCCGCGGCCCCGCCATGGATGAGTTGCAGGATCGGGGTCTCCACCTCGAGGAAACCCAAGCGATGCAGTGTCTCCCGGATCGATCGGGTCACCTGAGCACGCATCCGGACCATCTGCCGCGCCTCATCCCGGACGATAAGGTCGGCGTAACGCTGGCGGACTTGGGCCTCCTCCGAAAGCTCTTTGTGTAGCGTGGGCAGCGGCCGCAGCGCCTTGGAAGCCAGCACCCATCCGGTGGCCAGCACCGACAGCTCCCCGCGGCGGGACGAGATCACCCGACCCGTCACCGAGACGAAATCGCCAAGGTCGACGTCGGCCTTCCAGGCATCCAGCGCGTCCTGCCCCACCTCGGAGAGGCTCAGCATCACCTGGAGTCGATCCCCATCGGCTTCCGGCGTGAACTGATCGGCCAACGTCGCGAAACACAGCTTGCCCGTGTTGCGCTGAAAGATAACCCGACCAGCCACGCTCACCACTGCATCGGTCTCTTCGCCGGCAGTGAGTTGCCCCCAAGCAGCACGGATCTGCGCCAGGCTGTGCGTGCGGGGCACCTCCACCGGGTAGGCCTGGTCTCCAGCAGCGAGGATCCGGGCTCGCTTCTCCCGCCGAACCTGAACCTGCTCAGGTACCGAGGGAGTGCCGTCGCCAGGAACCACTACAGTCTTCGTCACCAGAGCAGATTAGCGCTCCGCCGAGCCCACGACCTTCGTACCAGCCCCGAGAGAAGCACGCCGGTGTGGAGGAAGCGATAACGTGGCCTCGCTCGCGCGTCCGGCGCAAATCGGCCAGGAGGGGAACCCATGGGCTCACAGCCAACCACGCTCGTCATTCTGGGAGCTTCCGGGGACCTGACCCAGCGGCTCCTCCTCCCCGGGCTGGGGACACTCCTCCATGAGGATCACGACCGTCAGGTACGGCTCGTCGGTGCAGCCCACGAGGCACTTGAGCTATCCGAGTGGCAGCAGCGCGTCCGCGACGGGCTTGCCGCTGGCGGTTGTCGCGCCGAACGGGTAGCCGAACTGGCCAGCACGGCCCGATTCGACGTGCTGGATGTGACCGACATCTCCGCTATGCGTACTTTTCTCGGCACCCTGGCACATCCGGGCGATCCGATAGTGCTCTACTTCGCGCTCCCCCCGGCGATCAGTCAGCATGCCTGCGAGGTGCTGGCCCAGCTCGAGTTGCCAACCGGGCTTCGCCTAGCCATTGAGAAGCCGTTCGGCACCAGCCTGGAGTCGGCACAGGAGTTCAACTCGCTGTTGACCGGCCTGGTTCCGGAGCGCCAGATCTACCGGGTGGACCACTACCTGGGCAAGGCCACCGTCCTGAACCTGTTGGGCGTGCGCTTCGCCAACCGGATCTTCGAGCCCACCTGGAACACCGCCAGTATCGAGCGGGTCGAGATAATTGCCGATGAAGTGCTGACCCTGGAAGGTCGCGCGCAGTACTACGACCAGGCGGGCGCCATGAAGGACATGATCCAAAGTCACCTCATGCTCGTCCTGGCCCTAGTGGCCATGGAAGAGCCGGCCCGGATCGACGAAGTGGAACTCCGCGACCTGCTCGTCCACGCGCTGCGTTCCACGCATGTCTGGAACGACGACCCGATCTCATGGTCGCGGCGGGCTCGGTACACCGCCGGGAGCATCAACGGTCGTGAGGTCCCCAACTACGTTGATGAGCCGGGCGTCACTCCCGAGAATGACACCGAAACCCTGGCTGAAATAACCCTGGAGATCCGCAACGCCCGCTGGGCCGGTGTCCCCTTTCGGCTACGGAGCGGGAAGGCGCTGGGCGACGGTTTCCGCGGCATCGTTATCAAGTTCCGGCCGGTGCCCCATCTCCCCGAGGGGTTCACCGGAGAGGCCGCACCCAATATCCTGGTTATCGGGCTGGCACCCGAGTCGATCGCCCTGCAGATCACCACCAACGCCGAGGGCGACCGCTGGGATCTGGAACAGACGATTCTCGCCGCAGAGCTCAGCGAGAGCCCCCTGCGCCCCTATGGCGAAATCCTGGAGGGAATCCTCTCTGACGATCCCCTGCTGAGCGTCCGAGGGGATATCGCCGAACAGTGCTGGCGCATTCTCACGCCGATACTCTCGGCCTGGGCCACCAACGAGGTGCCCTTGGAGGAGTATCGCGCGGGCTCAACGGGGCCGACGGGCTGGCGCTGAGGATCTTCGAGCAGCAGAAAGGGACGGCGTTGGGGCCGCCCCTCTCGCTCGCCAGGGTGAACGCCTTTGATCAATCCTTGACGCCCGTCGTTGCTGGACAACGGCGTGCTCTCACGGTAAGCCCAGCCGCCCCCGGTCGCTGCCGGAACGGCGCAACCGCTACCAAGTTGTTATCTCACGAGCGATTGAAGCGTTGCACTACAGTGGGCCCCCGAGTGGCAACGACGCGACGGGGGAGCATCTATGGGGTACGGGCAGTTGCCTGAACGTCTCAGCGATCACACCTTTGCACACCAGGATCCGTCGGCCGCATGATCGGCATTGTCGTCGTCTGCCATAGTCGCGCGCTTGCCGAGGCCGCGGTCGGTTTCGCTCGCGCCGTCGATGGCGATGACCTACCCGAAGTCCTGATCGCTGCGGGCATGGACGACGGTTCATTCGGCACGGATGCTTCAGCCATCCGGAACGCCATTCTGGCGGCCGACTCCGGGGAGGGCGTGCTGGTGCTCCTCGATCTAGGCAGCGCTTTGCTGAGCGCCGAGCTGAGTGTTGAGTTTCTGCCCAGTGACCTGGCGGCGCGGGTGCGGATTACCCCGGCGCCCTTAGTGGAGGGGCTGGTGGCGGCGCTATCAGCGGCGCCGGGCACCGATCTGGCCGGGGTAGAGCAGGCCGCCCGTTCCGCCGTGCACGCCAAGGAACGCCACGTCGACGGCGACGAGCCTGCCCCGCCGCTCATGGTTGCCGAGCGGGCCGCGCAGCCCCGCCCAGTCAAGTCGGTCGTGTGGCGAGCTCCGGTCGGCAATCCCCTGGGGATTCACCTGCGTCCCGCGGCCCGCATTGTCACCGCCTTGGCCGACATCGACGCCGTGGTCGAGATCAGCAATGCGAGCACCGGAGCCGGCCCGGCCCCGGCCAGCAGTATCGCCCGGATTACGGCACTCCAGCTAACCCAGGGCCAGGTACTTCAGGCGCGCATCCGCGGCCCCCAGGCCGCCCAAGCGCGGCAGGTCCTGGCCGATCTGTCGGCCAGCTACTTCGGTGATGCTCACGCCGACCACCCCAAGACCCCGGCACCTGCCAGCGCGGGCTTACGGGAAAGCCCGCAGGCCGTGGGCCCATCGGACACCCTGCCGGTGGTGGGTTCGGTGACCCTCCGTTCTTCCGGGCCATCCACCCTGGGCTATGTCCCAGGCCCCGCCAAACAGGAACTGGCCCGCTACACCGAGGCCGTACACACTGTCGGCGCCGCCTTGGCACCGGTCGACGGTGATCCGACCGGCATCATGGGCGCCCAAACGGTTCTGTTAGATGATCGAGAACTCAACCACGAGGTGGTGTCCCGGATCACCGAGGGCTACAGCGCGGTCGATGCTGTGAATAGCGAGTTCACCCGCGCCGCCCGGACCTTCGACAGGCTCACCTCGGAATACCTCCGCGAGCGTGCCCAAGATCTGCGGGGGCTTAGACGGCTCCTTCTCCTGGCCCTACTCGGACGCCCGTTGGTCGACGAAGGGCCCACCTCTCCCCATGTGTGGGTGGTCGACGAGTTGGATCCGCCCACGGCCCTGAAACTCGATGCTCGGACATGTCTGGGCGTGATTACCACCCTGGGCGGGCCCAATGGGCATGGGGTACTGACCGCCCGCGCCCGCGGGATCCCAGTCCTCCCCGGCGTCCGGTCGGCTCAGCAACTCCGCGATGGCGACATGGTTGCCTTCGACCCGCTCACCTCAGAACTGTGGATCGATCCCGATGACAATCGACGGCAAGACTTGGCACACATCCGGGTGATGCGTCGCCGGATGGCGCAGCGGGCACTGGGCGAAGCCCATAGCCCAGCATCAACATCGCAGGGGGTGGCGGTACCCGTCCTGGCGAACCTCTCCACCGTGGGGGACGCCGTTCAAGCCGAACGTTTCGGCGCCGATGGGGCTGGGCTGGTGCGCACCGAGATCCTGTTCGGGTCCCACACCCAGGCCCCCAGCGTCGACGTCCAGGCGGAGGCCTATGTGGCTCTGGGCCGTGCGCTGAGCGGCCCCCTCACCGTTCGCACCTGGGACGCCGGTGCCGACAAGCCGGTTGCCTTCTTGCCTGCGGGGCGGACCGCGAATTCAGCCCTCGGCAGCCGCGGCATCCGGGCCATGCCAGCACTGGAACCCGTCTTTGCTGAGCAGATCCGCGCCCTCTTCCTCGCATCCCGGGAGGTTCCGGTCCAGATTCTGCTGCCCATGGTCAGTTCTCCCGCCGAGGTGCGCTGGGCCCGTGACCTTATCGAGCATGTCCGGATCGAGTTAGCCGCCGACCCACTTCCGGTAGGCATCATGATCGAGGTTCCAGCCACAGCACTGCGGCTGATCGACTTTGCGGGACTTGTCGATTTCGCCAGCTTTGGGACCAACGACCTGGCGCAGTTCGCCTGGGCCGCCGACCGCTCAGATCCAGAGATGGTGAGCCTGATTCCGCCGGCAGATCCAGCCGTGCTCGATCTCATCCAGATTGCCTGCCGTGCCCTCCCCGGGACCCCGATAACGGTCTGCGGATCGCTGGCAGCCGACACCCGGCTCCTCGGCAGAATCCTCGATCTGGGGGTCGCCGGACTCAGCGTGCCCCCACCCCGCATTCCGGAGGTCAAGGAGGCCGTCCGCTCGCTCTGAAATCGGGCCACGGCCAGCCTTGTTGAGTGAGTACTCACTCACTATAGTTGCGCCGTGACTCGCGCTCATCGCCTCCCCACTGCGGAACGGCGACGCACCCTGATCGCCGCCACGCTCCCCTTGCTGCGCACCCATGGAACCGCGATTACGACCCGGCAGATTGCAGCCGCTGCGAACGTAGCCGAAGGCACCATCTTCCGGGTCTTCAGGTCCAAGGACGAGTTGATCCACGCCTGCCTCCTGGACGCCTGGTCGCCCGACCACCTCCATGAACAACTGAACCGGGCGCAGCGCGACACCCTGGCGGCCACCATCGCCCAGTTACTGCGAGCCCTGTGGTCCTATGTCGATGAGGTCCGCTCGCTGGTGACGCTGATCCATCCGGGCGGGCCACCCCCACCGCTCGCCTCAGGATCGGCGAAGACGGCCTGTCAACGGCCGGACTTCAGCGCCCTGCACGAAGAGTTAGCCACCCGCGTCACCGCGACTCTGCAACCATTCGCGTCCGAACTGAGCACAACCCCAGCACAGGCGGCAGCGCTAGTAATTGCGGCTGCGCACGGCGTACATCACCCCTGGGCCAGGGAAACAACTCTGGCTGATCCCGATCATCTTGCCCGGCTGCTGTTGACCGGCCTATCCCAGGAAGTTTGATGCTGATCTCCCTGTTGCGCACCTACCTGCGCCCCTACGGCCGACCGATCATGCTGGTCATAGTGATGCAGCTGCTCGCCACGGCGGCCTCCCTCTACCTACCCACACTCAATGCCCGCATCATCGACGACGGCATCGCCCAGGGCGATACCGCCACCATCTGGCGGCTCGGATCCATCATGCTCGGGGTCACCCTGATTCAGGTCCTCGGGCAGGCCAGTGCGGTCTACTTCGGCGCCCAGACCGCGATGGGCTTCGGGCGGGATGTACGCGCTGGCGTTTTCCGCACCGTCCTCCGATTCTCGACCCAGGAGGTGAACCACTTCGGAGCCCCCTCCCTCATAACCCGGTCCACCAATGACGTCCAGCAGGTGCAACAGCTGGTGATGATGACCGCCTTCATGATCGTGCAGGCTCCGATAATGATGGTGGGCGGGGTATTCATGGCTCTTCGGGAAGACGTGGGCCTGAGCTGGCTGATAGCGGTGGCTGTCGGGACGATGGCCATCTTCATCGGGATCATTCTGGTGCAGACGCTGCCGTTGTTCCGCTCCATGCAGGCCCGGATAGACGTGCTCAACCGGGTGCTTCGAGAGCAGATCAGCGGGCTCCGGGTGATCCGGGCCTTCGTGCGCGAGCCTGTGGAGACCGCACGGTTCGCACGGGCCAATGCAGATGTGACCACTGTGCAGCTCCAGGTAGGCCGGCGCATGGTGCTGTTCTTCCCGATGGTTCAGCTGGCGATCACAGCCTCCAGCGTCGGAGTGATGTGGTTCGGCGGGCTCCGAGTGGACGCCGATGCGATGCAGATCGGGCAGCTCACTGCCTTCCTGCAATATCTGATTCAGATCCTGATGAGCGTCATGATGTCCACGATGATGCTCATGATCGCGCCCCGCGCCCAGGTGTGCGCCACCCGGATCAAGGAGGTTCTGGATACTCAATCGTCGGTGGTCCCACCCGCCGCTGGCATCACCTCGGTGGACGCACCTGGCACGGTCGACTTCGAGGAGGTGAGCTTCGCCTACCCCGGCGCCGAGGAGCCGGTCCTCAGCAATCTCACCTTCAGTGTCCGACCAGGAACGGTCACTGCCTTCATTGGCTCAACCGGAGCGGGAAAGACAACGTTGCTGCAGCTCATCCCCCGGCTCTTCGACGCCACTTCGGGCATCGTCCGCGTGGGGGGCATCGATGTGACCCAGCTCGACCCCGAGGTGCTGTGGCGCACTATCGGGCTGGTCCCTCAGCGCGCCTATCTGTTCACCGGGACGGTCGCCTCCAATCTGCGCTACGGCAATCCAAACGCCACCGATGCTGAGCTGTGGCATGCCTTGGAGATAGCCCAGGCCAAGGACTTCGTCCAGCAGATGCCAGAACAGCTCAAGGCGCCGATTGCACAAGGGGGCACCAACGTCTCCGGCGGGCAGCGGCAGCGGCTGGCGATCGCCCGGGCCTTGGTCCGCCAACCCGAGGTATACCTGTTTGATGACAGCTTCTCCGCACTCGATGTCAGCACCGATGCCCGGCTGCGGTCTGCCTTGGCTCACGAAACCCAACGGGCAGCAGTCATCATCGTCGCTCAGCGGGTAGCGACCATTCGGGATGCCGACCAGATAATCGTGTTGGACAACGGCAGGATCGAGGGGATCGGTACACACTCTCAGTTGATGGTCACCTCCCCCACCTACGCCGAGATCGTCGAGTCCCAGTTCAAGGCGGAGGAAGCAGCATGAGCGCCCGCGACAACCAACCGCGCCGGATCACCGAGGCTGCCGCCCGGCCGCAGCATGGTCCGCAGGTTCGCGGGCACGGCCCGATGGCTCAGGCTCCCGCCCAGAAGGCCATCAATTTCCTCCCATCGCTGAAGCGCCTGCTGGGGAGGCTGCGCCCCGAACGGGCGCGGATAGGCCTCGTCGTACTGCTGTCGACCATCGCTGTGGCAGCCAATGTCGCTGGCCCCAAAGTGCTCGGGATGATGACCGATGCCCTCTTCTCCGGGCTTATGGGGAAGAACCTTCCCGTGGGGGTCCCACTGGAACAAATAGTCTCTTCCCTCCGCGCCCAAGGCCAGGGCACGCTGGCCGACATGCTATCCGGCATGGACGTCACCCCGGGCGTGGGCGTGGATTGGCCAGCGGTCGCCACCATCGCCGGAGTCGGGTTAGCTCTCGCGGCCATCGGCGGCGTGGTGATGTGGGCGTCCGGGTGGATTCTCAATGAGGTCGTCCAGCGGTCGGTCTATCGGATGCGGCGCGACGTGCAGGCCAAACTGGATAGGCTCCCGTTGGCCTATTTCGACAGGCAACCCCGCGGCGAGATCCTGAGCCGGGTCACCAACGACATCGACAACATTGCCCAGTCACTGCAGCAGACCTTGAGTCAGCTGCTCACCAACCTGCTCACACTGATCGGCGTGCTCGCGATGATGTTCTGGGTCTCACCTGCACTCTCGGTGATCGCGCTGATAGCGGTACCGCTCTCGATGGGCGCAGCGATAATCATAGGCAAGCGCGCCCAAGGCCGCTTCGCTCAAATGTGGGCGTCCACCGGTGACGTCAACGCTCAGGTTGAAGAGGCGTACACCGGTCACGCCCTGGTCAAGGTCTTTGGACGCAGCGAGGAGGCTGCGGCAGCCTTCGCTGAGCACAACGAGCGCCTGTATTCGGCATCATTCAGCGCCCAGTTCATCTCGGGGCTGATGATGCCGGTCATGTTCTTCATCGGAAACCTCAGCTACGTAGCGGTGGCCGTGGCGGGGGGCCTCCGGGTCGCAGCCGGCCAGATGACTCTCGGGGATGTACAAGCATTCATCCAGTACTCCCGCATGTTCACCCAGCCCATCACGCAACTGGCCTCTATGGCCAATCTGCTTCAATCCGGCGTTGCCTCGGCCGAACGAGTGTTTCAGGTGCTCGACGCCGACGAGCAGGACACAGACGCAACGGGCACCCTGCCCACACCGCTGACCGGCCGAGTGGTGTTTGACCAGGTGGGCTTCAGCTATCGAGCGGACGCTCCGCTGATATCGGATCTGTCCCTGGTAGCCCGGCCGGGGTCGACCGTGGCCATCGTCGGGCCCACCGGCGCCGGTAAGACCACGCTGGTCAATCTCCTGATGCGTTTCTACGACGTTGATTCCGGCCGGATAACCCTCGACGGCATCGACATCCGCACCGTGCCCCGCTCCGACCTGCGCCGCCGGATCGGCATGGTCCTACAGGACACCTGGTTGTTCCATGGCACTATCTGGGAGAACATTCGATACGGTCGGCCGGACGCCTCGCATACCGAAATCCTGGCCGCCGCAACCGCCACCTATGTGGACCGGTTCATACACTCACTTCCCGATGGCTATGACACTGTCATCGACGAGGAGGGATCGAACATATCCGCCGGAGAGAAACAGCTGGTCACCATCGCCCGCGCCTTCCTGGCCGATCCCTCACTGCTGATCCTCGATGAGGCCACCAGTTCGGTCGATACCCGCACTGAACTGCTGTTGCAACGAGCGATGGCCGCTCTGCGCAGCGATCGGACCAGCTTTGTGATCGCGCACCGGCTGTCCACAATTCGCGATGCGGACCTGATCCTGGTCATGCAGGACGGGGCCATCGTAGAACAGGGCACCCACGACGAACTCGTGGCCCGTCGAGGCGCCTATCACGACCTGTATGCGAGCCAGTTCCGCGGCCCGAGCGCCGTCGACCCCGAACCCGAACTCACAACCAGTGGAAGTAGCGATGGCTAGGCGCTTGGACTCCTAGGCCCACTCTTGGGCCCAGGGGCCCTTTCCCGAGTCAGTACACGGCGCGGGATCCTCGGCCTGGAGCGCTGATGTCCGCACACAAGGCCCGGACAGGCCCAGCACAGGTAGGCCCGCCTTAGGCCTGCGGGCCCTGTTCTCTGGGCCCACTCTCCTCTTAGTCTTTTACCCGTGCCCACCCCCAAGCCGCGCACATCAACACCGATTGCATGGTTGGGCAAGGGCCGCGAGCGCGGTGCTACGGCGAGGGGAAACGCCGTCACCGCGCTCGTGGCTGTCTCACTCGCACCCTGACTCTTCGCTATCGGACGTTCGAGAAATTGACAGTCTCCGCCGAGACCGGGCGCCCCAGACTGAAACAGCCCCCTTGGGTTGCCTATGCTGTGGGTCTCTAGCCCCTGCCAGGAGTACCCCCGAATGACCCGTCTCCGCCGTGGCCCGCTGTTGATCGCGGGCAGCATCATCGCCCTGAGCGGATGCACCCTTGCGACTCCACCGGAGCCCAGCCCAGAGGTCCCGGCAACCAGCACAGCCACCCCATCTCCGAGCTCGACCAGCCCCGCCGAACTGGCTACTGCGATAGTCCGCGAGGGGGCCACAGCACCGGAGGTTATCGCCACCGCACCCTTGGTTTCACCAGGGCTTGAGGGCGGCACACTACACGTGTACTCCGTGCGCAGCACCGAGAACTCAACCCGGCTGATGTACACCATCACGCACCCCACGGCCGGGGATGACAAGCTGGATCTGCTCACCAGCCCCACGCTGCAGGTCGACGGCACCGAGTACCGGGTATCGCAGCACACTGTCGGCACCGGCGCCTGGCGAGGCCGGGTTCATCCTGGCTTCTCCACACTCTTGGATGTTCCCCGTCCCCTGACAGCCATGTTCGCTCCCCTACCCGCCGGAACCTCGGAGGTGGAGGTGCACTCCACCCTGATCGAGCGCCCGCTCACGGTTCCCCTGGCTCGCGGCGCCGAGGTCCCCCCGGACGGCACCGACAGCCTCCCTATCCGGGCCCGGGTGGTGTATGGGGATTCGGCCAAGGCGAGCAGTCCGGATCCACTCATCGTGACCATCCACGGTGTCCGACGCATCACCGGTGGCACCCTGATCTACTACTCGACAGTCTTCCCCGAGGGCGCTACGGCGACGAACATCTCCACTTGGGGTGGCGGCAGCAGAGCGCTCAAGAACTACAGGCACGATGTCGGCTCGTTTGCCAGGTCCTTCGGTATCATCGACCGCCAGGCGATGCGTGGCTACACGGTTCCCAACCTCCGCAACCCGCCCAGCTGTCTGACCAACTACCCCCGTGATCGGGCCACCCAACCCACCCGAGCCCTCACGTGCTGGACCTTTCTCCCCCCGATCGACGAGGACACTGATGTTGTCGATGTCCTGGTCGGTGGCCAGATGCTGGTGCAGGACATTCCCGTCGAGACGGGGCTGATGGAACCCACCACCGAAGCGAAGTCCGTGGCCTTGGGAGACGGTTGGCCACCATTCCTCGCCTCCGATCTCGAACGCTTCGCCCCCTGGATTGACCGGGCTATCGTCCAGGTGCGCGACGTCACCACTACAGGAGCAATCACCACCTCTGGCACCCAAATCGACCTCGATACCACCGTGCTATTCGACTACAATCAAGCAACCCTTACTCCCGCAGCTGATGAAATTCTCAACAAGACTGCTGAGAAAATCAGGCTCACCCTCCCTGAGGGCGGAAACCTGACTATCACCGGACACACAGATTCAGACGGGGATGAGCGGGCCAATCAAACCCTCTCCGAAGCTCGTGCCGAGGCCGTGGCTGCGGCACTCAAAAGGCTTCTCACCAGCACTTTCACCTTCACAGTGGAAGGGCAGGGCGAAACCGATCCGGTGGCCGAAAACAACACTGAGGAGGGGAAAGCCCAGAACCGACGGGTAACCATCGACCCAGCAGCGTAGGGTCTAACTGTGATCTGGATTCCGCTCGGGGTAGGTGCGGTCAGCGGCGCCGCCGTCGCCTATCCCCTGGAACGCTGGCTACGCGGTCGCAGCTACCGATACGTCGATGAGTTCGACCGAGCACCGGCCTCAAGCGGCTGGGTTCGGGTGGCGATCCCGGTAACCACCGGGCTGGTCGCGGCCAGCTGGTGGGAGCAGGCACCAGTCTTGGCCGTCGTCGCGGCGGCCTTCTGCACGGTTTTGATAGCGCTGGCCGCCATCGACCTCGATGTGCTGCGCCTCCCCGACATGATCACCCTGCCTCTGATTCCGGCGACAGCAGCGGGCGTCGTCGTCGCGTCGCTCACCCAGGGCGACCCCGCCCGAATCACCCAGGCAGCCTTGGGCGGTGCCGCCCTGACCGCGTTCTACCTCACCCAAACACTCATCACCCGGGGCAAGGGCATGGGCTTGGGCGACGTCAAACTAGCGGCCAGCATCGGCCTCATCCTCGGTGCACTGTCCTGGTCCCATGTGGCTATCGCCACCCTGGTGGCCTACGTCACTGCCGCTGGCATCGGGCTGTTTCTGATAGCTACCCGGCGCGCCACTCGCCGATCGTCCATCCCGTTCGGTCCACACATGGTCGGCGGAACCGTCGCGGTGCTGGTCTCACCGGTCCTGGTGAGCCTGACCACCTGAGCACACCCGCCCCAAGCTCAGCGAAGCCGATACCCGCGCGCCCCGGGGTTCACCAGAATGGCGGACCCGAGACAACCGACCCCCGCAATCACCACCGACATGGGCATCGCCGACGATGCCGGGAGCGTCGGCAGGAGCCACAGTTCCACACCTGCCTGCGCCCCAGTACACACCAGCCGATCCCCGGCACTGGTTCGGCCCACGTCAACCACCGCCAGCAGGGCGGCGCCATCCCGCACCCGTTCCCCGGCATGCACCCGATCCGGCTCTCCGCGCACCGGAACCGTCCCGAAGCCCGTCATCAGTCGGCAATCCAGGGATAGCGCCGACGGAATTCCATCCGGATTGCTCGCTGAAATGAACACGGTAACGCCTGGATCAAAGAGCGGAGTATTTGATAATTCAATCATTTCCGGTCCATTGATACGCAGCGGAGACTGCTGCGGAGTGAGCCAGCCAAACAGTCCCGTTATCATCAGCCCGAATCCCAGTAGCCCCAGCACCGCAGACAAGACGAGGGAACCAAGCCCCAATACACGTCGATTCGTCGGAATGCGTCGCGTCCGCCGAATCCATCCTCCCCTCGTCACAGCGTATAATTATGCCACGAGCACCACATGATCTACCCTGAGTCGAGAAACGCGTAAGGTATTCTCAGGCCTTGCCATAGAAGTATGCTCCCGCCTTCGCATCGCTTGCTGATGGACGGTGGCACCCCGGAGAGGAGCGTCGTGCGACTAGCCGCCGTATGGGTGGACGACTCCGTCCCCGCCGACGAGGACAGACCCTGGAATGGTCCGGGGCATCCTGAGTTGGCCGACCGGATCGCCATCGTCGGGCAGCACGCCGGCCCTGCCGTTGCAGACCGCCTCGCTTTTGAAACCGTCAGCCATCTCATCGTCATGACGCATCCACGGAGCACCGATATCGCCCGCTACTTCGCGACCGTCGTGGGCGGCGCTCTGCCCGCGTTGTCGGTCGCGCTGGTACCGCTCACGGTCACTCCGTTAGCGGCCCTCGTATCGGCCTCGCACACGCTGATGGGAGGTCACGGCCCAACCACGTCGGTAGCACTCCTCAAGGCGACCGCCTCCCAGGTCATCTCCGGGGTGTGGTTGAAGTCAGTGACCCGGCTCGGGTCACCCAATCCCAGCTTCACCCAGCATCTGCGATCCCTGTTTCCGCGGCGAGCCGGCTACATGGCCCTGGTTAGCCCCCGGTTGGAGGTCTTGATGAACGCCGAAACCCCACTGGCAAAATCGTCTGATCAGAGCGTGCTGGTCACCACCTGTGAGGGCACCGGCTTCCCCTCACTCATAGAAGACACCTTCGCCGGGCTGCCGGCCTATCGCCTTCCCAGCACCGTGTCCATCAAGGACGCATTCGGCAGTGCCGGATTCGAGTTCATGGTCGATGAGGGGCCCGCGCCAGCAGTGATGGAGATGGGCACCCCCTGCAAGGCATGCGGTGAGCCCCGGTACACCGCTTCCTGCCCCTACTGTCATGTCATCTCACCGAACGTGACCGCAGCATGAATCCGCGACGCAGACGTGGGCTGCTGTTCATGCTGGTCGCCTTGGGCATTGCCGTCGGAGTCTTCATTGCCGTGACCTCATATGTGGCGAACGTGAGCAGTCAGGTGGGAGAGCGGGTCACCGTCTATCAGGCCGCCGTGACCATTGAGCCCTATACCCCGCTGTCCGAAACAAACCTCACCGCAGTGGAGGTGCCCCGCCGGTGGACTTCACCGACCTCCATCGTCCCGTTGAAGGATTTGTTGGGTCGGCGGGTCAGCTTCCGCCTAGAAGCGGGATCCACCCTCAGCTCCGACATGCTCATCCCCAACAGCGAGCTGTCCTCGACAGAGCGTGAGCTCGCCATCAACGTCGATCCGGTCACGGGCGTGGCCGGACGGGTACGCCCCGGCGATCATGTCGATGTCTACGCAGTCTTTGGCGATGTTCCGGGGCTGGCCAAGCAGGTCCGCGTCCTCCAGCGCGATATCCGCGTGGTCTCGATCGCCGGTCAGCAAACAGTCACTCAGCAGGACTCTCAAGGCTTGGTACAAGCCGCTGTGGTCCCCGTCACCCTCGCTGTAGAACCTGAGGCAGCTTTGTCCATCACCTATGCCGCCGCCTTTGCCGAAGAGGTCCGCTTGGTCGCCCTGCCCACCGACGTTGGGGTCGATCGATCCAAGGAGGCCGACACCTTCGACGCCGAGAACCTGGGCGGCACTCCCATCCCGGAAGGTCCGTGATTTCCACCATGCGAGCAATCATCGGCATGGCCGATCAGAACCTTCGGTCAGACCTGGAATCTCTCGTAGGAGAGTTCCACGACATTGATGTGGTCGCTATCGCCACCGATACCACTCACGTCATCAGTCACACCGACAGGTACGAGCCGGACCTGATCTTCATCCACGAAGGCATGGGGCCCGAACCCACGGTCTCGGTCATCCGGGATCTCGCGCTGCGACGGCCGGCGACCGCAGTGATCCAGGTATCCCCGGAACGAAGCCCAGCAACCGTCGTCCGCGCACTGGAGGCCGGCGCCCGCGCTGTGGTGGCCTACCCGTTCGTTTATGAGGATTTTTCGGCACGGGTCCAGGAGGCGATGGACCGCGCCCAGCACCTGAAGACCATCCTGTCCGGGGCAGCCTCCGACTTGCAGGCCAGCCGCGGCAGGGTGCTCGCGGTCGTGGGGGCCAAGGGCGGTGTCGGGGTGACCACCATGGCCACGCATCTCGCCCTGGATCAGGTAAATCATCAGCCAGCGGGACGCGTCTGCGTGGTCGACCTTGACATCGAGAAGGGGGACGTCAACGCCCTGCTGGACGTTCGTCAGTCGGTGTCGGTAGCCGACCTCGCCCGCGTCTATCAGGACCTCTCCAACACCACCGTGTCGGACGCCGTGGTGCAGCACGAAAGCGGCGTACACCTGCTGTTGGCACCGACCGATGTGCGGCAGAGCGAGTTCGTGACACCGGAGGCGCTGCGCGCCATCGTGGCTCTACTGCGACGAGAGTTCGACCTGGTAATTCTCGACGCTGGCGGATATGTGTCCCCGACGCAGGCCAGTGCCGTTGAGTTGGCCGACGCCACCGTGGTGGTCACCACCGCGGATGTGCTGGCCGTCCGCGCACTCCGCAAGCGCATTCTTGCGTGGGAGGCACTAGGGGTCCATCATGAGAGTGAGCTGTTTGTCCTGATCAACCAGGTTGATCGTTCCTCCCTGTTCCCGCCGGACGCAGTCGAGAAGCTGACCACGGCGACCGTCCTGGAGACCCAGATTCCGCTCTCCCGACGTGTCCTGGAAGATGCCATCAACGAGCGCGATCCTCAGGCAGTCACTGATGTCAACTGGTGGAAGCTGCTCACCCGAGTCCGTCAAGAGCTCAGCATCGACTCCGTCGGCGGTCGGCGTCTGGCCACCTCATCACCGACCCCACCCCCCACTCCGGCGACGCCCTCGAAGGTGCGCGCCCGTCGCGCCGTTTCCGCAGGCCGGGAGCGAGGCGCCATCGCGCTCGAAACCGTCGGTGTCCTTCCCATGGTGCTGGCTCTGGCCGTGCTCATGTGGCAAGTGGCGGTCGTGGGCTTGGGCGCAGTCTGGCTCGGGCAGGCCGCGACCGAGGCCACCCGCACCTATGCGATCACCGGGAGCACTACGGAGGCGCAGGCAGTGGCCCGGGAAACCATCCCAGCTACCTTCTCCGACGGTCTCACGGTGTCGGCAACCGGCACCACGGTGCAGGTGCAACTCACCTTGCCCACTGGCACACTGATCCCGCGGCTCGGCTCTTATCACGACGTGATCCAGGAGCCTGGATGAGCACTCCCGCCAGCACATCGGACCGTGGAAGCGCAGCGATTGAGGTTGTGGGCACGGTCCCTTCGCTGTTGCTGGCTGGTCTCGTCGCGCTGCAGTTCGGCTTGCTGGGCTGGGCGGCAGTCTCTACCCAAGATGCGGCTGAAGCTGCTGCCCGGGCTGCCTCGCTCCAACAAGATCCGGTAACCGCAGCCCATGGCGCCCTGCCGAAGGGACTCACGCCGGTCGAGGTCACCGGGGATCTCGACGATGGTGGCTTCTCCTACACGGTCATCGTCGAGACTCCGTCGGTGATTCCCTTTCTCGATCTCGGCCATATGAGCCGCACCGTAGACATGCCGGCGATAACATGAGCCGCTCCTACCATGCGTTCGCCGGCGCAGCTGGCGAAGGGACCGAACTCAACCAGGACGACGGCCTGGTCACGACCTTTCGGCGGAAACTCCTCGACGAGGTCGACCTCAAGGAACTATCCCAGCTGGATGCCACCCAGCGACGGACGCGGCTGGAACGTTTGATTGCGCACTTGGTCTCGCGCGAGGGGGTGATCCTCTCCACCAGTGCTCGGAACCAGTTGATCCGCCGAGTGGTCGACGAGGCGGTTGGCCTGGGAATCTTGGAGCCTATCTTGGCCGATCCCACTGTCAGCGAAGTGATGATCAATGGTCCCGAGACCATCTACGTCGAGCGGGCCGGTCGGCTCGAACGCTGGCCCCGGGGGTTCACCAGCGAGGAACAACTGCTGCAGACTATCGATCGGATAGTTTCCACTGTGAACCGGCGAGTGGATGAGTCCAGTCCCATGGTCGACGCCCGTCTTCCCGCCGACGCTCGCATGCCCCGTGGGGCGCGCGTCAATGTCGTACTTCCACCCCTTTCCTTGAACGGCCCGACCGTCACTATCCGGCTCTTCCCGCAAGCCATCTCACTAGAGCGCCTGATCGAATGGGGTTCGCTGACCGATCAGCTGGCCGAGCTACTCCGAGCCTGCGTGGAGGCCCGATTCAACATCGTGATCTCAGGGGGCACCGGTTCGGGCAAGACGACATTGCTCAACGCCCTGTCCGGTTTCATCGGGACGCAGGAACGCATCATCACCGTCGAGGACGCCGCCGAACTGAGTCTGCAGCAGCCCCACACCATCCGGCTGGAAACCCGCCCACCCAACGCCGAGGGCCGGGGACAGATAACCATCCGGGACCTGGTGCGCAACTCCCTGCGGATGCGACCTGACCGGATCGTCGTCGGCGAGTGTCGCGGCGGCGAAGCCCTCGACATGCTGCAAGCGATGAACACCGGCCACGAGGGATCCCTGACCACTGTGCACGCCAACAGCCCCGAAGATGCCCTGAGTCGCCTCGAGACCCTGGCCACCATGTCCGATATCGAAGTGCCGTTCCATGCAGTGCGCGATCAGGTCAACTCAGCGATTGATGTCATCGTCCAGCTGGGGCGCACCTCCGACGGACGACGACTCGTCACCGAGGTCTCCTACGTCGCGTCTCGCCGCCAGGAGAGCTTCCGTCTGGAAACGCTGTACTCGGTCGCCCACACACGTATCTCCGCGACCAGCTCGTATGAGCCCACGCACCACCCCGTCCCCACCGCCGTGATGACCCAGCTACGCCCGCATCTGCCCAGTACCGCGCCCAGATGGCCGATTTCATGACTATCCTGGCCGCCGTGATGGCTGCCCTCGCCATCCTTTTCTTCTTTGCCGGACTGCGGGAGTTCCTCCAACTCGGCCGTGAGCGTCGACGCGCGGTCACCGGATCGGAGTGGAGCGAAGCGATCCGGCCGTCCCCCTCCCTGCTCTTCGGCCTCGACACCCGGCTCAGTCGCACCACCGTGGGGAGATGGCTCGGCCAGGAACTCGAATTGGCCGGGCTGACCGCCATGCCCTCGGTCGTGCTGTTGGTGGGTGTGGGCGCGTCGGTGGCCGCCATGTGGGCAATCGGGCGCTTCCTCACCCCAGTGCTCGCCGTAGTGGGGCTCGTGGTCGGCTTCGTGGTGATTCGCACCTATCTGCGCCGCAGCCAGCGACGCCGCCAGGAGGCCATCGTCAATCAGCTTCCCGAGCTTGCCCGGGTGTTGGCCAACGCCAGCTTCGCGGGCCTGTCCCTGCCGACGGCTCTCGCGATGGCTGCATCGGATCTGTCCGAACCTACCCGGGGCGAGCTCAAGCGCGTAGCCGATCAGCTCGAGTTCGGTGCACCACTCCAGGTTGCCTTGCAGGACTTTCGGGATCGGGTCGGCTCCCGCGAAGCAGGGGTGCTGGTTTCCACGCTGGTGGTCTCCTCACGCAGTGGCGGCTCCATCGTCACCGCCCTGCGGGGGATCGCGGCAAGTTTGGAACAACGCAAGGAGACCCGCCGTCAGATCCAGACCACCCTGAGTGGCCCCAGCGCCACCGCCACCCTGATAGTGATCTTGGGGATCGGCATCTTGTTCCTGCTCAACAGCATTCAGCCGGGCACCGTCGATTTGATGGCACGGCATCCCGTCGGAGTCGCTGCCTTGATGATCTCGGGCAGTTTGTTCGCGGTGGGATTCTTGGCGATTCGACGCATCACCCGGATCGACCCATGAGCATCCTGATAGGCGCCCTCCCGGGTCTCGTTGCCGCCCTGGTGGTCTGGCTCCTGGCCCTGGGCATCCAGGCCTTCCGCACCAACCCCCTGGAGGAATTGAGCCCGGAAGTCCTGGTGGGCGAAACCGGCTTGGGCGCCCCGCCACCCACCCCAACCCGCAGCCTGCCCAGCCAGCTCGGGGGCACCGTCGCTCCCACCGTGCGCAGCGCCCTTCCCACGGGCACGCTCCGGCGTCTGCAACGACTGATCGACCTGGCCGGCCGTCCCCCCGGAGTCTCGGTCGACAGCGTTCTTGCCCAGCAAGCCGGGTTGTTCTTGATCTCCCTGCCAGCCGTCATCTTGTTCGTGCTCGTAGGCAGCCCGATTCTCGGGCTGCTACTCATCCCCCTCACGCTCCTGTGGCCACTGGTACGCCTCACCACCACCGCCCGAAAGCGCCGCGAACAGATCGACCGCGACATGCCCGATTTTCTGGATGTGCTCGCGGTGACAGTCACCGCCGGTATTGGTTTTCGCTCAGCACTGGACACTGTCTCCCTACGCTTTGGCGGCCCTTTGGGCGAGGAGATCACCACCACCCTGCAGCAGATCGCCAACGGGGCCACGCTACGATCTGCCTTCACCGACTTCCAGCACCGCACTGATTCCACGTCCGTGGAGGAGTTCGTCCGAGCCTATTTGCAAGCTGAAGAACTGGGTGCACCCTTGGTGGACTCCCTCAACCAGATCGCCACTGATCTGCGCAGTTCAGCTGCACAGCAGGCGCTCCAGAAGGCGGCCGGGATTGCACCCAGGATCACGCTGATAACCACGCTGGTCATGGTCCCGGCAGCCCTGATCCTCGTCGTGGTTGGCCTGTTCATCGGGGTGGATGTCGATCTGGGGGCGATTCTCGGTGGCTAGATACACCTCACCCGGGATCGCGGTGACGGTGACCCGCACCGTCCTCCTGCTGCGGCTGATCCCGCTGCCGCTGGTCTTGCTCTCCCCCACCACAACCGCGTTGGTGAGCGCTTTCGGGATCATCGTGGTAGGGCTGACCGCCCTGTTCTTGCTGCGCTCCCGTCGTGGCCGGGAGTTCGTCACCCGCCATCCTCTGGCTGCGGTGGTGGACGTAGCCATCCTCCTCCTGGTCGTCGGGGTGTCCGGAACCGAGTTCCCATTCCTGGTGGCCCTCCTCAGTTCAGCCTTGCTTATCGGGCTGTGGACCCGCCTGGCGGCTGGAGCCGTGATTACCGCCAGTTTGATAGTGGCCTACCTCACGGTGTGGCCGTCAGCGGATCGCTCCCTTACCGATACCCTGATCTTCCCGCTGATATTTGCGGTGTTGTGGTGGCTGGGGCTCGCGATTCAAATTGCTGACGCCTCCGAACGGCGGTCCCAGGAAGCGCTCCAGCAAGCAGTGGCCATGGCAACCGCAAGCCAGGAGCGTTCCCGGTTGGCACGGGAGATGCATGACACCCTGGCGAAGTCCCTCCAGGCAATCCAGCTCACCGCAACCGCACTACCGACGCTCGTCGAGCGTGATCCGCCTTCCGCAAGCCGCCAAAGTCGAGAGATCCAGAAGCTCTCCGCCGCCGCTATCGATGAAGCCCGGGACTTGATGTCACACCTCCGGCGTCCCACCCCGGACGGGGATCTTCCAGAGTTGGTCAACCAAATCTGTGATGAGTGGGAGCGCACCAACGACCTGCCACTCACCCGAGAACTTGACGGCACAGTAGAGGTCACCGACGAACTCGTGCGCTATGAGTTGGGCATGGCCCTATCGGAAGCCCTGGAGAATATCCAGCGGCATGCGCAGGCGAAATCGGTGCAGGTGCACCTCTGGGAAACCGATCACCAGGTGACCCTCGAGATCACCGATGACGGTACCGGCATTCCCCGTGGCAGGTTGTCCGAGGCGCTCACCCAAGGCCGGTTCGGCATGCGTGGCATGACCGAGCGGATGGCGACCGTCGGCGGCCAGTTCACCGTGGCTGCTGCCGAACCACATGGCACCCGGGTAACCCTCAGCGCCCCCCGCCATGGGCTGGTCGAGACCAGTTCACGGGCTCTGGAGAAGGGAGACGCCGCATGACGACAACAGTTCTCATCGTGGATGACAGCGAGGTGATGCGGCGAGGGATTCGAACCCTCCTCGAGCTCGACGATTCCCTCCAGATCCTCGGCGAAGCCGCTGACGGCAACGAGGCGCTGCACTTAGCCACGCAGCTCAAGCCACAGGTAACCCTGATGGATGTCCGGATGCCTGGGCGCGACGGACTCTCGGTAGTAGCCGAGATCGCTGCTCTGGGGCGGGTCCTCATGTTGACCTTCTCCGACGAACCTCATGTGGTCCGGGAGGCACTTGCCTCGGGGGCGATCGGGTATCTGGTTCACGGTACCTTCGATGCGGATTCGTTGGCCGCCACCGTCCACAGTGCCGCAGCCGGCATGTCGACCCTCAGCGGCCCCGCCCTGCAAGCCGTCCAAGAACCAGCTCGGGCGGCCACCACCGACCCAGCACCCACCTGGGGGCTTAGTGCCCGTCAAGGCGAAGTTATGGATAGGATCGCCTCCGGGATGAGCAACCGCCAGATCGCCCGCGAACTCTTCCTGACCGAGAAAACAGTCAAGAACCACATAAACCAGATTTTCGCCAAACTCGGCGTGAGTAACAGAGGCGAAGCCATGGCACGCTGGCTGGGACAGCAGGGACCATGAGCCAGATACCGATAGCGGTGGGAGCAATCCCGCCTCATGGGTCTGTGCCTAGGCCCGGAATTGGGCCCGTGGGCCCTCCTCACCACACTATGCCCCCCGTACCCTAATACCGATGCCTTCACCACTATCCCCGGCGGGAGTTGCGCAGCAAGCACCTCACCCCGCAAGTCTCAAGGAGAATCCCCAATGTCGAAGCTCATCACTACCCACCTAGTCCGAGCGCAACTTAGGCTGCGGGACCTGCTGGCTGCCCGGGAACGCGGTGCGGATGCTCTTGAGTATGTCGGGATGGTGATAGTCGCCGCTGTCGTCGTGGCTGCTGTGGTCGCGGTGATCAACACCGACGCCATCAGCGGGACCCTCGAGCCTGCCATGCAGGACATCTTGGGAGCCGAAGGTGGCAGTGACAGCAACGGCTGACCACTGCTCCCGGCTTTTTCCCGTCCGTGCGGAAGGATGACCAGGCGACCTAGCCAGCGTGAAGCTGGCATGGCCACCACCGCCATCGTTGTGGTGGTGGCGCTGATGCTGCTCGCCCTGGGGTTCACCTACACCTATCGCCTGGCCCGGATCGAGTCACAAGCCAGTAGCCTGCAAACCGCAGCAGATGCTGCTGCTCTCGCCGGTGCACAGTCAATAATCAGCGAACTCCCCACGGAGTTGCCGATGGCCATGATGAACGAGACGACCCTTCCGGGGGGGCTCGGGCAGGATGCAGCTGGCCTGTTTGCTGGTCGGAACAACGCCGAACTTGTCTCCTACCAGTATCAGCCTGAAACCGATTCCATAGCCCTGCGAGTGCGCAGCGTCAGCCACCTGGAAACGGGCCGCTACGAGGACGCCATCGCTACCGCACGCGTCGGCCTCCGACTCACCACCTGCGTCCTACCGGAAATCCCACCACCCCCGCCCGACTCTTCTGAAGACCCCGATGCCCCCGCCACGGTGAGCGGAACCGCCACCTGTGGCGAACTCAGCGTTCCGGTCACCATCACCGTCGCGACCGGGGCCGTCACCCTCGACATCTCTGATGACGAGTTGAAGGCCCGATTCACGGCAGCGCTCAAGGCCTGACCGATTCCAGCCGGGCCCGGAGCCAGCGAGGAGCGGTGTGCTATCCCAGCCCCACCCCCACCAGACTGCCGACGGCATAGGTAATACCCATCGCCAGCAGCCCACCCAGCACCACTCGGATCACTGCCGTCCGAGCTGAGGAATCGCCCGCCCGTGCACTGAGATAGCCAGTCGCACTCAGCGCGATCGTGGTGGCAGCCACCGTGGCTACCACCCGCAGGTCAGGCGGGGTCAGCACCATCGTGAGGAGCGGGATCAACGCTCCCAGAGTGAAGGCCCCCAGCGATGCCCCTGCGGCCGCCCAGGGGCTCACCAGTTCTGTCGGGTCCACGCCCAGATCCGCCTCCGCATGGGCGGCCAGTGGCTCGTACTCGGTCAGTTGCACAGCCACCTGATCTGCCAGCTCCGGCGACAACCCCTTTTCCTGATAGCGAGCCGCAAGCCGGATCAACCCCGCTGCGGGATCCTGCGCCAGGTTTTGTCGCGTTCTCTCCAGCAGTGCGCGATCGCTATCGCGCTGCGCGCTGACCGAGACATACTCACCCGCCGCCATCGACAGAGCCCCGGCGCTGAGTGCAGCTATCCCCGCTACCAGGATCGCCCAGGTATTGGTGGTCGCGCCCGCAACCCCCATCACCAGGCTAGCCGTCGACACGATCCCGTCATTGGCCCCCAGCACTGCTGCGCGCAGCTTGTTTACCAGGGCGGCGCGTCGGGCCATCGCCCGGCGCGAAGCGGATTCTGGAGGGGAAACCGGAGCGATACGGGTCATGTCCAGATCCTTCCCCGGGATCCAGATCTTGACAACGAAGGCTAGGCTGTCCTGACTTAGCCTGGATCCGTGGAATCTCGTCTGGTGCCGCTCGCTGCGCCGACCTGCCACGGATCCAGGCATAGGGGCGCACCCCGCATCCTGCAACGTGTTCAGGAGAGCCGAAGCCGCACCGTGCGCCGATCCTCTTCGCCGAGCTCATCCAGCATGTCGGTGATGGCGTGGACGTAGAGGTCAATCCGCGATAGCGCAGGCTGGTAGTGCCAGGCACGACCTTCCAGGCTTCGGACGACGACTCCTTTCTTGGACAACCTATCCAACACGGTCATCACGGTGGTGTAGGCAACCGAGCGCTCCGCCTGCAGGGAATTGTGCACCGCCCGCACGGACATGGGCTCGTCCTGGCGCCACATCACCTCCATGACTGCGCACTCCAACTCTCCCAGGACCGACACGGTCGCCATCTTAAACCCGCGATCGGCCACCTACGACGCAAAGTAGTAGATTGCCCGACCTCCACCGTCGTGCCATCACCATCGCCGCCCGGGCTGGCCGTCACCAACCAGGGGTCAGCCACCAAAAACCGGTGGTACCCCTGACCACGGCGGCGGACGTGCAGCCCTACTGTGATGCCATGACCGAGACCTGGGATCAAGCCACCCCCGGCCGCTCACCCGAGCCCGCACCCTCGACAACCGACCTGAAACTCTCCCGAACGATCGCGCGATTCAGCGACGATCTGATAACCATCCCGGGAGTAGGGATCGGTGTGGGCGCCGACGCACTCGTTGGCCTGATTCCCGGGATCGGTGACCTGTTGGGCACCGGGCTCTCGACCTCGATAATGATCGACGCAGTGCGTAACCGGGTACCGCTACCGGTGCTGGCCCGGATGGGCTGGAATATGCTCCTGGATGCCGGCCTGGGGATGGCACCAGTGGTGGGGGATGTCGCCGATGTCTTACATCGGGCCAACCGCAGGAACTACCGGCTTCTCGAGCAGACGGTTGCTGCCGGGCAGCAGGTGCACACCAGCGTCCCTGGCTATCTCGCACTGGCCACACTGACAGTCATAGGTTTCGCGGTGATCGCCCTGACCATCACCGCCGTCATCATCTGGGGTGTGGTGCGTACTATCGGTGGCCTGATCGGCTAGCCTGTCGCCGGCATGCCGGACAGTGGTCTCGGAGTTTTTCTACATTGATGTTGTGTAATATTGCGGGTGAACCGAAAGGAACCCCATGACTGATCTTCCACTGACCGAGAAGCAGGGCTGCGGCTGCGGCGGCCACGACGAGGAACTGCCCGTCCTGGATGCGCGCGCCATCCCGCATGCCATCCGGCATGCTTCGATTCTCGGCGCCCTGGACTCGCTCACACCGGGCAAGGCGATGGCCCTCATCGCCCCGCACGATCCACTGCCGCTCCTGGCACAAATCAAGGATGCTCACGGTGATCGGGTTGCCATCGACTATCTGGAGCGCGGTCCCGAGTCGTGGAAACTAAGGTTCACGCGCGTCTGAGCCGCCCCGCGGCCTCCGCCTCCACCCGCGGGGCTCCGCCTGGCGCGTTCCTGATTCCCCTCGGCGGGGTGAGCTTGCTGGCCGGGCTCGACGCTGCCCTCGTCCTGCTCGGACTTCCGGCACCGGTGGCCGAGGGTCGGCTCGCCGACACCCATGGCCCGCTCATGGTCTTCGGCTTTCTCGGGACCCTGATAGCAGTTGAACGCGCTCAGGCCCTACGGCAGGCATGGGGGTGGCTTTCCCCCGCCTGTTTGAGCGCCGGGGCACTCCTGCTGGCGGCGGGGATCGGCTCCCCCTGGCTCGGTTGGCTGCTGATGCTCGATGGTGCCGCGCTGCTGGCTGCCGTCTACGGGGCCCTCTGGCTGCGGGCTCCCCTGCCTCTGGTCGCCGTCCAGGCGCTCTCGGCGGTTCTACTGACGGCCGCCGCTGGGCTCGCTCCCGCGCTCGGCATGCCCCAAATCCTCGGGTTGCTCACTGCCTTCCTCGTGCTCACCATCGCGTCGGAACGGGCTGAACTCAGCCCGATAGGTATCCGTCCATCCGCGCTGGCCTGGTGGCTAGGTCTGGCGAGCTGGTTGGCGCTGAACTCCATCGGCTCCCTGGTGTGGCCGACCGTTGCGGACCGGCTCTTCGGGCTCGGGCTGCTAGCCACGGCCGCCTGGTTGTTCCACCTGGACGCCGCCCGACGGGTGGTGTTTCGGACTCAGGGCTCCCAGCGGTTCGCAGCCGCCGCCCTCCTAGCGGGCTATCTCTGGCTGGGGGTGGCCGGAGCGGTCTGGGCGGTCGGTGCAGCCCGGACCCCGGGTGGCTACGATCTGGCAGTACACGGAGTCTTCCTCGGTTTCGGGATCTCCATGGTGATGGCGCACGCATCTATAATTCTGCCCGCGGTGGTGGGCCGCCCACTGCCCTACCGAGCGGCCATGTGGCTGCCACTGGGGCTGCTGCATATCGGCGTGGCGATTCGCTTCGTCGGCGATCTTGCCGATGTCGTTCCCACGTGGCAACTTGGATCGGTGATCTCCGTGATCGGACTCCTCCTCTTCGTCCTCACTGCGGCCTATTCAGCGATGCACGGATGAGCCTCATCGAACGGCCCAAGGTCGGCCGACCGCACACATTGCTCCGAGATCTGTTGTCGATTGCCTGGCTGTCGGCCGCCGCGCTGGTCGCCTTGGTGCACACCTTCGTTCCCGCCGCTGACTGGCTGATGGTCCATCTGGTCACCTTGGGCGCACTCACCCACGCCGCCGTCGTGTGGAGCGAGCACTTCGCGCACACCCTGTTGCGCACCCCCGCCACCCCGGAACTGCGCCGAAACCAGAACATCCGGATCTTGACCCTGGCCGGGGGCGCACTCGCGGTGTGCAGTGCCATGGTGATGGCCAACACCCCGCTACTCATCGGCGGTGCCAGTGCGGTGGGGTTGGCCGTGCTCTGGCACGCCAGCCATCTGGGGTTGGCGATGCGACGAGCCTTGCCAGCCCGGTTCCGGGTGGTGACCCGCTACTACATCCTGGCAGCGCTCTGGCTACCGGTCGGGATCACCTGCGGGGTCTTCCTGGCTCAGGATCCACCGGCCGTCTGGGAGCCACGCCTCTGGCAAGCCCATCTGGGGGCGAACCTGCTCGGGTGGATCGGGTTCACCGTCGTGGGCACGCTGATAACGTTCTGGCCGACCCTGCTCCGCACCCGCATGGATGGCCGGGCCGAGCGGCTCGCCAGCCAAGCCCTCTGGCCGCTGGTTGGCGGAGTCGCTGCGGTGGTTGCCGGGGCGTTGGCTGGTCTGGTCCCGCTCTTGGGCACCGGGCTGGTGGTCTATATCGCCGGGTGGATCTGGGCTGGGCGGGCGCTGGTCCGCCCCCTGCGGACCAAGGGGCTGCGGGAGTTCGCCCCAGCCTCGGTGCTGGCGGCCTTGGTCTGGCTGGCGATCGGTGTGGGCTGGATCACGGTGGGTTGGCTCCTTCCCGACGCCGACCTGGCGGACCGCGGCAAACTCGCGGCCGTTTTCGTCGTCGGCTTCGGCTGCCAGTTACTGGTCGGTGCCCTGTCCTATCTGATCCCATCCTTGGCTGGCGGGGGGCCAGCAGTCCTCCGGGTGGCGGCGAAACCGGTGCAACGCTGGGCAACCTGGCGCCTGACGATGATCAACGCGGGGCTGCTCATCTGGATGTTCCCGTCACCCTCGTGGGTGCGGGTCACAGTATCGTCGGTGGTCCTCCTGGCCTTGATGACGTCGCTGCCCTTGCTGCTTCGGGCGGTGATCGCCGCCCGCCGCGCACGCCATCAGCAAAGCACCGAAGAGCGCATCGACAGGGCACTCGCCGCGCAGTCCACGGTGCCGCGCCCGGCCCCCGTGGCCGAGGCACCACCGACGGTGTGGTCAGGCAATCAGCTGATGGCCGCCATCGCGCTGCTGGTGCTGGCGGTGACAATCGGCACCGGGGTAGATCCAGCGGCTGCAGGGATCAGCACTCTGCCCAGCGTCAGCTCAGCCAATGGTCGGTCCGACATCGAAGCCACCGGCGAAGTGACCCGGGTCAAGGTCAATGCGGTCGATATGCGCTTCGTGCCCTCGACGATTTCAGTCCCAGCCGGGAATCAGCTGATAGTTGAACTCACCAACACCGATCCGACCACGATTCACGACCTGATGATAGGCACCGCCCGAACCCCCCGGCTGGCCCCCGGGGAAACCGCGGAACTCGATGCCGGCATCATGACTGCCAGCATCCAGGGATACTGCACCGTGGCCGGTCACCGGCAGATGGGGATGGTGCTCGACATCGTGGTCGACGGCGGCGCCGAGGTCCCCGACGGGTCTGCGCCCGACACCACCCTCGCACCGGTACCTGCCGTACCTGATGCCACGCTCACCGGCATCGTCGATCCGGTGTTACCGCCGATGCCTGCCGAACGCACCCACAAGCTCACATTCGCGGTGACCGAGGTCCCGGCCGAGGTCGCTCCCGGCTTGTGGCAGACCCGGTGGACCTACAACGGGTCTAGCGTGGGCCCCACCCTGCGTGGCCGGATCGGGGACACCTTCGAGATCACCTTGGTGAACGAGGGCACCATGGGACATTCGATCGACTTCCACGCCGGCGAACTCGCGCCAGACCAGCCAATGCGCACCATTCCGCCTGGGGAGAGCCTGGTCTACACCTTTACTGCCACCCGGGCCGGAGCCTGGCTCTACCATTGCGCCACCACCCCGATGAGCCTGCACATCTCCGGCGGCATGCACGGCGCGGTGATCATCGAACCCGACGATCTCCCCGAGGTCGACAGGTCCTATGTGGTGGTCCAATCAGAGGTCTATCTCAGCAATGCCGCCACAACTGCGGCTGCGGCACAGCCGCCCAACATGGACAAGATCACCGCCGAGCGGCCGGATCGGGTGGTGTTCAACGGGGTTGCCAACCAATACGATCAGGAGCCGTTCACCGCCAGGGTCGGCGAGCGGGTCAGGTTCTGGGTGGTCGATGCCGGACCGAACCGGCTGTTGTCCTTTCACATCGTCGGCGGCCAGTTCGATGCTGTGTGGAATGAGGGCCGCTACACGGTGGGACCTAAGGTTCCCGGCGCCGGCGCCCAAGTGCTTCCCTTGTTCCCCGGCCAGGGTGGGTTTGTCGAGATAGTCTTCCCCGAACCCGGCAATTACCCGGTGGTGAACCACATCATGGTCGATGCCGAACGCGGCGCCCACGGCGTGGTGCGCGTCACCGAATAATGCCGGGCCTGAGCTTTCCGGCCCGACTGAACCAGGCCCACCACGAGGAACCCCCCGCCGCCGTCCAGAAGCGCCTCGCGGCTCAGACCGAGCAGCCATGCCGACAGGCTAGGTTCTGGCCTAGGAAGAGACCCCTGGCGGGGCAGCTCAGGCGCTGACCTCCTCATCGGCCGCCCGGATGCCCCGCTCGACTATCTCGCGGCGCTGTTCGCGGGTATTGCGCACCGAAGGGTCAGTAACCGGAACCGCCGCTAGCAGCGCCCGGGTGTAGGGATGCTCGGGGTGCTTGAAGATCTCGTCGGTGGTGCCCTGCTCGACGATGCGGCCGTGGCTCATCACCACGACGTAGTCGGCCATCATCTCCACCACCGACAGGTCATGGGAGATGAAGATGTAGGTGAGTCCCAGCTGCTGTTGCAGGTCCTTCATCAGCTCGAGGACCTGGGCCTGCACCGACACGTCCAGCGCCGATACCGGCTCGTCACAGACCACCAACTCGGGATCGAGCAGCAGCGCCCGGGCGATACCTATCCGTTGCCGCTGCCCCCCGGAGAACTCGTGCGGGAACCGGGACACGTGATCGCGCTCCAGCCCGACGAGCTCCAGCGTGGTCGCAATCTTCTCCTCTATCTGGGTGCCGGTGAGGTCAGTGTGCAGCTTGAGGGGTTCTGCCAAGGTCTTGCCGATCATCCACCGCGGATCAAGCGAGGCATAGGTGTCCTGGAAGACGATTTGCATCTTGGCGCGCATCCGCCGCAGGGCGGCCTCGTCGAGTTCCAGGAGGTCGCCGCCGTCGAACCACACCTCGCCCGAGGTGGGTTCGTGCAGCCGCAGGATCGCCCGGCCGGTGGTCGACTTTCCCGAGCCAGACTCACCCACGATGGCGATAGTGGTGCCCTTCTCCACCTGAAAAGACACCCCACGGACCGCATGGACCGGACCGTGCTTACCCCGGGCGCCCTTCGCATGGAAGGTCTTGGTGAGGTCATCAACCTTGAGGAAGGCATCGGTTACCGGTTCCACGGCGGCCGCCCCAGCGTCGTCAGCGACAGAGGCGGCTTCGGTGCTGGTATCGCCCAACGCATCCACGTCAAGTTCAGCAATGGTCTTGCGGCCCTCGGGCAGGAAGGACAGCAGCCGTTTGGTGTAGTCGGCTTGCGGATCGGTGAACAGGCTGACCACATCGGTGGATTCCTGCACCTGACCGTTGAACATCACCACCACGTCGTCGCAGGTCTGGGCGACCACACCCAGATCGTGGGTGATCAACAGGATCGCGGTGCCATGATCCTGCTGCAGGTCGACCATGAGGTCGAGAATCTGCAGCTGGGTGGTCACATCGAGCGCGGTGGTCGGCTCATCGGCAATCAGCAGTTTGGGCTCACAGGCCATCGCCATCGCGATCATCACCCGCTGCCGCATACCGCCGGAAAGTTCATGCGGATAGGACTGCAACACCCGATCCGGCTCCCGAATGCCGACCATGCGCAACAGATCCTGGCAGCGCTCCAGACTCTGCTTCCGGTTCATCTTCAGGTGCAGCTTGAGTGGTTCACGCATCTGGTTGAGCACGGTGAAGACCGGATTGAGTGCGGTCATCGGCTCCTGGAAGATGGTGGCAATGTCTTTGCCCCGGATGGAGCGCATCGCCCGTTCGTCGAGATGGGTCAGATCTCGCCCGTCGAAGGTTATCCGGCCGCCGGTGACGTGTACGTTGCGGCGAGGCAACAGCCGGGTCAGCGTCATCGCGGTCACCGACTTGCCTGAGCCGGATTCCCCCACCAGGCCCACCGTCTGCCCGGGCGCGATGCTGAACGAGACGTGCTGCACCGGATCGATGATCCCACGCGAGGTCTCGATCTGCACCGACAGATCGTCGACGACCACCAACGGCTCAGCCATGATTCACTCCTGTTCTGAGATCCCGAGATAGCGCAGCACCGCCAGCGCGTAGACCTTGGCCGACAGCACCACGTCGTCGACCTTGACCCGTTCATCGATGCCATGGATGGTGTGCAGCACTGCCGGGCCGTACTGCAGCACCGGGATGCCATGCTGGCGAAAGGCCCGAGCATCCGAGGAGGCCCACTGCAGCACCCCAGCGGCCTCAGCGTCCCCGGTCAGCTCCCGGATAGCGTCGACCAGGGTTTCAACCACCGGATCGGAGGGCAAGGTGTAGTTCGGTTCAGACTGGAATCCGAGGGGGGTGATGGTGGCCTCGATCCCCTCCGCCGCCAGCAGTTCGTGCACCCGGTCGAGGACCGCCTGTCGTCGGATGCCGATCGGCACTCGGGTATCGACCTCCAGTTCGCACGTATCGGCGACCACGTTGGCCGACACCCCGCCGGTGATCGTGCCGATGTTGACGGTGACATGGGAAAACACCTCACCAATCCCCGGGGCATACCCTTCGCGCTCCTCAGCGAATCGCTTGGAGGATGCAATCAGGTCCTGCACGTCGGCAGGCGGCCGGGCTTCCAGGTCCCACAACCGCTGCAGCGCCAGCGCAGCCCGGGCCCCCAACAGGGTAGCCGAGACCCCGTGCAGGGGTTGGAGGCTGCCATGGCCGGGCTTGCCCTGGATGGTCAGCTTGAACCAGTTGGACCCCTTCTGGCCGATGGTGGGATGGGTACGCTCGGCCGGTTCAGCAATGATGCCGCCGGTGACACGGTCGAGCACCCCACCGTCGAGGAGCCACGGTGCACCCCCAGCACCCCCGGTCTCCTCGTCGGCGGTCGAGGCGAGGGTGAGTGATCCACCCAGCGGCACCCCGAGCCGGTGCAGCAGCACATAGACAAAGATGATCCCGGCCAGACCACCCTTCATATCGGAGGCCCCTCGACCCCGGGCATAGCCATCCACCACGTCCCCGGCCAGCGGTGGGAAGCTCCACCGGGAGGCGTCACCGATGGGCACGGTGTCATGGTGGCCAGCGAGCACCAGGTGCCGCGGGCCCTCGGCCGGGCGGAAGGACACCACATTGTCCCGACCGTCGCCGGCCGACAGAATCTGGTTGCTCACCCCGTGGGAATCGAGGTAGCCCGACACCACCTGCGCGACCTGAGTGCAGTCCCCTGGTGGGTTCTGGCTGTCGGTGCGCAGCAGTGCCCCCAGCAGCTCTATCAACTCCTCAGCTGAGGCGTCGATGGCGCTGAGGACGCGGGATTCCCACTCAGTATGCGACACGGGTGTGGTGCTCCTTTGGTTGCGTTGATGTGCGGGTCAGTTGGATTATCGAGGGCCAGGGATGGGGTGCGGGCGAGGCGGGATCCGCGCCCGCACCGGAACATCATGACCAGAACGGCTGTCAGGCAGACATCTGGAAGAAGCGCACGATGCCGTCGGGGTAGGAGGTGTAGCCCTCCAGCCCGTCCAGGTGCGCCACCACGATGTTGTACTCGTACAGGTACGCCCACGGCATCTGCTCGTTGATGATCTCCTGCATCCGGCCGTAGAGCTCGTTGCGGGTGGCGGCATCCGGCTCGGTGGCGGCCTGCTTCCACATCGAGTCCACCTCGTCGTTGTAGAAGTTGACGTAGTTGGCGGTGCCCTCAGAGGTCATCAGCAGGCCCAGGTGGTAGCCCGGGTCGTTGACGAAAGATGTCCACCGGGAGATATAGGCCTGCACGTTCTTGCCGGCGAGCGCCTCCAGAAACTGCGGACGGGCCATGTTGGTTATGTTCATGGTGACCCCGATCTTGGCCAGCTCGGCCTGGATCAGCACCGCGTCATCGGCCCAGTCCTGGAAGCCGCCACCGAGGGTGAACTCGAATTCGAAGCCGTCGGGCTGTCCGCCCTCGGCCAGGAGCGCCTTGGCCTTGTCGAGGTCGTAGGAGCAGGTGTTGCCGGCGTCGGTCCAGCCCGGGGTAGAGGAGGCCACCGCGGACCCCATCGGCGAGGCCTGACCCATCATGACGTCGTTGATGAGCTTGTCATAGGGGATCGCGTTGCAGACGGCCTCCCGGATCTTCTGGTTGTCGAACGGTGCCACCTCGTTGTTCATGGCGAAGAACAGGATCTTGTTCGACTTGCGCGAATCGATGGTGATGCCGTCGGTTGCGCCCAGCGCTTCGACGTCCTTGGCCGGGATCTCCATGGCCATATCGACCGCCTTGGTCTCCAGCAGCTGCACCCGGTTGGAGGCTTCGGGGATGAACTTCAGGGTCACCGTCGAAATCGCCGGCGCCTCTCCCCAGTAGTCGGGGTTGATCTGTAACACGGCCTCTAGCGCCGGGTCCCACTTCTCCACGGTGTAGGGGCCCGATCCCGCGGTGTTGGTGGCCAGCCATTCGGTGCCACCATTCTCCTCGACCAGGTCCATATTGATGATGGAGAAGGAGTACATCGGGATGATCTGCAGGAACAGGTGGTTCGCCGCGGTCAGGGTGATGCTGACGCTCATGTCGTCAACGATGTCGACCGACTTGATGCCGGCCATGCCGTAGAGGAAGGAGGCGTTGGACGAGGATGCTATGTAGTCGAAGGTCTTCTTGACATCGTCGGCGGTCAGATCGGAGCCGTCGTGGAACTTCACCCCCTCACGCAGCTTGAAGGTGTAGACGGTGTTGTCCTCAGAGACCTCCCAGCTCTCGGCGAGCATCGGGACGATCTCGTCGGTCTTGGCGGTCATCTTGCCGTCGACCTCTGCGCGGTCGTAGGTGACCAGCTGGTCATAGGCGCCAAGAATCAGGGTGTCGGAGGTGACATCGCTGGCGATGGCCGGATCCAGGGTCTTGCCGCCTTCGGAGTAGGCGACGACGATGGCGTCCTTGCCCGTCGGCTGCTCCGCGACGGTTCCCGCCCCCGTGGGTTGGGTATTGGCATTGGCAGCGCACCCGGCCAGCGCCAGGCTGGCCGCAGCGATGAGCGCTATGGCTGTTCGCTTCATGGGTTTCTTCCTTGTCCTTTCGTAGGGTCTGTCCGGGCTACTTGCTGGTGCGTAGCCGTGGGTCGAGCACATCCCGCAGGCCATCGCCGAGCAGGTTGAACCCGAGAATCGAGGTGGAGATCGCCAGGCCGGGGAAGAAGGTCATCCACCAATCCCCGGAGATTATGTAGCCGCGCCCGTCGGCGATCATCACGCCCCATTCGGCCATCGGCGTCTGGGCGCCCAGGCCGATGAACGACAGCGAGGCCGCGGTCAGGATCGCATAGCCCATGCCGAGAGTGCCGCGCACCAGGATCGGCCCGAGCGCGTTGGGGATGATGTGCCGCCACAGAATCGTCAGGTTCGCCAGGCCCACCGCCCGACCAGCTTCGACGAAGTCGCGCTGCTTCAGCGACACCGTCTGGGAGTACATAATCCGGGCGAACTCGGGGATACCGACGATGCCCACTGCCACCATCGCGCTGGTCATCCCGCGCCCCAGCGTCGCCGCGATCGCCATCGCCAGCACCAGCGAGGGGAACGCCAGCAGCACATCCATGAGCCGCATCAGGACACTGCCCACCCGGCCACCCACGTAGGCGGCGAACCCGCCGATCGGCACCCCCACGCTGACCGAAATCGCCACCGCTATCAGACCGGTCCACAGTGAGAACTGGCCGCCGGTCAGCACCCTGGTGAGGATGTCCCGGCCGAAGTTGTCGGTGCCGAACGGGTGTGCCAGTGAAGGCGGCGCGGTCAGTGGACCCACCCCGGTCTCATTGGGCCCGTAGGGCATGAACGGCGCCACGGCCGCGCCCACCGTCCAGATGGCGACGAAGACCAAACCCAGCATGGCGATCCGGTTGTGGCGGAGCAGATACCAGGTGCCGTGCGGTTTTGACGGCGGAACCGGGGTGGAGGTAGTGGGCATCGTGCTGCTTACTGCTGTCTCAGACATTGACCACCCTCGGATCCAGCTTGGCGTTGATCAGGTCGACGATGAGGTTGATCACCATGTACAGCACGGCGGCCACCAGCGTGAACGCCTGCACCGGGGCGTAGTCGGTGGCCAGCACCGAGTCGGTGACGAACTTGCCGATGCCCGGCCAGGTAAAGATGGTCTCGGTGATCACCGCACCCCCAAGAAGCTGGCCGAACTGCAGGCCCACGACGGTGACCGTCACCGGAGCCGCATTCTTGAGCGCGTGCTTGTAGATCACCGAAAACGGCGACAGACCCTTCGACTTGGCAGTGCGGATGTAGTCCTGATCTATAACTTCAAGCATGGCGGAGCGGGTCATCCGGGCGATAATCGCCATCGATCCGGTGGACAGCACCATGGCTGGCCAGATGATGTGGGCGAACGACGACCGTAGCGCGATCAGATCTCCAGACAGCACCGAGTCGAGTACGTAGAGGCCGGTGATATTCGTGGGCGGATTGACACCTGGAGCAATCCGGCCCAGCGGCGCCGGTTCCCACCCCAGGGTGCCATAGAACAAGAAGATGACCATCAGCCCGAGCCAGAACAGCGGCATCGAGGCACCGATCAGGGAGAGCACCCGGGAGACATGGTCGATAGGGCGATCCCGCCGGACCGCCGAGACGATTCCCAGCGGAACCCCGACCAGCAGCGCGATCACCAGCGCCACGATGGCCAGTTCAGCAGTGGCCGGCAGCCGGGAGGCGAACTCGAAGGCCACCGGTTGTCCGGTGTGCCAGGCAAACCCGAGGTCGCCGGTCAGCAAGCCGCCCACGTAGGCCAGGAACTGCTCCCAAACCGGCTTGTCCAGACCCATCGCGACCCGGATGTTCTCCACCACCTCCGGTGGCGCCTGCTCACCTGCATAGGTGAGCGCCGGGTCACCGGGAAGCACCCGGGTCAGCAAGAAAATGGCAAGCACCACCCCCAACAACGCCGGCACCATCGACAGCAATCGCCTCACCACATAGGGCACGTGACGCCCCTCCTTCGTTCCACCGGCGCTTCGATCATGTCCCGAACTCCCCCCATGCGCTCATCGCCTCAGCTCACCGACGGCTGCCGCAGCAACTCATCTAGCCGGGTTGGGGTGGGGAGCTCCTGGGTCGCCTGGCCGGCCCGGTAGAGCCGGGCGCCAGCATGCAGACCTTCGAGACTCAAGGAGTCGGCCTCCCGTCGGAGCCAGGTCCCCTCACGCATAGCGAGCACCGGCGTGGCGTTCTCCTCATGGAACTGAAGGATGCGTTCGTCCCGAGTCTCACCCTGGTGAGACGAGTCTGGATCGGGGTCGAGGTAGTGGGGATTTATCTGAAAGGGCACCAAGCCCAAGGTGTCGAACGACGGCGGCTGCACGATAGGCATGTCATTGGTCGTCTTGAGGCTGGGAGTTGCCACGTTGGTTCCGGCCGAGGAGCCTAGGTAGGTAACCCCGCTGACCACTGCGGCCCGGATGGGGTCGATCAGGTCCCGCCGATAGAGGGCGTCGACGAGCCGGAAGGTGTTGCCACCACCGATGAAGATGGCATCCGCGCTCTCGATAAGCGACCGCTCTGGACCGGTGTGCAGACCGGTGACCTCCACCCCGAAGCGCGTCAGGGTTCCCGCCACCGTCGCGGTATAGGCAGCATGGTCGGCCAGGGCAAAGGGCACAAACACGACGCGCTTCGCCCCAGCCAGAGCCCACGCCAACGCATCCGCGGCATGCTCGAGGTATCCGCGCCCCGGGGCAGCGGAGTTGGACAACAGCAGCAACCTCACAGGGGGGCATTTTGGTCTATTCTCGGCCTTGAGGCCAGCCCTTCCTCGGATTGTGGTCATTTCGTTACCATGGTGGTGGATTAACATAAGCCGCACCCAACCGAAATACTAGTCATCCCGACTGAAAGGCCACATCATGCTCCGCCAAGTTCTCGACATGCTCGACCTGCTCGATGATCCGAATGTCGACGGCGCCCGGGTGGCTGACTACTTGACCCAGATTGCTCCCGGTGTTCGGGATAACATCTCGGTGGCGCGCGCCGAGGGACCCAAGGGACACACCGACTTCATCCAGGTGCGGGTCCCGGGCACCCGCGGACGCAGCGTGGGCGGAACGGCTCGAACCCTCGGAATTGTCGGACGACTAGGCGGCATTGGCGCCCGGCCCGAACGAATCGGCTACGTATCTGACGGCGACGGCGCCACCGCCGCCCTGGCGGCAGCAGCCAAATTGCTGGATATGTCCACCCGGGGGGACACCCTCCCCGGTGACGTCATCATCGGTACGCACATCTGCCCCAATGCCCCCACCCGGCCCCATGAACCGGTTCCCTTCATGGACTCCCCGATCAGCATGGACCAAGCCAATGAATACGAATTAAGCTCCGACATGGAGGCCATCGTATCCATTGACACCACCAAAGGTAACAAGATAATCAATCATCGTGGAATCGCGATATCCAATACCACCAAGGAAGGCTATATTCTGCCCGTTTCACCAGATTTGGTGGCCATGTATGAAACCGTCTGCGGCATCCCGGCCCAGGTATTCCCCCTATCCATTCAAGACATCACGCCCTACTCGAACGGCCTCTACCACATCAACTCAATTCTGCAACCCACCACCGCCACCACGGCACCCGTTGTGGGAGTCGCCTTGACCGCCGTCACGGCCGTGGCGGGCTCGGCCACCGGCGCCAGCCATGAATACGATATTGAATTGGCCGCTCGCTACAGCATCGAGGTCGCCAAGGGATTTGGTGACGGTTGGTTGAACTTTCATGATCAGACCGAATGGAGCCACCTGCAACGGCTCTACGGGCCCCTGACCCATCTGCAAACCCCGGGGGAGGGTGGCCCGGCCACCGAGGACGCATGAGGAGCCTGATGAAAACTCTCAGTATCGTCACCATCGGGCAAGCACCTCGGCCCGATATCACCCCGGAGTTGGCCACGATCCTGCCCCAGGTCTCCTTCATGGAAAACGGCGCCTTGGATCAGCTCTCCCCCGAGGAGATCCGAGCACTCACGCCACCACCGGGGGCTACCGGAATCCTCACCTCAAAGCTGCGAGACGGGACCACCGCCATCTTCTCCCACACCGTCGCCGATCCGCTGGTCACCCAAGCCATCGCTCGCGGAGAGGCCGCTGGAGCCGATGCCACCCTGGTCATCTGCTCAAGCCACTTTCCGGATTTACCCCACAGCAAGCCGCTGTTCTTTCTGGAGCCACTGGCACACGCTGCGGTGCGCGGTCTCTTGACGGGCTACCCGGAGGGGCGCCTCGGGGTGTTGTGTCCGCTGCCGGAGCAGGAGGCGCTCGCACATGAGCGCTGGGCACCGGATACCGAGCGTGGGCTATCCGCCACGGCATCGGCAAGCCCCTATACCGACACCCAGGAGACCATCGCCGCCGCCATCGCCACACTGAGCACCACCTCTGACCTGGTGATTCTCGACTGCGCCGGCTATTCCGCCGCCATGGCTGCTGCCGGCCAGGACGCTGCACCGGTCAAGGTTCCGATCCTGCCGGTCCGCGAGCTCGGGGTGCGGGTCCTCTCTGCTCTACTGTCCTGACCGGTCGGGCTGCTCTTCGCCAGAAGGGACGACGGGCCCTCACCGCGGCTCCTACACTGGAGTGGTGGCCGACACTCCAACCGTTTCGCGACCAGCGGCCACATCTGGGACGGCAGCGGACCAGGCCGCCAGCCCGAACGGCACCGGCTCGACCAATCCGTTGCGGGTTTCACTGTTCACCGATAACTACGGCCCCAGCCCCAGCGGCCTGCTCTACGCCGTCCACTTCTTAGAGGGTGAGTTGCTCCGACACGGCCATCAGGTGCAGGTGGTGGCACCCCAATGCCATGGTCACAGTCCCCATGCGAGTCATCCGCATCGACGCGAACTCAGGCTGCCGAGCATCAAGTTCCTCCCCGGACTTCCCATGGCCATCGCGAGCGGACGGGGTTTCGAAGCGGCTCTCACCAGGCTGGCTCAGGATCGCCCAGACATAATTCACGTCCACGGTCTCGGTCCCGTTGGCCTCTTGGGCATGTGGGCGGCCGATCGGCTCTCCATCCCCCTGATGGTGACCTGGCATACAGATTTCGAGGCCTACGCCGATCACTATGCGCTGGTCACGCCGTTTGCTGACGCGTTCTACCGCGCTCTGAAGGTTATAACGAACGGCCCCAGCCGATCGGCCATCATCGATGACATGCGGGACCTCATCGCCCCTCGGTCCTGGGGACGGAGCAATATCTCTCGCCGCAATCTACTCCGAGCCGCCCGGGACATGCTGGAGGCCGCCGACCTCGTGACCACCCCCTCCGGAAAGACGGCGATCCGCTGCCAGGAGCTAGCCCCAGATGCCAGAATCCAGGTCGTCCCGAATGGGGTCAACCCTCTCCCGGAAGGGGCCGCACTCCCGCGCAGCTCTGGCACTCGCATTCTCTACGCCGGCCGGATCGCACCGGAGAAGAACATCTCACTGCTGCTCAAGGCCTTCACGTGGGTCCGGGAGGAGTTGCCGCAGGCTGAGTTGATGATCGTCGGCGACTGGCGTGTCGGGGGTCGGCTGGAGCAAAAACTCAGACGAGCCCGGCACCAGGGCGTTTCCCTGGTAGGCCAGGTACCGCGCGAGGACCTGCAGCCCTACTATGCGTCGGCCGATGTCTTTGCTTTCCCCTCCACCACCGACACCCAGGCGCTGGTCCTGCACGAGGCGGCTCACGCCGGACTGCCCTTGGTGAGTTGTGATCCCGAGCTCACTCTGGTCCTGGATGAGGGGGTCAATGGCGTCATTGCCCGCCCCACTCCAGAGTCCTTGGCCCGTCAGATCGGTGAGGTGCTCCGCGCCATCGAGGATCCCGCGGTCCGGTCTCGAGTGGCTCAGCACTCGCGAGAGCTCGCTGCCCAATGGACTATCGAACGGCAGTCAGCGGACATAATCCGCCTCTACAGCAGCGTGGCTGCGGGTCGCCGCATGGAATCACACACAAGAAGAGAGTCGTCCGCCCGGAATATCCCCGACAGCCGTTGACGAATCGGGTCGCCACCTCAATGGCTACCCCTTTTACCCCAGGACCACGCTTCCGTCAACCTGCATCCGGGTCTCGTCTCAGGACATATCACCTAGTCCGTCGGCGCAATCGGCTGCTACGCTACGAAGCGTCTACTCTCCGTGTTGGGGGAAAGGCCATTGGCCTTCGGAAGTATTCAATGCCCTAGTTACTAGGGGTCTTGCCGCCCCAGCGACAATCAAGGAGAGATTTTAGTGTCCGTCACTGTGCCCCCCCGAACACGCATCCGTGGCCTCTGTGCCATGGGTTTGACCGTGTTACTGACGACGGCGGGATTAGCCGCCAATATCACCCCCGCACACGCTACCTTTACCACCGGGAAGATCGGCGGGATCCTGTTCAGTGCCCTGAAGGCTAAGCCGTTACTCGGTGCCATGGTCACTGGCTACGATGGCAGCGCCGGCACGGCGTTGAAGATCCCGGCGACGGTCAACCTTGGCAGCAAGCAGCTCCAGGTGACCGGCCTCGCAGAAGGTGCCCTCCTGGGACAAGGCCTCACCAAGGTTGAGTTGCCGCAAAGCATCACCAAGATCGCGGCTGGCGCCCTCGCCAACAACAACCTCAGCCAGGTGAACCTGCCTCAGGCGGTTACCACCATCGGTGCAGGCGCACTTGCCAACAACGACCTCCGTCAGGTCACCATCCCCAGCCAGGTCACGACGATTGAGGCCGGAGCCTTCGGCAACAACGATCTGACGAACATCACCGTTGGTGAACAGGTTCAGCGACTGGCCGTGAATGCGTTCGCTGGCAATCCCGGCCAGACGACGGTTCAGTTCACCGGCGGCGCACCGACCATCACCGGTGGCCAGGTCACTGGCCAGATTGATCCGGCGCTGCGGGAAACCCTGTCTCGGCTGCTAGCCAACCTCGGAAACTCACAGAACATCAACGACCTCATTGCCACGTTCCCGTGCAAAAGGACAACGTCGAACACTCCCGGGAGCAACGGAACCACCTCCTGGAATGGCTACACGGTTCGGGTGTCCTGCAGCGGCTCGCACACTGTGAATTTCAATTCCAATGGCGGCTCCACCGTCCCCAGCACCGTGGTCAACGATGGCAGCGCACTGGCCATCCCAGCCATCCCGGCTCGTCCCGGGTACATTTTCACTGGCTGGTACACGAACGCTCAGACGACTGTTGCTTACAGCTTCTCGGCACGCATCACGGCCAGCGTGACCCTCTACGCCGGATGGACCCCGACCACCGGCACCGCCACCCCGGCCCCGGGCACCACCGCCGGTACCACTCCGGCCCCAGGCACAGCCACCACACCCGGCGCCACCACCCCCGGCGGCAGCAGCACACCCTGCGCCACCACTCCCGGCGGCGGCAGCACACCTGGCGCCACCACTCCCGGTGGCACCACTCCCGGTGGCAGCAGCACACCTGGCGCCACCACACCCGGCGGCACCACTC
>JBKEBU010000110.1:0-12171 GCA_047973325.1 Propioniciclava sp. | reverse complement strand
ATCGACCGACACGTTGGACGTTGGGCGGCGGTCCATCGGTGAGACACTCCTATTCGCGTGGTTTGGCGGTCATTGTACAAGCGCAGCTAGCTAGTAGCTTGTCGCAGCTGAGATGTGTGGTACCGAGCGGCGTCAGGTGGGTTCTGGGCAAGACGGGGATCCGGAATCGATGCGGGGTGTCGGTGAGGGTCAACGGCGCAGCCCAACGGGAATCGGTGGATTCGGGCTCAGCCTCGATCCGTGGAAGGTCGGTGCAGTGAGCGGCACCAGACGGGTGGGATGGCAAGGCGATCCTCGCGAAGCGCTACCGGGCGTAGCGTGAGCGGGGTCGGCGCAGCCAGCGAGCCCGCATGGGGTCGCGCGGCAGACGAGATTCCACGGATCCAGGCTAAGTTCGCCCCGGATCGCCGGGTGCCGGGTAGACTCACCTCGCTCACTCCCGCTGGAAAGGTCCTTCCCTTGCGTCGCTCACTCACCCTGGCCGCATTTAGCCTGGCACTTACCCTCGCCTTGACCGGATGCTCGCTGCTCCGCCTCCCCGGTGACCCGGCACCGCAACAGACCGGCAGCGCCCCGGCACAGACTGCCAATGCCCCAGCACCGACGACTGCCGCTGACGGGACGACATCGAATCCCGTGGGTGGCGAAGATGTAGACATCGATCTCAATGACGAGACACCCGCCATCGCTTCGGTCAGCGCCGCGTACTCGGGCGAGGAACGGCTGGACACCGTTTCTGTCGATCTGGTGCGGCTGGAACGCCGGGACAAGCTGCTCTACGGCGTCTTCCGGTTGACCACGACCGGAACGTCCAGTGAGGAGTTGAGCCTTCACGAGATCCTGGGGGCCAGTTGGGCTCCTAGCCTGATTGATGCCACCGGGCTGCGAGAGTATCAATCGATCCAGGAGATCGCTTCGAACTCGTCGACAACGGAGGCGATGGTCGACCAGCCGATGTACATCCACGCGGGATGGGCCTACCCCGAGGGGGCCACGACCGTGGATATCCTCCTCTCCGAGGGCCTGCCGCCGCTGACAGGGATCACGGTTCCGTGACCTGGCAACGGCAGAATAGTCGTGGCCTGTCCGCAGTTGCGGCGGCCGCATTGATTCTGATTCTGGGGGCTCCGGCGGCGTGGGCCGATTGGATCGACAGACTTCCGGCCGTCGATGCCAACACGGTGACCAAGAGTGTGCGTCTGCTGAAGCCGATGGTGAACGACATTGAATTGCCGATCCGGGACCTGGTGGGGCAGCGCCAAGATGGCGAGGAAAAAGTCATCGATATCAGTAGTGACGTGATGTTTGCCTTCGACAGCGATGAGGTGAAGCCGAAGGCTGTGGAGAAGCTGCCGGAACTTCTCAAGCCGATTCCGCAGGGTGCCGAGGTGCTGGTGCACGGCCATACCGATGGCATTGGATCCGATGAATACAATCAGGACCTGTCGGAGCGGCGGGCCAAAGCTGCCGCTGCCGAGATCCAGAAGGTTCGCCCTGATCTGAGTCTCGACATTGAGGGATTCGGCGAGACCAAACCGCTGAAACCGGAGAAGAGGGGCGGCAAGGATGATCCGGCAGCCCGGGCTGAAAACCGCCGGGTCGAGATCCGGTATCGCGGTTAGGCTTCCCTAGCCTGGTTGCTGCGATAGTCGTGCAGTAGCCAGGGCAGTTCGGTCTGGATGGCGTCCACACCGAGCTCCAGGAGCGTTGACCAGGCGGCGGCCGGGCCGTCGGCCACGCAGGTGGCGTCGTCGTAGTCGCCGAACAGTGAAATCCCGGTGGTGAGGGTCTCTGAGTTCACCCAGACCATCAGGCCGGAGCGCTGGATCCCCTCGATTATCGCCGGATCAAGCCAGGGGCTTTCGTTGTCGTGAGCAATGAGTTCCACCCCCACCAGGTTGACGCCACGATCCTTTAACGGCAGCGCGCTCAGCTCCTGCGGAGTGGAGCAGATCGCCAAGGTGGGGTAGGGGGTCTTGTGCTGGCGCAGGGTCTCGATGGCGGCACGCTCCCAGCTAGGAACTTTGACCAGCAGTTGCTCGACCATCTGCAGCCCATCCAGCACCCGGAGCAGCGTCGGCCAGCGCCACCAGGAGCGGTCCAAGGCGAAGACCAGTCGTTCTTGGCGGAATGCTGTCAGCAGGGTTGCCAGCCGCTCCACTGGGGCCCGATGCCCGGGCCGGTCCTTCCAGTGATAGGTCAGGCGCCCGATCTCGGCGGCGGTGAGGGCTTGCAGGTTGCGGGTCTCGCCCAGATGCTCCTCCTCAAAGCCGTCATGGAAGGCGTAAAAAATGTTGTCCACTGAACTGGACACATCGATCTTGACCAGGTCGGCTCCGGAGAGCCGGGCGGCCTGGACGGCGGCGATGGTGTTGGGGGGAGTACTGCCCACGGCGACGCCAGCATGGGAGACCACCAGGGGCCGGGCGCCTTCGTGGAGTTGGCTCAGTAGGCCATTGACGGCGCTATGCGTGGGGTCCCCGAACAACGTCCCCTCCTTCGGCCGGTAACTGGATGGGCGGTCAGAATGCCCCCGCGAGTCTAGTAGCTATACGGGCGCGCTTCGGCGAAACCGCCGTAGTCGCAAAGATTGGCCCGGTCGACCCGGGGAGAGCTGCTCCAGAACCGGGTGAGATCTGCTCACGAAGGAGCAGCGGCATACCTCAGAGGTAGTCCTCCAGGGCGCGGATCAGCGAGTTCTTGGATTTTGCTCCAGTTAGCGAGGTCACCACATCACCGTTGACTATCAGCTGCAAGGTGGGCAGGGACATGATCCCTTGCTGGGCTGGCGCCTGGGGGTTGGCATTGGTGTCGACCTTGGCGAAGGTGATCTTGTCGCCGTACTCGGTCGCCAACTCCTCCAGGATAGGAGCGAGCTGCTTGCAGGGGGCACACCAATCAGCCCAATAGTCCACCAGTACTGGCTTGTCGGAACCCAGCACTTCGGCGGCAAAGGTGGCGTCGGTGATGTCGATGACGGAACCCATCGTGATACTTCTCCCTCATGTACGTGCGGAAGCACTCTAACCCGTCGATCCGACCAAGGTGGAGGTGAAGCGCGGGGCTTCCGCAACTGGTCGCGAGGGCTAGCGTAGCTTGCGCAATGCAGCTACCAAGGCGTCGAGGTCACTATCGTCGGAATAGGCATGCAATGCCAGCCGAAGCCGCTGCCCGCGCGGTGAGGTGCCGATCCGGCGCTCGGACAGGCGGGCCGCAAGGGCATCGGGATCTGGCTCCAGGATGGCGACCTGTGGGCCGCGGTGGGCGGGGTCGGCGGGGTAGTCCAGGACGTAGCCGAGGGTGCTCAGTTCGGTGGCCAACCGCTCGCGAAGATAGCTGACCTGCTGCCAGGCGACATGCGGATCAATCTGGGCGATCGTCTCGAAACCGGCGACCCCGGCATAGGCTGAAGGGATCGGATGGGTGCCCACCTCAAAGCGCCTGGCGTTCGCTGGGTAGTCCACTGTCTGGGGGTCGAAGGCAAACGGGGCCACCCGCCCAAACCAGCCTGTGAGCTGCGCGGTCCGCTCAACGTCGACGCAGTCGCGCACATAGAGCAGCGCGATCCCCGGAAGGCCACACAAGTATTTGAGATTCCCGGTGACCAGGAAGTCGCAGTCCAGATCATCGACGGTGAACGGAAAGACGCCAGCAGCTTGGTAGGCGTCGACGAAGACCTTCGCGCCCATGGCATGAGCGTGAGCGGTGACCTGGGCGATCTCCGGCCGGGTGCCGTTGAGGTAGCTCACCAAGGGGATCGACACCAGCTTGGTGCGCTCGTCTATACGTTCGATCCAGGAATCTGCGTGCAGCGCGGCCTCGCTTCCGTCGACGTTGACCACCTCGATCGGATCGTGCTGGGCGCGCCAGACGTTCCCCACCGAGGGGAACTCCAGGTTGGAGGTGACCAGACGATTCCGGGGCCCGCTCCAATCGAGCGATGAGACGGCCTGGAAGGCGCCTTCGGAGGCGCAGGAGAGGACGGCAATGTGCTCGCCGTCGACGCCGAGAAAGCGACCCGCGAGGGTTCGGTACTCCTCCACCTTGGTCACCCAGGCTCCCCACGGGGCCTGTTCATCTATCAGTCCGGCGGCCATCCGCTGCAGGGTGTGGGCCAACCTGTCCGAGAGGGCGCCCTGGCTACAACTGGCGAAATGCGGCGCCCCCTCGAGAGCTGGGAATTGCTGGCGGAATTGTGCGGGGGTGAGCGATGGGATGGTATCCATGGTGACCTCCTCGGGTTCGGGTTTTCAGTGGCTGAGCGACGCCGGGACCTGGGCCGGATCGCGTTCAACACTCCCTCCGGGGCCCTCATAGCGGCGTCCCCACCCGGTGATCACGGCGGTGAGAATAACCAGGGTGAGGGCCAGCGGATACAAGGTGCCGGTGAAGATATCCAGCGGGCCGAGGGCCGGGGCTGGTCCTTGGTCTGCAGTGAGCAGGCTGGCGATGAAGAGGAAGGAGCTGACGACGGGGATGACGCTACCCAATCCCAGCGCGAAACAGTCCATCACATTGGCGCGCCGGTAGGGATGCAGGCCGACTTGAGCGCCGATCCTGTCCGCGATCGGGCCGAAGACCAACATGGAGGGGCCATTCACGCTCGCGAACAGGGTGGTGGTGGCGAGGATGCCGCCACCGATGGCCAGTTCGGCCCGCCGCGGGGTGGTTACCCACCCGCTGGCGACGATTCCGTTCACCAGCCGGTCGAGGACTCCGGCGCTGTCGAGGACGCCCAGCATCGCGAAGACGGCTACATTGAGGCCGACGATGGGAATGATGCCGGTGACCCCAGCAACAAAGAACCCAGTGATCGCATCGCCCTCGACGCCGACGATGCCCGCGGGTTCGAGCACCCCGGCGGCCAGACCGACGACAATACCGACCACGATCCCGGCCGTCACGGCCTTGAATATGTCACGGGTGAGCATCGCCGTGGCGATCAAGGCCGCGACGGCGAGCAGCATCCACAAACCTTGAGGTGAGAAGTCTGCTGCCGAGATGCCCTCGGTGGCGGCGCTGCCTGGCGAGACCGCGCTGCCGATGGCGAGGAAAAGCACGAACGCGATACTGGCAGCGGTAAGGGAATAGCGCAGCCGGCTGCTCACCACTCCGGCCACCTCGGCGGTGCCGTCCTTGGTGCGGTAACGCTGGGTGGCCGACGAAATGATGGTGGAGTCCGAGATGGGGGCGATGTTGTCGCCTAGCAGTGCGCCCGACAGCAGCGCTCCGGCCAGGAGAACCGGGTCCGCGCCCACGGTCACCCCGGCCGGATAGAAGATCGGGAATACCGTGAACATCGTGCCGAGTGACGAGCCGGTGGAGGCTGCGATGGCACTGACCGCGAGGAAGGTGATGGCGATGAAGAGGCCGCCCCGCACGCCCGTCGTCAACGACAGCCAGACGAATCCTTCCGACAGGCCGGTGGACTTGATCAGGGCCCCGATGACGCCCACGGCGAGGAGCAGCATTATCAGGGTCACCGCGGTCTTCTGGGCAACCCCATGGAACACCGCATCCCAGAAATTCTGGTAGCCATGGGCGAAGGGTGCCGCCAGGAACAGTCCCACGAGTGCGGCTGCGGTCAGCGCGTTCATGTCGAACGCGCGGAAGATCACGAAGAAGGCGACGGTTGCGACGATGAACACGAGCGGGGGGATGAAGGCTCCGACAAGCCCGATCCGGAAGGTGAGCGGCTCGGGGGGCCGATGGTGATCTGAGGTCACGAGGACTCCTTCGTCCAGCCAGGCCGCATGGTGGCTGATGCGGCGGTGCGCGGGGGCGCACACGTCTCCAAAATTAAGCTAAAACGAACCCAGCTTCAATAGAAGTGAAGTATCTCGGCGGAGTGGGCCGGGAACGTCTCTTCGTCAACCACGAGTTTCTCAACGTCCTGACGCGCCCCGAGTGAGAGGTGCCCCGTGAGCTGCTTCGCTGCAGAACGAGGTGTCGCCCTCACTGATTCGTCCTAGATCGCCTTCGATCTCCGCACCACCAAGGTCCAACCTCAGGCGCGGGACAGTAGACGCAAGCGCCGGGACAGGGCTTGGCCTGGATCCGTGGAATCTCGTCTGCTGCGCGACCCCATTCGGGCACGCCGACCGCGCCGACAACACTCGCGATACGCCCGCGAACTCTATCGTCACCTCGCCGCACAAGGGGATTGACAACCTGTGAATCATAGAAGCGTGTCTTAGTAACTCGGTGGCGAGACCGAGATCAAGAATCTGGTGATGGTGTTGCCGCGATTCAGATACCGATGTGGGCGAGCAGACTCGTAGTAGGCGCTGTCTCCGGAGGAGAGCTGATGTTCAGTGCCCTCGACCTCGACTATCAGTTCGCCCGCGATCACCAGGATGCACTCTTCGCTCGGTGGGTGTGCCCACGGCTGCTCGCTGGAGGTGCTGCCGGGGGACAGGTCTCCGATGAGCACTTCCAACCGGCCGCTGCCGGGGGAAACTCGGGCATAGGAGATCCCGCTGCGTGGCGAGCGCAGTATCACCCGATCCGGCTCGCGGACTACCCGGACGCCGCTGGTAGCGGTGTCAGCGAAGAGATCGAACAGGGGCTTCCCGAGAGCTCGCGCGATCCGGCGCAGGGACTCCAGACTGGGGTCGCTGGATCCGCGCTCAATCTGGCTGATCTGGGCCGGGGAGAGTTCGGCCTTATGGGCTAGCTGCTGCGCCGTCATGCCCAACTCGGTGCGCAGACTGCGAATGCGACCTCCGATCACCTCGTCATCCTCCCATATCGGATTCTGAGTTCGGCCGGCCCGGCCGCTCCGAGAAGCGAACGGGTCTACTGGGGCGGGGGTTGACGGTGGCCGAGCGGGCGCGTACGCTCGCATGAATCGTTTCATGCATCCAAGGAGGGGTGATGATGCGGGTCGACAACGCAACGCTCAACCCTGGCGATCATGGGATTGTTAGCAGTTGTTCACCACACCACCAGGAGCCCGATCATGTCCCTCGATGACGCCACGCTAGCCACCCTGGCCACACTGCAGATAGAGGTGCCCAGCTGGGCCTATGGGAACTCTGGCACCCGGTTCAAGGTCTTCACCACGCCGGGTACGCCGCGGAACCCCTTCGAGAAGATCGCCGACGCGGCCAAAGTGCATGAGCTGACCGGCCTGGCGCCAGCAGTGGCGCTGCATATCCCGTGGGACACCGTGGATGACTGGAACGAACTTTCCCAGTTCGCCCTCGAGCATGGCGTCCGCCTGGGCACGGTGAACTCCAATACCTTCCAGGAGGACCAGTACAAGTTCGGCTCCCTGTGCGCACCCGATCCGGCGGTGCGCCAGGCCGCCATCGATGCCCACTACCGGTGCATTGACATCATGGGCGCGACCGGCGTCACCGACCTTAAGATCTGGCTTGCCGATGGAACCAACTACCCCGGACAGGACGATATCCGGGCTCGGCAGGACCGGCTCGCGGAGGCCTTGGCCGCTATCTACGAACGCCTCGGCGACGATCAGCGGCTGGTGCTGGAATACAAATTCTTCGAGCCCGCGTTCTACCACACCGACGTTCCCGACTGGGGCACATCCCTGGTGCACTGCCTCGCACTGGGCGAGAAGGCGCGGGTCTGCCTCGATACCGGGCACCATGCGCCCGGCACCAATATCGAGTTCATCGTCGCCCAGCTGCTCCGCCAGGGACGGTTGGGGTCCTTCGACTTCAACAGCCGGTTCTATGCCGACGACGACCTGATCGTGGGGGCAGCCGACCCTTACCAGCTGTTCCGGATCATGTATGAGTGTGTGCGCGGAGGGGCGCTAGAGCCAGACTCCGGGGTGGTGTTCATGCTCGATCAATGCCACAACATCGAGGACAAGATCCCGGGCCAGATCCGCAGCGTGCTCAACGTCCAGGAAATGCTGGCGCGGGCCCTGCTCGTGGACCGGGAGGCACTAAGCCAGGCCCAGCGTGACTGCGATGTGCTAGCGGCCAATGCGCTTTTCACCGATGCGTTTGCCACTGATGTGCGGGCTGATCTGGCGCGCTGGCGGGAATCCCGCGGTCTGCCGGGCGATCCGATGACCGCCTACCGGGAATCTGGGTACCGGGAGCAGATAGTGGCTGAACGCGTGGGCGGTACCCAAGCCGGCTGGGGGGCGTGAACGGCGTTCTCTAGGACTAGTCCTGGCGCGGCTGGGAGTCTGCTGGTGGCTCCGGCCCCACCTCGACCTCAACGTCAACCTCGCACTCGAACCGCTGGTCCATTTCGAGAGCCGGAAAGGCCTCGGCGGGAAAGCTCACCAGTGTGGCGGGAACCCCGGCGACAGTTGAATGCGGGGGAACGTCCTCCAGCACGACGCTGCCCGCACCGATCTTGGCGCCCTCGCCTACTCGGATATTTCCCAGGACCTTGGCGCCAGCGCCGATCATGACCCCGCGGCCCACCTTGGGATGTCGATCACCCCCCACCTTCCCGGTGCCGCCCAAAGTGACCTCATGCAGCATGGAGAAATCGTCCTCAATCACCGCAGTCTCGCCGATCACCACGCTGGTGGCATGGTCGAACATCACGCCGTGCCCGATTCTGGCACCCGGGTGGATATCGACGGCGAAGACCTCCGATATCCGGCTTTGCAGGAAGAAGGCCAACGCCTGCCTATCAGTGACCCAGAAGTGGTGGGCGACCCGAAAACTCTGCACCGCATGGAAGCCCTTGTAGTACAGCAGCGGTTGGCTGTAGCCCCGGGTAGCCGGGTCCCGGCTGATGATGGCCTGAAGATCGGCCAGCACTGATTCCTCAATGTAGGGATCGCCGTGAAAGGCCTCGTGAATCAGGTCAAGCAGGTTGAGCGAGGGCATCATCGCATTGGAAAGCTTGTGCGCCAATAGGGCCGCCAGCGCGTCCCGCAAACTTGCGTGCCGCAGAATCGTCTCATGCAGGAATCCGCCTAGGCATGGTTCCCGGGACGCGGTGTGGGCCGCTTCGGCACGGATGGTCGACCAGATGGCCGCGTCGACGACGGGCTTGGTCATGGGGGTCCTCTCTACTCACCACGCTGAGCGGATGCGCAGCACAGTCATGCACGTCAACCCTAGACGCTTTCCAGCGATACTCCGGCTGCGATCAGAAAGCGGGGGTAACGGTGGCGATCAGCGCATCCTTAGGGATGCGCTGATTAATGCTGCTCTGTGCGAGGACGTGCCGGGCGGGATGAACCGCGACCCCAGATCTGGTGGGTGTACTGGGATGTCCATCGCCAGATGTGGGGGACGTGGTTCGCCCGATCCGGTGCGCCACAGCCAGGGCATGATTGATCAGCGCTTCCTTAGGGCTACTCGGTTCGGATGCGCTCCCGATTGCGGGTTGCCAGCTCCCAGCGCTGCCGGGCCGCACGAAGCTGCTGGGATGCCCGCTGGCGCTGATTTCGTTGCGCGATGCGCGATGCCGTGGCCGTCTGCAGGCGATCGGTGAGCGTGGCGATCCGGGCGTCGAGATCGGCGAGGGCGCGATCACACTCGGTGGTGGCGGCCTCGCAGCGCTCAAGATCCTCGGCCGCCTGTCGCACGGCCGTATCTGCGGCGGCGCGTGCCTGCTCCTGGGCGAGTCCTGCCGCATCGGACCCCTGCTCGCCGGGGGCTGGGGCGGGTTCGGCGGCGGCAGCATCGGCTGGGGGTGGGGTGGGCAGGGTGACATCGCCGAAACCTGCATAGGTCAGTGTGTGGGTGAGGCGACCACCGCTGACGATGTCGGCTGCCTCGTCGCTGGATAGGGCTGCGCGGAGCGTGGTGCGAACGTCAGCCAGCGCGGTGGGCTTCACCACGATCCCTCGGGTTTCCAGGTGGACCCGTAGATCCGTGATAACGCGGTTCTCCAGGGGAGTCCGCTGAGCTGCCAGGGCTCGCACCCGTTCGAGATCCCCGGCGGGGAGCGCGGCCCGCAGATCGCGGCCGAGGGCCAGCCACTCATGGAAGGAGACCAACGCATCCCGCGCGGCTACGTTGACATACCACGCCGCCACCGTCGGGCGGCGGAGCGCCTTGAGCGCGGTGGCCGTGGCTCCATCACCGGCGGCCTTGGCAGCGGCGATGGCGGCGTTCCGGTCACGGATGAAGTCCTCGGGCCGCCCCGCGTAGAGCGCACCCGTCAACTCCTCGATGGTGCTCAGTCCCACTCCCACACCACAGAATGTACGCCCGGAGGTGTGTCGACCTGGGTGACCTGAACCTCGTTGTTGACGACCTCGAGCGGTACCGGCGATTCGGCCGTCCCCTGCAGGGATGCCTGATAGGCGTAGGTGACTTTGCTGGGCAAAGCCTGCTCATGAAATTGGACTACCAGACTGATGGATCGCACGGGGTCGGTCGCCGCACGTGCCATCCGGTAGGAGGGAGTTTGAGTATCGGCGAAATCTGTCCGATAAGCCGCCAGAAAATACTCCCCCCGCTGGAGCGGTCGGGGAGCCAGCATCTCCGCAACGAGCAGATTGCGTTCGGGGACCTCGATGGTCTCCCCCATCTGGCAGCCGCACAGGGCTTCTACCGAGGGGACGAGCCCGCCGACATCGGCGTCCTGCTGAACGACCAACGGCCAGCGGTGCAGGCCGGTGCGCTCGGCCCGCCACAGCAGGGTGCTGATCTGGGTCTGCTCGGTCCGGTTGGATCGGATGACCAACCGATCTTGCATGGTGACCCGGGTCAGCTGTCCCCGCATGTCAATGCCGAGATCGTTGACGATTTCGGTAGCAACCTCGCGGACTGGCAGGACCGTTTCCCACGGGAAGAGCGCCCGGCGACGACGGCCGTCTGAGGTATGGGTGTAGCGGGTCAGGTGACCTGAATCGAGATCGAGAACTCGCTCCAACTCCACCAGCGTGTGGTACGACCGGGAGCGGGTCGGGAGGGAACGCCCGGACTGCCAGTAGCTCAACGTGGCGATGCTCACGGGAACCCCCGCGGTTTCCAGCCGAGCACGAATGCGTTCCAAGGAGAGCCCACGCCGCTGAATCGCGTTGCTCAATACTCCCGCGAAGGACGCCGCGGGAGGTTCCTCCTGGGACTCCACAAGTATATCTTGGCAAATAGATCAAACCCGCTCAAACACCGGCGTATGTGTGGCCCCGAGTTTGCTGGATTCCCGCCACGTCATACTCCGCCCGCTCCGGTCAGAGATGTCTCGTGACCAGGCCAAGTTCATAGGCCCGCACGACGGCCTTGAGCCGGGAGGAAACGTCCAGCTTGGTCATGATGGCCGACACATGTGACTTCACAGTGGATTCGGAGAGCTCCAGGCTGGTGGCGATTTCAGTATTCGTCTGGGCGTCACAGAGCAGTCGGAGAATCCCCGACTCCCGGGGGCTGAGCCCGATGTCACCGGGAGTGGTGGACGGCTGGCGGGCTGGGGTCCGCTGCACGAGCCTGGCCAACGGGCCCGGTGAGACAGCCGCGGCCCCCTGCATGACGGTACGAACTGCTTGCACGATTCCTGCGGGGGAGGTGTCTTTGAGCAGGAAGCCGCTGGCACCAGCCCGGATGGCGTTGCGCAACGCATCGTCGTCGTCGAAAGAGGTGATGATTATCACCCGCGCTGAGGGGACCCGTCGTCGCAAGATGCTGGTCGCCTGGATGCCATCCATTCGGGGCATGCGCACATCCATGAGAACCACATCGACTGGCTCATCTGCAATCGCTCGGACCGCTTCTTCGCCATTGGCAACCTGGTGGACCACGGTAAAGCCCCCGGTGGTGAGGTAGGTGGCTAGCGCTGAGCGCACGATGGAGTCGTCATCCACGACGGCCAGAGTGATCCGTGCGTCGCTGGTCATGGTGGCCATTCTCTCCCCCTACCGCGTTTCCGAGCAGGCTCCAGCTGTCCAGGGCCAAATCATACTTTCGTACCAGTAGCAGTGAACTTTTGGCAACTAGTTGCGTTGGGACGACCACCCTTAGACTGTCAGAGTGTCCACTCCCCACGCTGAGGCGAAGCGCCGAACGAGGGGCACCCCTGATCTCATCGTGGTCATAGCGGTCGTGGCCGGGATCCTGGTGGGTGCACTCCTAGGCATTCTCCTGAGCGAATCCCGGACTATGGGGATCGTGGGCGCAATGGCCGGGTTGATCGCAGGGCTGGCCATCGCCGTGGCAGCCCCCCCGCACGGTGACCGTTCTGCGATCCCCGGCCAGCCAAACTAGTAGCCTGTCGCAGCTG
>JBKEBU010000022.1:0-9176 GCA_047973325.1 Propioniciclava sp. | reverse complement strand
TACGTCTGCTCAGAGACCCGCAGCTCACGACACACGCCTGCGACGTCGTGACCTTCGTTCACAATCTTGTCAGCCTGCGCAAGCTTGCGGACCACCTCCTCAGGCGTGTGCTTCTCCCTCGTGGCCACTATTGAGCCTTCCGGCCCACCACGCGAGCCACAAGACTCTCACTCGTCCTGGATCAACCAGAGGGGGACAGTCCAATCCAAAACAACCCAACCAAGTGCCCCGCATTCTCATCATCAAGACCCGAAGACGGCTCATCAGCAACAACCACCACCGGATCATTGACCAACGCCCGCGCCAACGACAACCGCTGCTGCTCCCCACCCGACAACACCCCAGCCCGAGTATTCGCCAACGCCGACAACCCCACCGACCCAAGAAGATCACGCCAACGCTGCGGATTCCGATCAATAGCAGCGATCTCCACATTACGAAGGGCGGTGACATCATGGAACAAGCGAGGAAACTGCAGAACAATTCCAAACAAGGAACCCCGAAGTTGATCCCGCTCACCCTCGGACACCGTCGTCACATCACGGCCCTCTACCGCCACCTTGCCGAACGTCGCCGACACCATAAAACTCAAGATCACATCAGTAGGGCCGCGTTCTCGGGTGTCGGCATGCCAGCAACGAACTTCCCGAATAGTTCTCTCTGCCCCTGGGCAATGAGCATGGCATACGTGGCCTGAATGCTGCCCTGCCCCCGCACATACTGTCGGGAACCACCAGCAGCCGCATCACGCCCGGGCTCTGGCCCTCATGGGAACTCCTCACTATTCGCGGCCGGTTCCCCCATGATTATTGCACCACAGTGAGCACTCTGATGAGGACGCAACTTTGCTTGCCCGTGGCTCTCCGCCAGCCAACATCCCCAGGCGATACTTGCGTGGGAGTTGCCAATCAATGAGCTCTCCAGCCGAGCTTTCGGAAGCGAACCGAGAACCGTCAGGCAGGGCGATCCGAAATTCTCCGCTGGTTCAGAACAAGGCAGTGGCGAGTTCCCGCCGCGCTTTCAGCACTACCGGGTCTGTAGGACCCACAGTCTCGAACAGCTCCAGCAGCCGCACCCGCGCGGTCTCCCGCTGGTCGCCGACCGTAGCTCGGATCAACTCAAGAACGCGACCAAAAGCAGCCGCCGCATCTCCCCCAGCCAGCTCCAGGTCTGCCAACGCCAACTGGGCTTCGGAGTCCTCCGGATCTGCCTCAACTCGGGCGCGCAGGGCATCGGCATCGCTACCCTGTAGCCGACTGAGTAGCGCAGCTTGTGCCCGGCCCGCAGACGCTTCGGTATCTGCTGGGTTCGACTCCAACAGCCTGTCGAACTCGGCCACCGCCTGGTCGAAGTTGCCGGCGGCGAGCGCCGCATCGGCAGCCTCGAAGCGCGGATCCGGACCGGCGGGCTCATCTCCGGCAGGGGCAGCGACCGGCTGTGCCCGACCGCTGACGCCATTGCTTGCGGCCACGGTGAGTAGCTGGTCGATTGCCTGTTTGGCAGCAGCCTTGTCGACAGTTCCCTGAAACAGTGGTGCCAGCTGCCCACCCAGGACACCCACCACCATGGGGACCGCTTGGATCTGCAGGGCTTGCACGATCCGCGGGGCGGTGTCGACGTTCACGCGCACGTGCAGGTAGGCGCCAGCCGCCTCATTGGCTAGCGCCGCCAGGTCCGCACTCAGCTGCTCGGCTTTGGCTTGCGGGGAGGTGAACTCAACCACCAGGGGGTGTTGCGCCGACAATCCCAGCAGTTGTTCCAGGGTCTGATCATCGGCGTCGGTGACCCACGAGGCACCCGCCGGTGCCGGGGGGGCTGGCTTGAGCGCGGATAGGTCCATCGCGCCGCCGGCGAACGGAAGAGACGTCATGGGTACATTCTGTCATCTGCGCCCGGCCTGCAACGAGAACGCGCAGTAGTCGGAACGCCCGGGTGCATGGTTGGCCACGGACCGGCATGATGGGGCCATGCTGAATGATCGCGCTGGACAGCCGGCCCGCCCGGAAGATCTCGTCGACGTCGACGAGCTGATCGCCGCGTACTACGACCGAATCCCCGATGCATCCGACCCGGATCAACGGGTGATCTTCGGAACCTCCGGCCATCGAGGCTCCAGCCTGAAGACTGCCTTCAATGAGGCACACATCGTGGCCACCACCCAGGCCATTGTCGAGTACCGGGCCGCACAAGGCATCACCGGACCCCTGTTTCTGGGCAAGGACACCCATGCCCTGTCCTTGCCCGCCTGGACCTCCGCCATCGAAGTGCTGCATGCGGCCGGGGTGGATGTGCGCGCCGAAGCCGAGATCACCGACTACACCCCGACTCCCGCGGTGTCGCGCGCCATAATCGAGTACAATCGCCAGCACACCGGCCCGAGGGCCGACGGCATCGTGGTCACACCCTCGCACAATCCGCCGTCCGACGGCGGCTTCAAGTACAACCCGCCCCATGGTGGCCCCGCCGACTCCGACGCCACCTCGGCCATCGCCAGTCGGGCCAATGAATTACTCAGCGATTTCCGCTCCATCATTCGACGCCCTTACGCAGCCATCGCCGCCGATGTGCACCGACACGACTATCGGACTCCCTACTGCGCCGCACTCAGCAGCATCATTGATCTGGAGGCAATTCGCCGGGCTGGGCTGTCCTTAGGCGCAGATCCGATGGGCGGCGCCGCGGTTCAGTACTGGGACTACATCGCCGAACACCTCAATCTGGGGCTACACGTTGTCAATCCGGCAGTCGATCCTCGCTGGCCCTTCATGACCCTGGACTGGGACGGCAAGATCCGGATGGACTGCTCCAGCCCGCATGCGATGGCCTCGCTCATCACTAACCGAGATCGCTACGATCTGGCCACCGGCAACGACGCCGACGCCGACCGCCACGGCATTGTCACCCCCGACGCCGGTCTGATGAACCCCAACCACTACCTCGCCGTTGCTATCTCATACTTGTTCACGCATCGCCCCGAGTGGTCCCCCGAGACCGCAATCGGCAAGACTTTGGTCTCCAGTTCCATGATCAATCGGGTAGCCGACAAGCTCGGGCGCCGCCTGATCGAGGTTCCCGTTGGCTTCAAGTGGTTCGTTCCCGGCCTGAGCGATGGCAGTATCGGTTTCGGCGGTGAGGAATCCGCTGGGGCGTCCTTCCTCACCCACACCGGTGAGACTTGGACCACCGACAAGGACGGCATCCTGCTAGATCTGCTTGCCAGCGAGATTTTGGCAGTCACCCAGAAAACTCCCAGCCAACTGTACGGTGAACTCGCCGGCGAGTTCGGCGAGACCTCCTATGCCCGGGTGGACGCGCCGGCAGATCGGGAACAGAAGGCCAAGCTGGCCGCCCTTGCCCCCGAGGATGTGGCCGCGACCGAGCTGGCCGGGGAGCCGATCACAGCCAAGCTGACCCGCGCACCCGGCAACGACGCCCCGATTGGAGGGCTCAAGGTGGTCACGCAAAACGCTTGGTTCGCCGCCAGGCCCTCCGGCACCGAGGACGTTTATAAGATCTATGCCGAGTCATTCCAGGGTCCGGAGCACCTTGAGCACGTGCAACAGGAGGCCAAACACGTGGTCGATGCAGTCCTAGGAGGCCAGCCTAGGTTGAGTTGAGTCCGGGAACGTTGGCACTGGCTCGCAGACCGGTTCGCTGAATCACGCGCTGGATCGTCAGATCGCGTTCTTCAATCTTGGGGACAAATCTTATCTGTTTGAGTCCTTGGTCCTGCGCTGCGGATTCAAAGACGAAGTGCCCGTACCCAAGCATTTGCCCCAGAACCGTTTGCCGGACGGAAATATCCAAGATCCGCACGATCGGCATCGTGGCCATATGCTGATCGAGGATGCCATGCACCCGAAAGACCCGCATGTTGGTAATCACGAAGCGATCCATGAACTCCTCATGGATTCGCCAAAAGCCCACTGCGCCCAGCCCCAGACCAAGGAACATCCCTAGCCACCAGCCGCTACCCAGCAGGGGCATCGCAAGAAAGACGACAATTCCGCCCAAAACTATAAGAGCGGGAACCAGACGAGTGACCCAATGCCGACTCACCTCGTCGACGATGTACTCCCCCTCTGCCACCAGCATCCGGCGGGCCGCATCGGGCCAGACGAACCGGGATAGGCCAGCCATCGCTACCTCGCCAGTTGCGAGAAGAAGCGTCCGATCGAATCGAAGATCCCGATGACCATCTTTACGAAATCCGCAGCTGCCTCCGGCCGGGTGTAGAGATAGTAGATTGCGAACATAATGATGAGTGCCCAGACTACGGTTCTGGTCCACTTACCCATGAGAGCCTCCAGGGGAAGTCTGGTTGCGTCGACGGCGGATTCGGTCGCCCACAGTCTGCCCTAGCCTACGCCGTAGATGGCCGCGACGCGCCGCCCATCACTCACTCCGCTACAAATCCGCCTGCGGCCGCTGCTGCCGGAATCATCAGTCCGCGATACACCAGGTTCTTCGCCCCCCAGTAGCCCAGTCGCGCTAGTAGTCTGTCAATTACACCCCCAACATAAATGCTGGGCTCATGGCGATGCTTCGTGCTCTGGCACTGCGCTCCCATTAGCATCAGAGGAGGGGACCGCAGACTGGAGGTTGGAGCATGACCCAGGAGCAGAACGGGCTAGACCTATTCGACGAGACGGCCAGTGCGGTGCGGGGTTTCCCCAACGCGATGCTGGGCTACGACAAAAAGGCCGTAGACGACTACATCCTCGATGTGGAGCGACAGCTGGCCGCCGCGAAACATGAGATGCGCGAAGCCCAGCGCGAGTTGACCGCGGCCAGTCTGCGCGTCGACGACACCGACTACAGCCGGCTCGGCGCCCACACAGCCAGCCTGCTCAAGGTGGCCGAAGCCCAGGCTGCCGATTTGATCCAACAAGCACAGTCACGTGCCGACAAGATCCTCCAGGAATCCCAGGACACCGCCGACCGAGTTCGCCGCGAGGCGGCGACGGTGAGCGAGACAGCCCGTAAGGAGGGCATCACTTCACTCAAGGGCCTCCGTACCGACCTAGAAGCACAGACCGCAGCCGAGTTGGAGGCCGCTCGTACCGAATCCACAGCGCTACGCGAACAGGCAGATGCGCATCACGCCGCCACCATCGCCGACACCGCGATCCAGGTGGCCGCCATGAAGGAGTCGGCCCTCGCTGAAATTGAAGCCCAGCGACAACAAGGCGCCGAGGAAGTGGCTACGATGCGGGCTGCACTCGAACAAGAGCGGTCCTCATCGCTCACCGACATAGCCACTGCACACGCAGAGAGGCTCGAAGAACTCCGTGCGTCGGTGGAAACGAACCGGGTAGCTGCATCAGAACGGTTGCAGGCATTGGAGACCGCCTCGGAGGAATTGCGCACCCGGGAACGGGCCGCGCATACCCAAGCCGAAGACATCAAGGCATCCGCCCACACCGAGGCCGGTGCCATCCTCGATGAGGCCCGCGCTACCGCCGAGGAGCGTTTGGCCCAAAATGACATCGAGCTTAAGTCCCGAAGCGACCAGCTCAAGAGTGACATCACCATCCTGCGCCAACGCAAACAGGCCCTGCTCACCCAACTCGCACAGCTATCCAGCATGGCCACCGAGACGGCGAGCGAGTTTCCCGAGGATGAACAAACCGGACCAGTACTGCAAGCCCTCGCCGACCTGCGTACCCCCGCAGATGAAGCGGTGGCCGCCGGGATCGATGCCGACGTTGCCGATCCAAAGCTGGAATCCGCGGAGACGCCCCCAGCCTCGGCTGAGGAGGAAGCATCACCTTCGACCAAGAAGGGCCGAAAGCCACACGAGCGGTCCCGGCGGGCATGAACGAGTCGGTCTCCCCGGATCACCCTCAACCCGAGACTCGGGCAGCAGACCTCTCCCCCTCGCGGGAAACCCCCTCAGAGCTAACTGAACCTCCAGTCGTGCCTTCTCCAGGCGGGATCGCGCCCGCCGGGGGCGTCGGGCTCCGCCGATGGTGGCGTGGCCTGCGCAAGCCGATTGCGACGCCGGTGATCACCTCCCCAGAAGGCACCCCGGCAGAGGCCGCAGACATACCGGAACCGGTACCGCCCACCAGCCTGTTAGAACGTTCGCCCTTCCAGATCGGGTTCTTCGCAACCTTGGGTGGGCTCATTGCAGTCGCCATCGTGGCGGCCATCGGTGCCCTGCAGTCGGTGATCATCATGATCGTACTGGCGCTGTTCCTAGCTCTAGGCCTCAATCCACTGGTCGAGCGGGTACAGCGCTGGGGCGCGCCGCGTGGCCTGGCCGTCGTTGCCGTCGCCGGTGTGTTGATCGCGCTGGTCAGCCTGGGCGTGTGGGCGGTTCTCCCGGTGATGACCGAACAGATAAACGCCCTGGTGCAGAACTTGCCGGGCTATCTGCTCGAGCTTCGCCAGAATGCAGCCTTCGCCGACATCGATGCTCGCTTCCAAATCATCGATAGGGCGACCGCACTCATCACCAGCGGCCAATGGATCGAGGGGTTCTTCGGGGGGATCCTCGGCGCCGGAGCGGCCCTGGTCAATGTGCTCTTCAACGTCTTCATCACCGTGATCCTGACGCTCTACTTCCTGGCCTCCTTGCCCGCGATCAAGAAAATAATCTACGAGCTGGCCCCAGCATCCCGCCGCCCCCGAGCCAGGTACCTCGCCGATCAGATGTTCGATAGAATCGGCGGCTATGTCGGGGGGCTGTTCCTCGTGGTGGTGCTTGCCGGAACTATAAGCTTCGTCTACTTCACCATCATCGGGCTGAGTGAATTGGCATTAGCCCTGGCCGTCGTGGTGATGATCTGCTGGTTTATCCCGATCATCGGGCCCACGATCGCGACCATCCTGGTCTCCATCGTCGCCTTCTCGGTCTCGTTCCCCACGGGACTCGCTGCTGCACTGTTCCTGATCGTTTATATGCAGTTCGATGCCTACGTGAACCAACCACGGATCTTCAGCAAGTCGGTGAGCGTGCCCGGGGCCCTCGTCGTGGTGGCCGCCCTCAGCGGCGGACTCCTGTTTGGCATCGCCGGGGCGGTGCTGGCGATCCCGGTCGCAGCTTCCATGCTGCTGCTGTATCGCGAGGTGCTGATCCCCACCTTGGATCGAAGCTAGCGAGACCCTGGTCGCTCGAAATCCGCGCCTGATGGTGATGTCATAAGGGTTGGTGTACAGGCTGATGGATCGCAAGGCGGTGTCGCGGTTCATCCCGCCCGGCACGTCCTCGCACAGGACAGCAATAATCAGCGCATCCCTAAGCAGGAGTCCCACACGAAGGCAGGCTCCAAGTTCCCGAACAGGGACACCGCTCGACCAGACACCGAGCCCGTGGGCGACCACTCAGATGCCAGGGATCGCCACGTGTCCCGGTCGGAACGCTCGACCGCCCACGGACCCATTGTCAGGCTAAATGTCAGACCCGACCCGTAGCGTGCAGGTATGGAAGCCCTCCCCCACCAGCGCAGCGATGTCGAGGCCCTCGACACCATCGACGAAGCCGTCGACGCGCTCACCACCGACCGGCTCCGCCTCGACACCGACCGCGACCTCCTCAACCTGCTGGACCGCTCGGTCACCGTCCTCAACCGCCTCCACGCCTGGCAAGCCACCCTGGCAGCCAGCATCGAGAAAACCGAAGCCGCCTGGACCGCCCACGGCACCTCCACCCGAACCTGGCTCACCCAACGGCGCAACCTCACCCCCCGAGACGCCGCCCGGCTCATCACCACCAGCGAACACCTCGACAGATTCGGCCACGTCGCCGAGGCTGCCACCTCCGGCACCATCCTCACCAGCCAGGCCGACGCAATCGCCGACGTGCTCAACCTGCTCCCCGATGACCTGGCCACCACCCACCTCACCAAAGCCGAAACCACCATGATCGGCTACGCCACCACCCACAACGCCACCGAACTCCGCCGACTCACCACCCACCTTGTCGAGATCATCGACCCCCACGGCGCCGATGAACGCGAAGCCATCCGGCTCGAGCAAGAGCACCGTCGCGCCCAGCGCTCCCGCTACCTCACCCTCACCCCCGACCATCACGGAGCAATTCTGATCCGGGGCAGCCTACCCGTCGCCGACGCAGAACCCTTCCGACGCCTCATCAACGCCCACGCCGCCCAGACTCAACGCGGTCTCGACCGGATCGACCCCCACCGAGACCCCCTAACACCAGCCATGCACCGAGCCGACGGACTGCTCGCCATGATTACCGCCCACCAACAAACCACCCTCGCACCATCACACGGCGGCGACCGGCCCCGAATCGTCATCACCCTCGATCACCAACGACTCCAACAGGCCGCCCACAATGCCGGCATCCTCACCGGCAGCATCCTGGCCACCGGAGAACCACTCGACGCCGGAACCCTACGCCGCATGCTCTGCGACGCCGACATCCTCCCGGTCATCATGAACACCAACTCCGAAGTCCTCGACATCGGCCGCAGTCAACGGCTCGTCACTCCCACCATCCGCGCCGGACTCGACCAACGCGACCAGGGCTGCGCCTTCCCCGGATGCGACAAACCCCCCGAAGCCTGCCACGCCCACCACATCACCCCCTGGTGGGCCGGCGGCACCACCACCATCACCAACCTCGTCCTGGTCTGCCCCCATCACCACGGCATCATCGAACCCGGGCACGACCCCACCGCCGACCGCTGGCGCATCCGACTGCGCCACGGCACCGGACATCCCGAAGTCATCCCACCCCAACGCGTCGACCCCCACCAACGGCCACGCCAACACACCCGCTACCGGAGACCATCGCCGCCCGGCTGAGCCCATCGCGAGGACGCGGCCCGCCCCAGAGACCCAAGAAGACTGCAGGTCAGGACTGCGCGCGTCATCCGCGGGGGCAACCCACCCGAAAGCTGACCAGGAACCACTCGACCGCCGGGGCATCCACCCATGCCGCGATTCTCACGCGCGTGACACGCTAGGCTCGCGCATCAAACTCATTCCCAGACCGGCGGGACCGTGAAGCTGGTCGTCCCGACCGACGCGAGGGCGATTCACATGAACACCGAACAGCTCACCATTACCAGCGTTGACCTGGGCGTCGGCGTCCGGGCCGGCTTCTCTGACCGATCCGGGGGCACCTCGGCAGCACCGTATGCGTCGCTCAACCTGGGCGACCACGTCGGGGACGACATCGACCGGGTCCTGACGAATCGGGA
>JBKEBU010000015.1:0-1557 GCA_047973325.1 Propioniciclava sp. | reverse complement strand
ACGGATAATCCAGGTTTACGGAGACCTTGCCACTGCCGATGAAGTGATCATCCATGTTCCCGGCATGACCACAGACCTAGACAACTATCGTGGAGATGGAAACGATGCGGCGCAGTCGCTGTACCAGATAGCAGGTGAACAGAGTTCCAAGCGTATTGCTGTCGTGTCCTTTGCAGATTACGACGTACCTCGCGCGGCTGATGCAGCCCTTGGTGGACCCGCGAAGGCCGGTGCTGAGAACCTACGTGGGTTGGTTGCTGATCTTGAGTCCATGGGCTTTTCAAGGGACAAGGTTTCCGTCACAGCCCATTCCTATGGGTCGCGGGTAGTTGGTGAGGCGATGAAGCAGGGCCTGCCAGTCCGGGAGGTCGTAGTTGCGGGTAGCCCGGGAATGGGGTCGCAGGACCGAGCGTCGCTCGGAAGTCCAGAGGTGAGACTGAGTGTTGTCACCCCTGGAGCTCTCGACCCCGTACCTAGGTTCGACAACTTCCGTCTGAACAGCCCGATTGCAGGGACCTCGGTAACTACCGGTCCGCATGGCCTCTCTACTGAGACCCCGGGCTTCGGCGCTGAGAACATCATTCAGGCACAAGGGAACATTGGCCACAGCAGGTTCTACTACGGCGACACCGGTCGATTGATAATTGACGAGCTCGTTACATCGAGACTGGATCGACACGTGTCATACATGACAGGCGCAGACATCGAGGATCTGGAGGCGGGTGCAAGCCGCCTTGCATCGATCGGGACTCGGATCGGGGGAATGGCCCGTCCGTTGCGCAGCCAGTGGTACTCATCGCACTGGCACGGCGGCGCGGCCAACCGATTCCGCTCTGAGTGGGACTCCGTGCACTCGAGAGCTCTTGCCGATGCCGAGGCGTTCCTCCGCAACGCCGGTGACCAACTCCGTCGCGAAGCCGACCAACAACGCAGTACTTCGAGCGGCGGCGGCTCGGGGAGTGTCGGATCCGCGTTATCTCCTGCACGCATTGCCGATCTCATTGCAGGTATAGGGGCAAGTACAGCGTGGGCGGGCAGTAAGGCCGTCACAGAGCGATCGGGGACCTGGAGTTCACCTGGTGGCCTCGCGACGGTGGACGGACGAATCGCCGCAGGCTCCATATCCGGTGATGCTAGTGCTGAAATCGGCCCCGACAGGGCTAGTGCTTCAGTTCAAGGTCGGCTCGCTCTCTTGGAGGCTCAGGCTGGTGGTCGATTTGGCAACGAGTACCTTGGAGCTTCAGCTAAGGGGGATGCGATGGCCGGCGCTGAAGCCGGTCTTGGCAGCAGTGTCTCCTTGGGCATGGATGGTGTTTCTGCAAAGCTTGGTGGAGAGGGGTTCGCAGGGGCCCGGGCTAGTGGTTCTGGAACCGTTGATATTGGTGGTGTCGGTGCGGGAGGAACTGCGGAAGCAAGGGCCGGTGTCGGGATTAAGGGTGGAGCAACAGGATCGGTGTCACTTGACGAAGTATCCGTAAGCGTGTCATTTGGCGTAGCACTTGGTGTAGGTGGTTCGCTAGGTGGAAAAGTCTCAGTTAGTCCAAAGAAGGTTCTGGA
>JBKEBU010000141.1:0-15749 GCA_047973325.1 Propioniciclava sp. | reverse complement strand
ATGGGGATCGTGGGCGCAATGGCCGGGTTGATCGCAGGGCTGGCCATCGCCGTGGCAGCCCCCCCGCACGGTGACCGTTCTGCGATCCCCGGCCAGCCAAACTAGTAGCCTGTCGCAGCTGGTCTTTTGTATTCGCGACCCCAGGTGAGTCCTGGGCTACGCCGTGGACCCTCACCGATACCCCGCATCGATTCCGGATCCCCGTCTTGCCCAGAACCCACCTGACGCCGCTCGCTACCACACATCTCAGCTGCGACAAGCTACTAGCTACGCCAGTGACGTCGGGGTGGCTTGGCTGCCGGGGGGGTAGGCCCTTCAGTCAACCAAGACGCGGCCCAGGAAATCCTCCAGATTCTGGCGCAGGCGTTCAATCCGACCTGGCGACTCAAGAGTCTCCGGGAGGGCACCCCCGCCGATGGATCGGCGCAGACCACGCACATACAGCGAGCAAGCCAGGTCGGCGCAGATGGTGGTGCCGACGGTGTTGTGATTACGGCCCGCCTTGCCACTACGACGGGCGACCATGAGGAGCGCACCCAGACCACGATGTTGAGTGAAACACAGATTGCACAGTGACCGGCGACCGCTGCTTCCCGGAGACGGGAGCCGGAGCACGACTCCGGTCAACCCGAATGAGGTTTCCGCTACCAGATAGCTGCGCTGTGGAACTACTGGATCTCCCCAGCCCAAATAATCCAGGGACTCCCAGAGTGCTGCATCGAGCCACCATGGGGGCGCTAGCCGCTCCAACTCGGCAGGGGTGGCGTTGATGAAGCTGCTCAGGACCTCTTCACCGGTCAGGGACTTCATGGGGCCATGGTGGTGGGCGTGAACGCCGCACGGCAGCCGAGAAGGACACCAGTCCGGGCAGTTATCCACAGGGTTGTGCACAACTGGGGACAAATCACACGGGTGTAACTACGCCTCTGACTACACACCGACGTCAGTCTCCCCCGTGAGGTTGCGGGTCGATGGCTACCCGGGCGGGCCGATGCGGTGGTTCGGGTTCACTCTCGCCGGGCATCGGTTCCGCTCGGGTGGGGACTGGGGTCGGGGCTGGCTCGGGGTGGGGCGCAGTGGGTGCGGGTTCGAGGCGTGCTGGAGTGTGCTTCTCGCTGGGTCCGGATCGGGCCGGATCTGGTGCGGATGCGTCGGTGCGGTGCCGCTGGCGTGGGGGTGCGCCGACACCTATGAGTACCCAGGTGACGGCTGCGCTCCACAGGACGAAGATCACCAGCAGGATATTTCGCAAGGTGAGCAAGGCGATGACGCGAGGCGTCGTCGGGCTGAGCTCGAACAGCCCGGCGTAGTTCACCGGGTAGATCGCTGTGGTGAGCAGGCAGATGACTATCACGCCCATCCAGGTGAGCTGGGCCGGATACGGTGCCGGTCCGCTCCCAGCTCCCACGCGCAGTCCCAAGAGAACTGCGGTGGGGGCCGCGATCCACAGCAGATACTGGGGACTGAGGGCCGCGGAGGTCACCAAGAAGGCTCCGATTCCGGTCATCGCTAGATACGGGGTCGCGGCTGGTTGGGAGCCCCGGCGGATCCACCACACCACGAGGACGATCCAGCCGATGAATGCGGCGATGGTCAAGGCGGTGACCGCAGCCAAGGCGCCAGGGACGCCGGGGCCGGTGACTTCATAGGCGCGGAACGGGGAGTAGGCAACTGCAAAGCCGGGCTGGATAGCCCAGGCACGCATGCTCGGCGTCGCTGCGATGGCTTCTATCTGGAGCCCGCGTTCGGTCTGGTAGATCAGGGGTGACCACAACCGTTGGGAGCCGCCTGCGAGCAGGGCACCGATGAGCAGGATCAGGCCGCTGCCGCCCAGCCAGGCCAACGCCTGCTTTCGTCGGGTACTGACCATGAGCAGCAGGGGGATCAGGATTATCGGCCAGACCTTGAGACTTACCCCGATGGTCACCAAAATCATCGAAGCCCGGTTGCTCTTGTTCATGGCTAGGAGGAGGGCGGCGGCGGCCACGACGGCGGGTAACATGTCGAAGCGCAACAGGGCTACCTGTCCCAGTGCCGTGGTGAGAATCATCCATCCCAGGACGCTGATGGGGCCGGCTAGCCGACCCAGGAGGACTGCGAAGGCGGCATCCGCGGCCGTCATGCTTATCATGATCACCAGCCGATAGTTCTCGTAGTCATGGACCCCGAGCAGGTAGGGCAGGTTCAGTAGAAGTGCCGCCGGGGTGGGGTATTCCGGAAAGGCTGCGGCGCCTAGCCGTTCCTCAGCGACGAGAAAGTAGTAGTAGGTATCGCCGTATTCGTCGGGTAGAAAGACCCAGCCCCACATAGCCACGAGCTTGAGTGCGATCCACGTCATCGTGAGGGCAGCAACGGTCATCGCGGCAGAGCGCGGGTCCGGCCCCCAGGGGTGTCGAAGGTCACGTGTCACCCCGACATAGTGCCACTGATGCGCTGGTGCCGCAGCCCTAGAGTTTCAATCCGACCCGGTCGAGCGACCCGTACGGTTGCAACGAATTGTGTCCAGGGGAACGTTGATCGAGAGTATCCCGGCCGTGGCGCATCGGATCGGGTGATCCACCTCCGCCAGATCTGGTGATGAACATCGAGGATACCCACCAGATCTGTGGTTGCGGTTCATCTGGCTCAGCATATTCTCGTGCAGAGCAGCATTTACGAGCGGGCGCCGGTGGTGGTCGTCGGGAGTGTGTGCGGGTCTACTATGTTGAGTTGGATGGCCCTGATGAGGATTTGTGTGCGGGATTTCACTCTCAATTTCGTTCCGATATGTGACATATATTGTTTGACTGATCCCTCGGAAACGTACATTTTGCGAGCGATTTGATTGTTGGTGAGGCCATGGGTCAGCCAAGAGAGCAGTTCCCTTTCTCGAGGAGTCAGTCCGATGTTTGTCGGCAATTGGGGGGGTGGATCGCTCGAGGTGACCGACGACACTAACTGACGTCGTACGGCGCTGGACAGGGGCATATCTCCACGTAGGGCCAGACGCATACCCGCGACAATGTGTTTCCCGCCTGAATCCTTCAACAGATAGCCCGAGGCACCAGCGTGGAGGGCGGCGACGATGTAGTCGCGGGTGCCGAAGGTGGTGAGTGCGACGACGCAAGCATCGCTCCATTCACTGGTGATACGTTCGGTGGCCTCGACTCCCGAGGTGCCGGGCATGTGGAGATCCATCAGCACGATGTCGGGGAGTAAGTTGCGATAGCACTCGATGGCCTGAGCGCCATTGCGAGCCTCGCCAACGAGGGTGAACTCCTGATGAGCAGAGCCATCCATGTCGGTGAGGAACCTTCGGTAAGCGTCGCGGACGGCTGGGTCGTCATCGGCCACAAGAAGACGAGATCGGCTAGTTGGGTTGCTCACGCCTTCATCTTTCGGCATCGTCGATTGCCTAGAAAGTTAACCTTCGGCTAGTAGCTGGTGTCTTCGCCATCATGATATCCGTGGGTGAATGGCGCTAGTCCATGCTGGTCAGACGGTCGGTGTTCGATCCCTTGGAACGGAAGTGATACCATGAGAAAGCTTGTATCGATGGCGATGACACTCGTGTGCCTTTGGGGTTTTGTGGGTATAGTCAGCCCCGTGTCGATTCAAATCCCCGCACCGCAGAATAGGTTTATTTGTTATATTGCGTCGTGGTGGTGCTGAGTGGTGGGACTCACCTCACGAAGCGATGTCATCGCCGACAACGGTCAGGAAGGAGCGGGGCGAGAGCGGTGATGGCCCCGAGGGGGCAGACTGCCTGTAGCCTTTCCATATAAGCACGAAAGGCTCGCTGATGGCAGGTCCCCCCTCCGTGCCCGGACAGAACAGAGCCGCATTGCGGCCTCTGACGGTGGTGTATGCCTGCGTGGTGGCCTTTGTGCTGTTCGATCTGGTGACCAGCATGACGGTGATATCGACACTCGGGGTAGGAATCGTGGCCTTGGTGGGATCAGCTGCGGCGCTGGTTGCACTCTCACGGCCGTTGATTGGGGTCGGGCTCAGCCTGCTTCCGTTGGTAGCGGTGCCATTCTATGATGAATCCGGGTTTTGGGCGATTCCCGTTGCTGTCTGTTCGACTGCTGTCGTCGTTACGCAACGGGCCTGGGTTGTGGCAACCGTTCTAGTCGGATACGCGGCCATAGTGATGAGCATCCACCCGATGGGGATTGCCATATCGATGCTTGGAACGTTGTCGATACCCGTGGTCGTGGGTCTGATGGTCCGTTGGGTCGCTCGGCGACAAGCAGTGACTGATGCTGGAATCCGGAAGCTCAGCCGGTCCATCTCCGATATCCGGGCGGAGGAGCGCACGGTGCTGGCCGATGAGATTGTGGGGGTGCTGACCGGGTCATTTCAGCGGAGTAGCAATCAGCTTCGTCAAGTCCAATCCGGTTGTGATCCCGCCCAACCTGGACGAGTTCTGCACAGTGTTGCCGTCGAGATGAGATCAGCATTGCTGCGGCTGCGCCAGCTGGTGACCGCACTGCAACCCGAGGCCGAGGATCGTACGACTCTTCGGGAAGTGTGGGAGGAGATTGAGGAAGTGCTCACGATGCACGGCCATCCTGTGGCCGGTACCGTTGCGGAGGACCGGGCCGAGGATGCTGTGCCCATTCCCCTGCTCAAGCTAGCGCATCGGGTGGGCGGTGAGGTCGTGAACCTCGCCGAACCCGGGGGGACCATTGAGTTTAGGGCCGGCAGCGCAGCGGCGGACCATGCATTGGACGGGCTGGGACTCTCGTTCGCTCTTCCTGTGGAGTCGGTACCCGATGAGGTGCGGCTGTGCATGATGAGAGCCGAGTTGGCTGATCCGGGTACTCGGATGTCCTGGGAAAACGATGCCTGCCGGCTGCGGGTGGATATTTCTGGGGCAACGGTGGCGATGCCTCAGCGGGCACTCAGGCCTACGTGGGTGGACATTGGTCTGCCACGATGGTCGGGAATGGGAGTCTTGCTGGCCGCACTACTGCTGCTGGCCAGCAGCGGCCAGGCAGCCTTGGCTGGTGCACCGTGGGTGCCGTCTGCGCTCTGGGCGGGCACCTTGGCTGGGGTGGGCCTCATGCTGTGGTGGCCCCGGATCGGATGCATGTCGGTGATGTTGAGCGTTGCGGTGGGGATGTTGCTGAGTGCCCCATCCTCCACTCTGCAACCCCTGCACACTCAAGTGGTGGTCGCTGCATTCGTGGCTGCCCTTCTCGGGCTGAGATGGTTGGCTGCGGTGTTGGTGGGGTGGATTGTCGGAACTGTTCTCTGGTACGGGCATACCGGGGACCTGTCATGGATGGGGACGATCCTGGCGTTGCCGTTGCTGGGTGCTGTCGTCGGGTATGCAACCGCATTCTTCTGGCACACCCGGAGATCTCAACGCCAGCGATTGGCCGAGTTGAAACAGGAACAGGCGGCAGCCCGCAGTGATGAGAGGCGACACCTGGCGAGTGAATTGCATGACGTGGTTGCGTATCAGCTATCGCTGATGTCGATGCAGGCAAGTGCTTCGGTGAGTTCAACTGTGGATAATTCACGGGCCCACCGGGAAACCGTCAAGTCTTTGATTGCGTTGAATCAGGGGGCGCAAGCCGACTTGACAACGTTGGTAGCCCTGCTCCGACAGGACTATCCGGCTGAGGCCGAGCCCGCGGGCCAATGGAATGCACCTGCAGCTACGGCCGAGGTCGTGGCCCACGCACTCCGAGGTTCCGGGCGTTCGGTCGCACTCACGCTGATCGGCGATGTCAACGACTGTGAGGCTACGACCGCGCGCACACTCACCCGCATGTTGCGCGAGGGGGCCACGAATATCCTCCGTTATGCCCCGGCGGGGGCGGCGTGCACGATTCGCATCGAAATTGCCGGTCATGCGGTGCAGTTCGCCATAACCAACCCGATGCCAGTCGATGTCATCGCGAATCCGGATTCCACAGGGAATGGACTGCGTGGCCTCCGGGAGCGGGCGTTGCTCACAGATGCTACGTTTCGCGCCGAGCAGGTGGGCGATCAGTGGCGAATGGAGGCTCGGCTACCGCGGACCGCCTGCGTCGCCCGGCTTCAGTCGGATCCTGCCGGATCAGTGACCGTGAATGGATCGACCAGGCCAGCTTGAATCGCCCGGATGAGGATTTGGGTTCGGGATGAGGCTTGGAGCTTGTCGGCCACCCGGGCCACGTACTGCTTGATTGTCCCTTCTGAAAGGTGCATCCGTCGGGCGATCTGCCGGTTGGTCAGGCCTGCTGCCAGGAGGTGGACCAGCTCCAGTTCCCGAGGCGGCAGGGTATTCGACCCATCGGGGACTGGGCCTTTGATACTTCTGGTCACGGTGGCTACCAGTTCGCGGCGCACCATGGCTGACAGCGGCATATCGCCGGCGGCGGCCTGCAGCAATCCGGCGGCCAATTGGGAAGCAGAGATGCCCTTGACCAAGTACCCAGCGGCGCCAGCCTCCAGGGCGGCGACAACATACTCGCGAGCGGTGAACGTGGTCATGGCTACCACACACGCACGGCAGTCGTCAGCAGTGATCTCCCGGGTGGCCTCGATCCCCGAGAGGTCGGGCATGTTCAGGTCCATCAAGACGATGTCGGGGCGAAGGTGCCGGTAGTCCTCAACACCAGCTTGGCCGCCAGGTGATTCGCCCACGAGGGTGAATCTGTCCTCTGCGGCGAAGAACATCCGGTAGGCGTCGCGCACCACAGCGTCGTCGTCAACGACCAGCACGCGGTGCCGTCTGGGGGAGGTCACACCGCCACTGTAGTTGTGGACCTGGATGCCACCAGGACCGGATGGCACCAATGTCAGGCGCGGGCAAGCATTGCCCGGCGACCTCTGAAGCCGATGGAATAAGTCCCCATCGTCTGGCCGTTGCCTGAAGGTGACTACTCCTGCGCTCTCGGTCTTGGACCTCATCCCTGTCCGCACAGATCAGACCACCGCGTCGGCCCTGGCGACTGCGCGTTCGCTGATCGGGGTGGCTGAGGATTGTGGCTATCACCGCTACTGGGTAGCCGAGCACCACAACGTGCCAGCCGTGGCCGCCACCAACCCACCCGTCACCATCGCCATGTTGGCTGCTGTGACCGAGCGGATCCGGGTGGGATCGGGGGGCGTCATGTTGCCCAATCATGCGCCGCTGGTGATCGCGGAGCAGTTCGCGCTCCTCGAGGCCGCCTTCCCCGGGCGGATCGACCTGGGGATCGGGCGGGCGCCAGGCACCGATCCGGTGACCAGCTGGGCGCTGCGCAACGGCGCATCCGGCGAAGAGAGGGTGGCGCGGTTCCCGGCCCACGTGGAGCAGGTGGTGGCCATGATGGCGCCCGCGGGGGTGGGTCTGGATCTGGGCGGGCGCACGCATCCGTTGCGCGCCACCCCGATGGCAACCTCGGTGCCGGAGTTGTGGCTGCTGGGTTCGAGTGACTACTCCGCCGACCTGGCGGCCGCGAACGGGCTGCCCTATGTGTTCGCGCACCACTTCTCCGGGCGCGGGACCGCCGAGGCCTTGACCCGGTATCGCTCGCAGTATCGGCCCTCGGATGCCTACCCCGAGCCACGTACGTTCTTAACAGTCAACGCGGTCGTGGCTCCCAGTCGGGCGGAGGCTGATCGGCTGATGCTGCCCAACCTGCTTGGCATGCTCGCGCTCCGCACGGGTGGCACTTTGGGGCCGCAACCGCTGGTGGAAGAGGCCGAACAGCGCGGTTTCCAGGCCCACGAGCAGGCCATGATTCCTGAGCTCACTGCACCGTGGATCGTGGGAACACCCGAGACTGCTGTGGCACGAATTCGGGAGCTGGCCACCACTTTTGCTGTGGATGAGGTGATGGTGCAGCCGGTGGCGGGTGCCTTCCAAGGCACCCCGGCTGATGTTGCCCCGGCACGCGAACAGACATTGCGGCTGCTGGCGGAGGCTTTCTAGCGAGGCTGTCGGTAGAGTGCGACAGTGCACCAGGATCCGGATCGTCGGCGGACGCGCCGCGCGACTATCAGTGATGTTGCGGCGGCCAGCGGCGTCTCCCGCACCACCGTCTCGCTCGTCCTGGCAGATCACCCGCGGATCAGCGATACCACGAAACAGCGAGTGCGTTCGTCCATGGCCGAACTGGGCTACGTCTACAACCGGGCCGCTACCGCAGTGCGGCACGGCCGGTCGTCGCTGGTGGGATTGCTGGTTACCGATATCCGGAACCCTTTCTTCGCCGATCTCACCATGGGCATCGACCGGGCCGCTGGTGAACTGGGGAAGAGCCCGATTCTGGGCTTCTCCTTCGGTAGTCCGGAGCGGGAGTCTCAGATTGCACTGTCGCTGGTGGAACAGATGGTTGGTGGCCTGATTCTGCTGCCCACGGGGTCGTCCACAGCCGCCGGCCTGGCCTGCCTCACCGGACCGGCCGCTCTGCCGCTGGTGCAGCTGTTGCGTCAGGTTCCCCAGATGGAGTCGGACTACGTCGGGGTGGACAATGCGGCTTCTGGGCGGCTGCTGGGAGAGCATCTCCAGGGGCAGGGTGTGCGACAGGTGGCCTTCGTCGGTGACGAGCAGACGGTGCAGTATGAGGATCGGCTCGCCGGGCTGACGGCCGGGCTGGAGGTCGGCCGGGTCCGGCCGGTGCTGGGGGGGGCCTCAGGGCTGGCGGTGACGCTGACGCCCGACATCGACGGCGTGGTGGCGTACAACGACACCCACCTGCTGTCGATCTTGCACGTGCTGGCCGATGCTGGCCGCGAACCTGGCCAGGATGTGGCCATGGCCAGTTTCGACAATACGCCGGTGGCGGGTGAGGTCCGTCCCGCGGTGACCTCGGTCGATCACCATGCCGCGCGGCTGGCCGAGCGAGCGACGCAACTCTTGGCGGAGCGGATTCAGGACCCCGCTCGACCCTGGCAGCGGGAGATGGTGCTGGGCGAGTTGGTTGTCCGGGCCTCGACCGCCTGACCCCTCTCCACAGACTTAGGGGCACCAGGGCCGGGATTGCGGTTCATCTGGCATGGCACATCCTCGCACAGAGCAGCTGGGGCTGACATTGACCCCGTGACGTGTGAGGGCGCACTCTCCAGTAAATCGATACACTAGGTTACTTCGATTGGAGAGGCTTGCCATGCGGGCGGGGGTGATCAGTCCCGAAGCCGGTGCCTCGTGGATTGATCGGGAGATCGACACTCTGGCCACCCGGCCGCAAGACAAGTTCAATGTTGATGCTGAGACCATCCGCCCGTTCCGCGAGGACATCTACCCAGCCTGGGCAGGGGCATCGCTGGAGGACGTCACCCTGCCGGTTCCACTCCGGCATCTATCCCGAGGTGCGCTACGAATTGCTCAACTACAACCCGCTAGCGGCTGGCAAGTACGACGTGCTCCCCGGCGTCGTCTGTGTTTTCGACACCGACGAGAACCCGCAGATGCTCAGCAAAGCACAGTTGGCCGAATTTCAGGATCTGGCCCGGAGCAACGGAATCCGGAATCTGGTCACGCACTGACCCGGAATCGGCGTGATCAGCGGGCAGCCTTCGGGGTGTGGTGGCGCGGCGCGGGCGCGCTCCAGCCACGCCACAGCGCCAGAATCCGCACCACCGCGATGGCTGCGCCAGCGGCCACCGCGAGCCAGTCGCCACGTGCGCCCACCTCGTCGCCGATCACCACCAACAGGCAGCCGAAGACCGCGGGCAGCGCGTAGAGCTTGGTATCGCGTCGCAGGACCGAGGGGATCTCCCCGGCCAGGACATCACGCAACACCCCGCCGGCGACGCCACCGGTCACGCCGATCACCACCGCTTCGAACGGTCCCAGGCCACGGCTCAGCGCCAGCGTGGTCGAGGTGGCGCAGAAGATTCCCAGGCCGACAGCATCGGTGATGAGTACGGCGCGCCGCAACCTATCGATAGCACCTTGGAAATAGAAGACTGCGGCCGCGGCGATCCCGATCAAGAGCCACCACCACGGGGTCCGTAGTGCGGTGGGCGGTACGTCCAGCAGCACGTCGCGCAGGAGGCCACCGCCGACAGCGGTGATGGCGGCCAGTACATAGAGGCCGACGATGTCCATCCGTTTGCGGACGGCCATCAGCGCCCCCGACAAGGCGAAGGCCAGGATCCCGAGTGCGGTCAGCACGGTGATGGCGGAACTCACACCCACTAGTGTGGCGTGCCCCGCAGGTGCTGCCCGGGTGCGGACGCTCAGCGGACAGCAACGGGGCGCTCACCAGGGGCGTCAGCGGCGTAGGAGCCCTCGCCATGGGACCCGATCGGTGAGGGCGGGAGCGCCGCTCCAGGCGGGTAGTTGCCGCAGGGAGCGTTCCAGGAACCGCCCGGGCCGACCCCGGAGCGCCCGATCCCGGGTGCTGCGCTCCAGCCCGTCGGAGCATCCGGCCCCCAGGGCGGCCAGCCGATGCGCGACCCGATGCACCGTGCGGGCGCGGGGGATCCGGTGGGCGTCATAGGCGTCCAACGCGGGTTGAAGATCACCCCTGGGGAGCAGCAATCTGCCCAGGGTGGTGGCATCCTCCAAGGCCAGGTTGGCGCCCTGATTGGCAGTGGGCAGCACTGGATGAGCGGCATCCCCGAGCAGTACCGCCCGTCCTGAGGAGAACGACGTGGGGGTCGTGTTGAGGTGGGTGAGGTCATGGCGGAGCAGTGTCCGGGGCACCGTTGTCGCCGCCAGCTGGGCGGCTGGGTCGGGCCAGGCGGCTAGGCGGGTCAGAATCTGTTCCGGATCGCCCGGATCAGCAGACAGTGACGGAGTGGGGTACAGCGCATGCCAGGCCACGGCATCGGTGCTGATCCGAACGGCGCTGAACTCCAGCTGCGAACCCCAGCCGATGGCCCAATCTGAGTTGACGATGTCCCGGTCGGCCACCACGCCGCGCCAGGCCGAATAGCCGCTGTGTCGAGGGCTGGCGCCCTGCCGAACTCCCGAGCACAACTCACTGCGGGCGCCATCCGCGCCGATGATGAGATCGGCCCGCATGGTGTAGTGCCCCGATACGCTCATCCAGGCGACGCTGGCGAGATCGTCGGTCAGGCTGCCGACGTCGATGCTGGTCACCCGGGCGCCCATGTGTAGCTCGGCCAGCTGACTGGCGGTGTCGAAGAGCGCCGTATGCAGCGCCTGCCGATGGATCCCGCGGGCCGCGGAGGGGATTCGAGGGGCCAGCAGACTGCGCTGGGCGTCATCGCGGATTCCCGTGAACCGGAGTGGATGCGAAGCGTCGGCAACAGCCTGGGCGACACCCAACTCGGCGAGCGCCCGATCCCCATTGCCGGTGATGACGATCCCCGCACCCCCGGCCCAGTAGATCGGCGCCTGTTCCAGGATGGTGACCCGCCAGGATGAGCGTGCTAGGGCGATCGCTGCCGCGAGCCCACCGATGCCGCCGCCGACAATGATGGCGGTGCGGGCTGGGCGGGGCCCGGCTGCTCCCTGGTGATTGCCGGTATTCAGCGGTCGCTCCTTCGGACGTGGGGGGAGATTCTGAGTGTAGCTGTCAGCAGTAGTATATCGATAAACCTGAGTATAGGGTTACCAACCGTTACTCCGGTTGGCTGGGACTACAACCGCGGATCCACCGGCTCGGATTCCAGAGCGAGAACGGCGAAAACTGCCTCATGGATCTGCCAGAGCGGCCGCTTGGCGATCAGTCGATCCAGAGCTTCCAGCCCCAGGGCATATTCCCGCAGCGCGAGGGCTCGCTTGCGGTTCAGGGTGCGCTGGCGAAGCCGGTCGAGGTGCTGCGGTTCGGTGTAGTCGGGGCCGTAGATGATCCGGAGGTACTCGCGTCCGCGCACCTTGAGCCCTGGCTGCACCAGATGGCCTTTCGATGTACGGCACAGATTGGCCCACGGCTTGACGACCATCCCCTCACCGCCAGCCTCAGTAAGCTCAGCCCACCAGTGCACTCCGGCAGCGCAGGATTGTGGATCCTTCGTATCGACGAGCAGGCGCCGGGTGGGAGTGAACAGCTCAGGATCGGCTTGATGCAGACGATCCGCTATCGCCAGATGCCAGGGATGGTTGCGGTTGGCGAAGCTGGCGCCCTCGGCGGCGAGTACTTGGAAGGGTGCGATGGTGATGCCCTGGAGATCGCTGGTCGGCCAGACGTAGCGCTGCCAGGCAGCATCGTAGGCGCGTGCGCTGGCGAGCCGATGGCCGGTGCGCTGCGCCAGGCTGGCGACATCCAGGCCCCGATCAGCGGCCATGGAGAGCGCCGTGATCGCTGCGGGGAGTGCCAGCTCAGCGGCAGCCCCGACCGGAGCGTAGTGGTCGCGTAGCAGCGGCATGGACTTCGCCGACCAGGGTAGCAACTCGGCATCGAGCAGCAGCCAGTCGCTCTCCAGCTCAGCGAGCAGGCCGGCGCGCTCAGCGGCGCGGCGAATCCGAGCCAGCAAGGTCCGGGTCAGATCGGCATCGAAGAAGGGCCGTCCGGTCCGGGTGTAGACCGCGCCTGAGTCCGTTCCTTCCGGATCTGTGAGGTAGATGACCGCGCGGGAGCCCATGTGCTTTTCCTCACAGATCACCTGATCGACACCCCACCGAGCGAACTGGATGAAGGCCTCGTCGGGGTGCTCCAGGTAATCCGCGCGCTGCGAAGCCGCAACCGGCGACATCGTGGGAGGGAGATAAGGAAGCTGGCTAGGGTGGAGTGCGAACCGGCTGACCACCTCGAGCGCACCTGCGGCACTGTCCGCCGGGATCGTGAGCCGACCCATGGCGGCCGTCTCGATGGTCCGTCGTCCGACGACGTCGCTGAGCCGCAACTCGTCACCGCCCTGACGGTGAGGGGATGACCCGGCGGGTGGAAAGGGTTTGACGGCCTCGAAGTAGACCTCGGCGGCCGGCACCTGAACGGTTTCCAGCTCGGGGTAGCGCAGTGCCGACAGGTGACCGCCGAAAGCGCAGCCCGTGTCCAGGCAGAGGGTGTTGTTGATCCACTCCAGGGTTGGTGTGGGGGTGTGCCCGTAGGCGACCAGTGCCTTCCCCCGATACTCCGCTGCCCACGGATAGCGCACTGGAAGTCCGTACTCATCGGTCTCGCCGGTGGTATCACCGTAGAGAGCGAAGGAGCGGACTCGGCCAGAAGCCCGTCCGTGGTAGGCCTCCTTTAGGCCGGCGTGGGCGACGATGAGATTGCCGCCATCCAGCACCAGATGGCTGACCAGGCTGCGACACCATTCCCGCGCCGCTACCCGGAACTCTTCGGACTCATCGGCGAGTTCGGTTAAGGTGCCCTCGAGCCCATGGGCCAGCCGGACCTGACGCCCATCCAGCGCGCGAATCAGCCTCGCTTCATGGTTGCCCGGGACCACCAAGGCGTGACCGGCCTCGTGCGCACCCATCACCAGGCGCAGTACCCCGACTGAGGAAGGACCACGATCGACGAGGTCGCCCACGAACACGGCGCGACGAGCGTCGGGGTGGCTCAGGTTGACCGGCCGCCCAGCCTGATCGGTGCTGACCTGATACCCGAGACGATCCAGCAGGCTCAGCAACTCTGGCAGGCAGCCGTGGACATCACCGATGATGTCGAAGGGGCCATGATCGTCGCGGTGATCGGAATAGAGCCGATTCCGGACGAGAACGGCATTCTCGGCCTCCGCGGTGCTGCTCAGCACGTGCACGCTGCGGAATCCCTCACGCGCGAGGCGGCCCAGTGATTTCAGCAACTGGCGTGATTGGCGTCGGAGCGGCCCGGGGCCGAAGGGCCGGTCCGTCCGGGCCTGGTGACGGGCCAAGGCGACCTCGAAGGGAGTATCCAGCACGATCGCAACCGGTAGCACGTCGTGGGCACGGGCTACTGCGATCAGCTGGGCCCGGGCTTCCCGGGAGACATTGGTGGCATCGACCACGGTGAGCAACCCTCGAGCCAACCGCTTTCCCACGATGTAGTGCAGCAGGTCGAAGGCGTCCGCGGAGGCCTCCTGAGAGTTCTCATCGCCGCTGACGACGGCCCGGCAGTAGTCGGAGCTGACCACCTCGAATGGCTCGAAGGCACGGTCAGCGAAGGTGGACTTCCCGGAGCTGGAAATGCCGATCAACACCACCAGGCTGAGTTCAGGCACGTGGATCTCCATAGCGGCCTCTGTCACGCGGACACCTCCCGGGAGAACAGCGCCAGTTGGGTGGGTGAGCCGGCGTCGGGATCTGCTGCACCCACAGGCCGGATGTCGACGGCATAGCCGTGGGTAGCGCCCACCCGGTGGGCCCAGGCCTGAAACTCGGCGCGGGTCCACTCGAACCGATGGTCGGGATGCCGCAGCTCCTGCTCAGCCATGCCGTAGACCTGGTTGTACTCCCGATTGGGCGTCGTGACGATGAGGTGTTGCGGCTGGGCGGTGCCGAAGAGGTTGCGCTCCAGCGCATCGATTCGGTCAGGGTCGAGGTGTTCGATCACTTCCACCAGAAGGATCGCGTCGAATCCAGTGATGTGGTCGTCCCGGTAGGTCACCGCGGACTGCCGCAGGGTGAGTTTGGCGCGTTGCTGGTCGGGCAGCCGGTCCAGGTTCAACCGCCGTTCGGCTCGCTGGAGGGCGCGCGGTGCGACATCAGCACCCACGAGTTCGGTGATGCTGGGGTCGGGTAGCAACGCGGCTAGAACATAACCCTCGCCACACCCGAGGTCGACGACGCGGTGTGCGCCCACCTCGTGCAGGATTGCCACCACGGCAGACCGGCGCTGCACCTTCAGGGGAGCTAGCGCAGGGTCGGGTGGCTCTTCAGCTGTGACTGAGCTGTCCTCAAGGGCGGACAGCCGATCCGTCGCATCGGCGACGTAGTCGCGTTGCGACCGGAGATAACGCCGGGTGATCAGATCCTGCTCCGGGTGGGTGGCCAGCCAGTCACCTCCCCGTCGGATCAGTTTGGTGACCTCATCGGGACCGACCCAGTAGTGCTTGGCATCGTCGAGGACGGGCAGGAGCACATAGACGTGGCTGAGCGCATCGGCCAGCCGCATGGTGCCCGACAGGGTTGCGTTGACGTAGGGTGCCACGCCCCACGCGCCCTCCGGGCCGAAGGGAATCTCTCCCAGCTGGGTGGTCCACCCCAAGGGCTCGAACAAGCGCCGGACCATGGTGGCACCGGAGCCTTCGCCCAGAGCGGCGGCCGGGAGCGCGGGGATCCGGATCTCCCAGGGTAGGTCTGCGGCCGGCAGATCGGGAGCAGCATCGCAGCGGCCGTTGAGGGCCGTCGAAAAGACGCGTCCCAGGGCGACGGCGAAAAATGAGGAGGCAGCATAGGGCCGGTCGGTGACATAGTCAGTGAGCGTGAGCCCGTTGCGACCCCTTCTTTTCACCATGCCGATCGGGTCGACCTCAAGCAGGAGCGCAGCCGTGCTGCGCTCAGGTGTGGACTCCGGATAGAAGACCGTCGCCTGCCCTACCGCCAGGGAGAAGGTCTGGACCCGGTCGGGATGCTTGTGAAGCAGGTAACCCAACCGGTCGGCGTGAGGTCCGGTGAGGGTGAGAGTAAGCAGCACTTCGCCATTGTGCCCCGAAACCATTGTGCCCCGAAATGCGAGGGCAGCGTGCCTGGTGGGCCTGACCGGCACACTGCTCAGCGCATCCTTGGGGATGCGCTGATTAATGCTGTCCTGTGCGAGGACGTGCCGGGCGGGATGAACCGCGACCCCGCATTGGGTGGGTGTACTGGATGTCCATCGCCAGGTGTGGGGGACGTGGTTCGCCCGATCCGGTGCGCCATAGCCAGGGCATGATTGATCAGCGCATCCCTAGCGACCAAGGGTCGCTAGCCTCGGCAGGCCGCGGAATAGGGGCGGAGGGCATCC
>JBKEBU010000089.1:0-3027 GCA_047973325.1 Propioniciclava sp. | reverse complement strand
GACGCCACCGACAAACCGGGGCAGCGCTTCGCAGCGCTGTTCCCCGCCGTCGCGGCCGCCGCCAACCGGGCCGGCCTCGACCCGGCGGCCGACCTGTTACCTGTCCGCCCGGCAGCCCACTATCACATGGGGGGCATCCTGGTGGATCGACAGGGACGAAGCACCGTCCCCGGCCTGTACGCCGCCGGTGAGGTTGCATCCACCGGCCTGCACGGCGCCAACCGGCTGGCCAGCAATTCGTTACTCGAGGCGGTCGTGTGTGCCCGCTGGGTGGCCCGGTACCTCAAGGGCAGGCCGGACCTCGACACCGGCCTGCCGCTGGCCGATCGGCGCTGCAGTGACGTGCCGCCAAGCGCTCCGGAATCCCGGGTCGAACAGATCCGGGAGATCGTCACGACATCGGCGGGCGTGCTCCGCGACGCTGCCCGACTCCGCAAGGCGTTGGGGTCCCTCCGGAATCACCTCAACGATGACGCCGGTCTGGTGGGCTACCTGATGGTCCGATCCGCGTTGCACCGTGAGGAGTCCCGCGGCGGCCAGTACCGCACCGACTTCCCCGATCTGTCACCCGAGGCCCGGCATCAACTGGTGAGCCGAGCAGACCTGGAGCACCATGAGAACCCTGCCGACACTCATCCTCGAGCCGCTCGTCCGCTCAGCCTTGCAGGAGGATCTCGGCCGGGCCGGTGATCTCACCACCGACGCCATCGTTCCCGCCGACCAGCGCGGCACGGTCCGGCTGGTGGCCCGGGAGGCCGGCGTCGTGTCCGGTTCGGCCTGCGCGGACCTGGCCTGGCGCCTCGTCGATCCACGCATCGAGGTGCACCTGGAGGTTCCCGACGGTGCCCGGGTCGCCGCGGGTGAGGTGATCGGCAGTGCCGTCGGCCCGGTACGGGGGCTGCTCACCGGGGAACGGGTGGCGCTCAACTTCCTCGGCCACCTCTCCGGGGTAGCCACCGGAACGGCGAGCATCGCCGACGCCATCGCCCACACCAGCGCGCAGGTCGTCGACACCCGCAAGACCATCCCTGGACTGCGGGCCCTGCAGAAGTATGCCGTCGTCTGCGGGGGTGGTGGCAACCACCGGTTCGGCCTCGACGACGCCGTCCTCATCAAGGACAACCATGTGGCCGCCGCCGGTGGTATCGCTCAGGCGGTCGCCCGCGCCCGGGAACACGTCGGCCATCTGGTGAAGATCGAGGTGGAGGTGGACCGCCTGGATCAACTCGGTGAACTCCTGGAACTGGGTGTGGACGCGGTGCTGCTGGACAACATGACGCCCGAGACGCTCCAGGAGGCGGTGGCTCTGGTGGGTGGATCCATGGCCACCGAAGCCTCCGGCCGGATCACGCCGACCACCGCGGTTCCCATCGCTGAGGCCGGGGTGGATCTGATCTCGGTTGGCTGGCTCACCCACAGTGCCCAGGTCCTCGACATCGGACTCGACTGGGGTGGGTGAGGTGGGGCGGGCGTGAGGGAGCGCGGATCACCATTCCTCGGGTCTTGACGACGAACTGAACGGGCGTTCAGAATATTGAACGTGGATTCAGCCGATCTCACAGCGGAGGCCCGCATTCGCGAAGCCGCCATCGTCCTGTTCGGGGACCGCGGTATCTGTGGCACCACCGTGCGAGCGGTCGCGCAGGCCGTCGGGGTATCCCCGGCGCTGGTCATCCACCACTTCGAGAGCAAGGAAGGCCTGCGGGCCGCCTGCGACCAACGGGTCCTGGAACAGCTGGCCGCCTCGGAATCCGAGGCACTCGCAGATCCCGGGTCGGTCAACCCGTTCACCCAGTTGGCAGCGATGGACACGGTCATCCGCTACCTCAACGCATCGCTCATCGAGGGCGGGCCCGGTGCAGACCGGCTGTTCGGGCAGCTGTGCGACCTCACCGCCACCTACTTCACGTCCGGTCAGATGCCCGTCAAGGACACCACCGATCTGGAGGCCACCGCAGCCGTGGCGGTCGCCTTCAGCTGCGGCGCCTCGATGTTGGGCACCCAGATCGCCCATCGGTTGGGGGGCGAGGATCTCGCCGACCCGACCGTGTATGCCCGCTACGCCTTGGCATCGGTGGAGATGTTGACCCACGGGCTGCTGGCCGATGAATCCTGGCTGACCCTCACGCGGCAGGCTATCGCCGCAGCGCTCATCGCCGATCCGGATCCGCCACCGGCACCGGAGCAGTCGGGGCACCTGGCCGAGAGCTAGGGATGCGCTGATCAATCATGCCCTGGCTGTGGCGCACCGGATCGGGCGATCCGCTTCCCCCACATCTGGTGATGGACGTCCAGTACATCTACCAGATGTGGGGTTGCGGTTCATTCCGCCTGGCACGTCCTCGCACAGAGCAGCATTGATCAGCGCATCCCTAGGTATCGTCGGCCAGCTCCTGGGCACCGCACTCTGACAACCATCCTTCGGCCTCTCTGGAGGGACCACACCATGACGCCTGCCATCGAGATCACCGATCTCACCAAGACCTTCGGGCGCACCGTCGCGCTCAACCAGCTCAATCTCACCATCACCGCCGGCGAGGTGCACGGCTACCTCGGCCCCAACGGGGCCGGCAAGACCACCACGATCCGGGTGCTCCTGGGCCTGCTGCGGCCTGACTCCGGACAGGTCACCCTGCTGGGCGGGGACCCGCGAGCCGATGCGGTCGCATTGCACCGCCGGATCGCCTACATCCCCGGCGACGTGGAGCTGTGGCCCAACCTGACCGGCGGTGAGGCGATCAGCCTGCTCACCCGGCTGCGCGGCAGTGAGGACCGCACCCGGATTGAGGAACTTTGCCAGACCTTCGATCTCGACCGGTCCAAGAAGGGCCGCACCTACTCCAAGGGCAACCGGCAGAAGGTGGCGCTGGTAGCCGCGCTGGCCAGCGATGCGGAGTTGTTCATCTTCGACGAGCCCACCTCCGGGCTGGACCCCCTGATGGAGGCGGCCTTCCGGGAGGAAGTGGCGAAGATAAAACAGCGCGGTGCCACGGTGCTGCTGAGCAGCCACATTCTCTCGGAGGTCGA
>JBKEBU010000024.1:0-2504 GCA_047973325.1 Propioniciclava sp. | reverse complement strand
GCCGACGCCACCGCATCGCTGCAGGCCAGGCGAGGGCGGGCCGCCTACACCGGCGAACGGTCCATCGGTTCGGTCGATGCCGGCGCCACCGCCGTCGCCGTGTTGCTGGAAGCACTCAGCAGCAACTGGCCCACATGACACCAACCAGCCCATCCACACCACTCGAACCCATCCACACCGCTCGAAGGAGAGTCATGAAGAAGTTCGTCAACGACCCCAAGCAATTCGTCCCCGAGATGCTCCAGGGCATCGCACTGGCCAACCCGGACACCATCACCTACGTGCCCGAGTACAACCTGATCATGCGCTCCGACGCCCCGAGCGACGCCAAGGTGAGCATCGTCCAGGGTTCGGGTTCCGGGCATGAGCCGGCCCATGTGATGGTTGTCGGTCCGGGCATGCTCGACGCCGCCTGCCCCGGCGACGTCTTCGCCGCCCCGCCAGCCGACTATGTCTATGAGACCGCCAAGCGGGTCACCTCCGAGAAGGGGGTGCTGCTGCTGGTGAACAACTACACCGGCGACCGGATGGCCTTCGACATGGCCGCCGAACTGGCAGATGCCGACGGGATCGCTGTGAAGACCTTGTTCATCAACGATGACGTCGCCGTCCAGGATTCGACCTACACGGTGGGGCGCCGCGGGGTGGCGGGGAACTTCTTCGTGATCAAGGGGGTCGGCGCGAAGTCCGAACAAGGTGCCGATATCGACGAGGTCTACCGGGTCGGCGAGAAGATCAACGCCGCCACCCGCACCATGGGGATCGCGCTCACCGCCTGCACCCCGCCGGCCAAAGGGTCGCCGCTGTTCGAACTGGGCGACGACGAGATGGAGGTCGGCGTCGGGATCCATGGCGAACCGGGGCGGCGACGCGCCAAGCTTGTCAGCGCCGACGAGATCGTCGACGAACTGCTCGGTGCCATCGTGCCCGACCTGCCATTCGCCTCCGGTGACCGGGTGGCGCTCATGGTCAACGGCCTGGGCGGCACGCCGATCAGTGAGCTGTACCTGCTCTACGGCATCGCGGCCAAGAAGCTCCAGGCCCAGGGCATCGAGATCGCTCGCAGCTACGTGGGTGAGTACTGCACCAGCCTGGAGATGGCCGGCGCCTCGATCACCCTGGTCATGCTCGACGACGAGATCGAGGAGCTGCTGGCAGCCCCGGCCTCCATAGTCAACCGGATCTTCTGAACCAACGCGTCGGGCTCCCTTCCACAACGCAACGGAATGGCCCCTATGGACGAATCACCCCGGTGAAATCTTCCATAAGTCCGTTATCGTTGCATTGTGGACCTCGAACTCTTCCAAAAGGGCGCATCTGGGGCCTTGGTCCCCATCGTGGGGCTGACTGACGGTCGTCCGTGGGAGCACCATGCGTTCCTCCCTGACCCACTGGGACCCGTCAGTCCGGATCTCGACGGCACTGCCTATCGGGCAGTTGCCGAGGCCCGGAGCTCCATTGCTGCGCTCGACGCCACCGCGCAGCGGCTGCCGAATCCGCAGCTTTTCAGGGACACCACCCTACGCCTGGAAGCCCAGTCGACCGCAGCGCTGGAGGGCACCTATGAACCACTGGAACGAGTACTCTCCGCCGACGCAGATGAGGACACCACCCCCTCCATTCGAGAGGTACTGAACTATCTCACCGTCGCCGCAGTGGCCTTCTCTACGAGAGATGACGGCCGACGGTGGAGTGTCTCATGGCTTGCTGAGCTGCAAGCACTCCTCCTCCGGGGAACTCCGGGGGAACGAGAACACTCCGGAGAAGTCCGTCCCATCCAGGTCGTGGTCGGGCGACGCCCGGGGGTACCCGTCGATGCGCTACCGGTCAAAGCGGCTCGCTACGTGCCACCGCCCCCAGGACCCGACCTCACATCTCGGCTGCGCGATCTCCTGGAGTGGATGCAAGCTGACCATCGAGAGCTGATCGATCCGGTGGTGGCCGCCGCCATGGGCCACTACCTGTTCGAGGCCCTGCACCCGTTCCATGACGGCAACGGTCGACTGGGCCGTCTCCTGATTATCCTGCATCTTCAGGCTCAGGGGATTCTCACCGAACCGACGCTGTCGGTTTCACCGTGGTTCGAAGCTCGGCGTTCGGACTACTACGACGCCCTGCTCGCAGTCTCTACTGATGCAGATTGGTCTCGTTGGATCACGTTTTTCGCCCGCGGGATCGCCTCCTCTGCCGAAGGCACCCGCGCCCGAATGGTGGCCTTGGTCGATGTCCAACGAGAACTCAAGGAACAGCTACGGGCGACGCGGTCGCGCGGAGACAATGCCCAACGACTCATCGACTTCGCGGTCGCGCAGCCAACGTTCACCGCCACTCAAGCCGCCACGAACCTGGGCCTCACGCCCACGGGAACCAAGAAGATCATCGATTCCCTGGTCGACTACGGCATCCTCGCCCCTTGGGATCAGCAGGTGTATCGGCGGCGGTTCCACGCGCCGCGCGTCATGCAGACGCTGTTGAACCAGTCGGGCACCGAGCGCCACTGACCC
>JBKEBU010000164.1:0-11756 GCA_047973325.1 Propioniciclava sp. | reverse complement strand
CGCCCATCACCAGATCAGCATTGCCGACCTCACCACGGCATCCAGGGAGGCTCCGATGGCCGGTGGGCGGCTGTTCGAGGCCCACCTGAGCGCCGCAGTGACCGCCGATGCCGACCTCGAGACGCGGCGGATAGACCTTGAGGATGTCGCGACTGAACTCATGGTCGATATCTCTCTCACGGGGGCGTCGGACTAAGGCGCTGCGTCCTCCTGCCCCTGCGGACTCGTGTCCGGCGCCTGGAGGTGCGCAGAGCCGCCCTGCGGACACCAAGGTCAGGCGCGGGAGCGCTCGCTGGCCGGCTGGTTGCAGGCGCATGCAGGATGGCGCTGCCAGCGCCGACTCCTCAGGGTCTGGCTGTGGTGCTCCAGCTCGATAGTGGCCCCGAGCGTATCGGGCGTGGCTTGGTGGTGCCAGGCACGCACTTGAGCGACGGTCGTCGCCGCCGCCCAGCCGGTGTGGGCTGCATCTGGTTCTATTACCATGCGGCATAGCTGAGCGAGCGCGTAGGGCCAGCGGTGGTCGAGATCGCGCCGGACCAGGTCCAGGCACCGCTGGCAGGGGCTGTGTCCCACGTGAACAAAGGGGCCGACGACAGTCCGTTCCGGTTCTGATCGCACGACTATGTGGGGGATGCCCCGCTGGGTCAACTCGGTCGCAACGTTCCGGTCGGGTTCGATCCTGTTGGTGGCGAGGATCGCGCTGGTGCCCACAGGTACTTGTGGCGGTAGCGGGTCTGTCTCATCACTGTGATGGACCGTCACGCCCAGGGATCGCAACAACGAGTCGCAGGTGCTGGCCACCGAAGAGTTGCCATGCAACAGGACGTGCCACGTCCTCGGGGATTGGAGTGAGTGCGGCAGTTTGGCAGCCGCGAGATGGCTGGCCACGCGGTCGATCCAGGTGAGGGATACCGCCGGGTGTCTGGACTGAATCTCAAAGACGCCACGACCGGCCAACAACAGGCGCACAACCTCGTCGCCTTGCGGCGGGCTATCGGCGATAAGCAGCGGGCGGTCTGAACCATTGCTGATCTGTAGCACGCCGGGGTAGTGCCACAGCACCGTGTGTGGGGTACGCATGGGCTCAGCCTGCCCAATCTCAGGCAGAGTATGTCCGAGTTTGGGGGCCTTGCCAACACTGGGAAGACATTGGTGCTTGTTGCGGACATGCTGGTAGCTGTCACAGCTGAGATGTGTGGTAACGACCGGCGTCAAATGGGTTCTGGGCTAGGCGGGGGTCCGGAATCGATGTGGGGTATCGGTGAGGGTCAACGGCGCTGCCGAGGGCTCACCTGGGGTCGCGAATACAGAAGATCAGCTGCGACAAGCTACAGGGGCGCCGGAGATTCCCCGGCGCCCCTGTAGCGTGCTTTACAGGACTACTTCTTCGGCAGGAACCGGGTGAGGTTGGTGCTGCACACCGGGCACTTGGCCTTCGCGATGCGAGTTCCCTTCTCGTTCACGGAGACGGCACCTTCGGCCTCCCGGTGATCCTTGCACTTCACGCAGTAGAAGCTGCCGCTGTAGGTCTCGTTCGACACGAATTTCCCTCCTGAGGATAGATCAGAGAACTGGGCCGGGTGGCCGCAGGACTCGCGTTCAGCATAGGGGACGTGGTCTGTCCTCCATAGGGCAAGACCCCCGGGCCTTCGCGCTGCCCGCCTTCCCCTGCGGGCATTCCGATGGACCGGGGGTCTTGGTGAGGATCACGCTAGCGGCCGTGGCGCAACAGGGTCAACCCGACGTGCCCGATGCCCGTGATCGTGCGACCGGCTACGAGGCGCCCTCATCGGCTTCCGAGCTGCCCCCCTCCTCGTCTAGGAGCTGAGCCAGGGCCGCATCCAGGTCGTCGGTACTGGTGCTGACCTGGGCACCCCGCTCGGCGAAGCTGAGGGGGTCGTCGAGATCGGCGGCCGTGGGAACCAGGTCCGGATGGGCCCAGACGGCATCACGCTGCTCGACCCCGCGAGCGGTGCGTAGCGCCGCCCAGGCGTTGGCGGCATCGCGGATGCGGCGAGGCCGCAACTCGAGATTCATCAGTGACCGCAGGGCAGCCTGTGCTGGACCGGCTGACGCTCGACGGCGGCGAGCAGCCTCCAGCAAGGTGTCTGCCAGGGGGAGTATCCCGGTGGTGGCCTGGGACACCACGTCGTCCACCCATCCCTCTACGGCAGCGACCAGCGTTTCGAGCCGAGTGAGGATCTCCTTTTGCTCGGCGGTCAGGTCAGGACGGAAGAGGCGCCCGGTCAGGGTTTCACTCAGATCGGCCAAGTTTTCCGGAGACAATCCGTTGGCGAGCTGAGACTCGATGGCCTGCTCGAAGGAGTCGGCGTCGATCCGAATGTGGGTTGCGTAGTGCGTTATCAGCGCGAGCATCTGTGGTCCGAGCCAGGCGACCTCGGCGAACAGACGCTGTCGGGCCGCCTCCCGTAGCGCTAGATAGAGCCGGACGTCATCCACGGGGAGATCGAGACCGGAGGCAAAGCGGTTCACATTCGTGGGGAGCAGGGCCACTGTCGGGGTGACGGTGAGGGGAAAGCCGAGGTCGGACACGCTGAGCACATCGGTGGCCAGCTCACCGATGCCCTGCCCCACCTGGGTCGCGAGCATGCCGGCGGCCGCCTGCCGCATCAGAGGCTCCATCATGGCTGCCATGCCAGCCATCTCGGGTTCGGGCTGTTGCAGGAGAGCGGACACTGCATTGGTCAAGGCCAGGGAGACCCCACCGACAAGTTCTTGCCAAGTCTCCTTGGTGTTCTCGACCCATTCCGCGCGGCTCCAGGCTGTTGACGCGGTCGGGGTGCGGCCAAAGGCAGTGTGCTGATCGAGCCAGAGGTCCGCCAACCCGACCGCATCCCGGATCTGGGCTACCTCGCGGCTGCTAGGGGAGGGATCAGGTCCTGCCGCAGCGGTCACCTTGCGGGCCACCTCACCGACGAAGGTCCAGTTGAGACCCGTCGAGGGGTCGGTGCCGGAGCTCATCTGACGCCCGAACTGCTCCATCGCACGCTGCATGGGGCCGAGGAGTTGGGCCATGTCGAAGGATCCGTCGGGACCTGGCTGCACGCCGAACTGGCGAAGAAACTCCTCAAAAGGGTTCGGGTCATCGTTCTCGGGCATGATCCTCCTGTCAGGTGTCCGACCCCATTCTGTCGCACCACCCAAGACGGAGTCAGTTCGCACCCACGGTAGGATCCGCACCATGACTAAACAGACGTGGACTGCAGCTGTGTCCGCGCTCTGTTTTCTAGGCTGTGCGTTGATAATCGCCCTCACCCCTACCCAGTTCGTGACCATTGCGCCCGGCGCCACCTATGACCTGCTGGCAGAGACCGATGGTGCTCCCATCCTCCAAGTGACCGGGGCGGAAACCTATCCGACCACGGGCCGAATCCTGACCGCGGGCACCACCCAGTCTGAACCCGAGTCCGCGATTGCATTGCCCGAAGTTCTCTACGCCTACTGGTCGCGGGATCGGGAGCCGGTGCCGCGAGATTGGTTCTACCGGGCCGGGACGGACGATGTGACAGAGCAGCAACGTCAGCGTCAGCAAGTTGATGCGTCCCGGACCTTTGCGGCCGCAGCTGCCATGAGATCTGCTGGCATTGAGGTTCGACAGATACCCATGGTTCAGACGGTCGCCGCGGCTGGCCCGGCCGCAGACAAGTTGTTTCCCGGCGACTTCGTGCTTCAGGTTGATGGGGAGCCTTTGGAAACTGTTGCCGAGATCACCGACAGTATCCGAGACCGTGGGGTGGGCGAGTTGGTAACCCTGACGCTGCTGCGCAATCAGCAGCCGATGATAGTCACATTGGAGACTGCCGCTTCCAATACTGCGGCGGGGGTGCCGGTGTGGGGTGGCACCCTGGTGATGGGATATAGCTACACTCCCCAGGTCACCTTTGGCATCGACCTGGAGAGCAGCGCTGCCAGCGATGGGCTGATGCTCGGGCTAGCGCTCTTCGACAGACTAACCGATGGCGATTTGGTAGGGGATGCGGTGGTGTCGGGGGCTGGCAACATCGACGGTGCCGGTAACGTCAGTCGGGTGAACGGTATTCGGGAACGGTTGGCCGCCGCTGAGCGGGCCGGTGCCACCACGTTCCTGGTCCCGATGACCAACTGTGAGGACCTGGTCGGGTACTCCGGCGAGGCACGCATAGTCAGTGCCTCGACTTTGGACGACGCAATTCAGGCGTTGGATGCGCTAGCTGATCCGTCCACCGCGGACTTGGTCCAGGGGTGTGCATGACACCGGATGCCTTGGTCGCTGCGCTCGCTGAGATCGAGCGGCATATCGGGAGTACTGGGTGGGACCAGCCCGCACGGTTGTTCGCCTTGGTACCCACCCAGGAACTGATGGCCGCGGAACCCACTCTGGCAGCCCAGCTTCACCGGCCGGGGGGAGTGGATGCAGCTACCTTGAGCTCGATCGAACAAGATGACTTCCATGCTGGTGAGGATGTCATGGACGCCCTAGCCCGGATCCAATGGCCAGCGGCGGTTCATGGCGTCGCCCTGTCTCTCGAACGGTTTTTCTTGCCCACCACGGCTGCGGTCACACTGCCCCCCGACCCTGACCAGGCTGCCGAAGTAGTTGCCAATCATGATGCGCGCGAAGAAGTCCGCGTTGTGGTGGGTGCTCTACGATCGGGAGAAACATATGGGTTGGCGCGCGTGCGGACCCATCCAGAAGATCTGCTAGCGGCTGAAGATCTGGTTCCCGGCCTCGCCGCAGCCCTCGCTCGCACCTTGACCAGTTGATCGACCAGGAGATTCCGTGCCTGAAACGCAGTCACCCGCCCGCAGCCCACTCCTCATCGCCGTCGTTGCGGTGGGGGTCCTGGTGGGTGCTTTCGTCGTCTTTTCCGGGGTGTGGACCGAAAAGTTGTGGTTCGATGCCATGGCCTTCTCGTCCGTTTTTGTCACCCGGCTAGCCGCTCAGGCGGTGTTGTTCGTGGTGGGCGCTGCTCTTATGGGTGGCGCGGTGCTGGCGAATATCTGGATAGCTTTCCGGCTGCGCCCCGAGAGCGCACCGGGGGGTAACTCGGCCGTTCTGGATCGGTACCGGGAACTACTCACGCGCAATTTACGGGCGGCGATGCTTGTTCCGGCGGTCGGTTTCGGGTTGATGGCGGGGCTATCCGCATCCACGCAATGGCTGAGCGTCATGGCCTGGCTCAACCGCCAACCGGCGGGGGTGGTGGAGCCCACCTTCGGGCTGGATGTGTCCTTCTTCATGTTGGAGTATCCGATCTGGACGTTGACGGTATCGGTCCTGATGAGCTCCTTGCTGTTTGGGCTGGTGGCCGCCGTTGCCGTGCACTTCACGGTGGGCAACATCACCCTGGGCAGGCCGCGACTGGGGATGCGCCGTACCGTGGCATCGACGCACCTGTCGATCCTGGCCGCGGGAATTCTGGTGCTCTACGGGCTGCAAAACCTCCTGGATCGCTATGGCCTGCTCCTGCAGAGCGGGACCCTCTATACGGGCATGCAGTACACCGATGGCAATGCCCGCATGACCGCCTATCTCGTGGTTGCGGTGATCTCCTTCCTCGTGGCCGGGCTGTTTGTGGTCAACGCGGTGGTACATCGCACCATTGTGCCCATGGCCGGGGTGGCGCTGATGCTGGTCTCCAGTCTGATAGTTTCCTTGATCTACCCGATGGTGGTGCAGGCGTTTCAGGTGCGGCCCAATGAGCCCGACTACGAACGGGACTACATTGCGGCGCATCTGGCGGCAACGAGGCAGGCCTATGGCATCACCGATACCGAAATCACTGAGTATGAAGCCGTGACCCAGGTAAGCCCGGGTCAGCTTCGGGAAGACGCGGCCGCCTTGCCGGGCGTCCGGCTGATGGATCCGAATGTCATCGGGCCGACCTTCGACCAGCTGCAGCAGGTCCGGGGTTACTACGCCTTCCCTTCGATTTTGGACATTGACAGGTACTCCATCGACGGACAGGTCACCGACACCGTGGTGGCGGCCCGGGAACTGGACCCGAATGGGGTGCCCGATCCAAACTGGAACAACATCCATACCGTCTACACCCATGGGCACGGCCTGGTGTCTGCCTATGGCAACCGGCGCCAGTCAATCGGTGAGCCGGTATGGATCACTCGGGATATCCCGCAGATGGGGGAGATAGATGTCGAACAGTCCCGGATCTACTACGGCGAAGAGTCGAGTGACTTTGCTATCGTCGGGCGGCTGGAAGGTCAGGCCCCGATTGAGCTAGACACCCCAGGCGGTGCCGAAGGTGGCGGCGAACAGTACAACGAGTATGACGGCAACGGTGGCGTGGGGATGGGGGACTACTGGCGACGCATCCTGTTCGCCACCCGATTCATGGATCTCAACATTCTGCTGAGCGACCGGGTCAATCAGAACTCACGCATGCTCTATGACCGAACACCGGCCGAGCGGGTGGAAAAGGTCGCGCCGTGGTTGACCGTCGATAGCAATATTTACCCAGCTATTGTGGATGGTCGGCTGATCTGGATCGTCGACGCCTATACCACCTCGGCGACGTACCCGAATAGTCAGCGCGTTTCGTTGGCGACGGCCACGACAGATGCGCAGACTGCGGTCCTCGGTGGCCAGGTCGATGCTCCGGTGAACTACATCCGGAACTCGGTCAAGGCCGTGGTGGACGCCTATGACGGCTCAGTCACGCTGTACGCCTGGGATGAATCAGATCCGCTGCTCAACACCTACCAGCGCGTTTTCCCGGACACCGTCCGGCCGAAGTCGGAGATCTCTGATGACCTGCTTGGACATCTCCGCTATCCGGAGGACCTCTTCAAGGTCCAGCGTGAACTCCTGGGCCGCTATCACGTGACCGATCCTCGAGTGTGGTACAACGCCACGGACATGTGGGAGGTGCCGGTTGACCCGGTGCAAGCCAACGATCAGGCCAAGGAGCCTACGTACTATCTGTCCATCAAGTGGCCCGGTGACGAGGAGCCAGTCTTCAGCCAGACGGCAGTTTTCGTTCCGCGGAATCGCCAGAACCTGGCAGCCTATCTCGCAGTGAATGCCGATGCAGCTAGTGCCGACTATGGGCAACTCCGGATTCTGCGGATGTCAGATACCCAGCAAATTGATGGACCCAGTCAGACGCAGAATGCGATCACGCAGGATCCGAATGTGGCCGCTCGGCTGTTGCCCTATCAGCAGAACCAGGGGGCTGCATCGATCAAGTATGGCAACCTGCTGACGCTGCCCATGGGCAATGGGCTCCTCTATGTGGAGCCGATTTACACCGAACGCACTGGAAATGCGGGTGCATATCCGGCGCTGACGTTCGTGGTGGTGCGCTTTGGCGAGCATATTGGCATCGGAGCCACGCTCCAGGAGGCGCTTGATGAGGTCTTTGGTGGCGATGCGGGCGCCGAAACTGGTGAGTTGCCCGTGGACAATGTCGATGCTGGCGAGGGTGACCCGGTAGATCCGCCGGTTGCCGGTGGACCGATTGATGAGGAGGCGGCCGTCGCTGCCCTCCAGCGCGCCGAAGAGGCCTTCCAGGCTGCCGATGCCGCCATGCGCGGCGGAGACCTCGGGCTCTACCAGGAGAAGACGAATGAGGCCAAGGCAGCTCTAACCGAGGCTATCCGGGCGATGGGCCGATAGGCGGCTAGCTGGATTCAATTGTCGGTTGCCAACCGGCCGCGGTGACCTGCGGTTCAAGTTCAGCGGCATCGCCGACGATGACCAAGGTTCCGGCAGCAGGGTCCAGCAGGCTGGCCACCGCATCGGTGGCTTCGGCCGCGGTCACGTCCTTCCAGAGATGGCGTTGCTGGTTTATGAAGTCTGTATCGAGGCCGGCGGCGAGCAGGGTGATCACACTGGCGCACAGGCCCGAGGCTGTCGCATATTTCATGGGGGTGACCCCCAAGAGGTAGTCACGCGCCTGCGCTATTTCGAGGTCGGTGAGGGGCGTGGACTTCACGTCCACGAGGCTGGGCAATAGGTGCAGTGTAGGGCCCACCACGTCTGTGCGGAACGACCCATGTACATAACTGAACCCACCTCGCCGCATGGGTGCCTGTGCCAGATGGACCCCATAGGTGTAGCCACGTTCTTCCCGGAGAACCCGGTTCATCCGGGACAGGAATCCGCCGCCGAGACAGTGTGCGCCCAACTGAAAGGCCGGCCAGCGGGGATCTTGTCGATCGAGGGTGAACCAGGCCCACCGAAGATCGGCCTGCACCGAGCCGGGGCGATCGACTATCAAGGCACTAGGCGGCTGGGGATCGGGATCCTGCCAGGTGGACACCCGCTGCTCACCATTGGTCCAGGAGTTGAATGACTCTAACAGTGACTCGAGCCCCGCTTCCGTGGTGTCCCCGGCCACTACGAGGGTGCCCTGATCGGGGCCGAAGTGCTGACGATGATACTGCCGAACCTGGGCGCCGGTCACAGTCGTCAACGTGCTGACTTCCCCGCCGGCCAGACGTTGCTCCCGACAGCTTGGGTCGAACAATTGATGGCGGAGGGCTTGTTGTGCTCGATCTGCTCCCCGGGCTAGGGCCTGTTCCAGATGTGCCTGGTGGATTCGCCGCTGCCGGTCGACGTCGGCATCGGCCAGCTGGGGTGTGTCGATGGCCTCGGCGAACAGTGGGGCGGCCCGGTGGAGGCGAGACCGGGGTACGTCCAGGCTGGCTTCGATGTGGGAGTAGCCGATGCCAGCATCGAGGACAGCGCCGGAGGATTCCACCGCCTGGGCGAACGCGATGCCTGGATGGGTGCTCGTACCTTCAGTCAAGGTGGCTGCGGTGAGCGCGGCGACGCCTTCATGTTCGGGTGGCTCTGCGCTCAACGGCACCGGCACCAACAGACTTGCTGCGACAACATGTTGACCCGGACGGTGGTAGGAGTGGACTGTGAGCCCATTGTCCAAGACGCGCGTATCCGGCGGGGCCAACGACCAGGTGGTGGCTGGAGCTATCGGGGGACGGGGGTTGATCATGACCCTCCGGAGGGCTCAGGTGTGGATCGATGGTATTCGAGTGCGGCGCGCTGAGCCGGGGCGAGGTAGCGTTGGGCTGCTTCCCGCACCTCGGTGGCGGTGATTGCCGAAAATTCTTCGACCCTGGAATTTATGCGGTGTGGATCATCGTCGATGGTTGTGGCAGCGCTGAGCAAGTCAGCGCGTGCTTCGACGCGAGCGCACTGAGAGAGCCAGGACCGTTCGAACTGGATGCGTACCTGATCGAGCTCTTGAGGTGTGGGTCCGTCGTCGCAGAACCGGGCCACTTCCTCATTGATGGTTCTTTCGATGTGATCCAAGGGGACGTCAGTGAGCGCCTGTGCTTGAGCCAGGGCCAGGGAATTTCCGCGGTTGAGCCCGAGCGCGGAGGATCCAGCTGATGTGCAGAGTGCGTCGGTGCGGACAAGTCGTTGGTGTAGTCGAGAGACCTCGCTGCCTCCGAGGACGTCGAGGGCGATATCCAGCGCATCGACGGTGGGGCTGTGGCCAGCCGGAATGCGCCAACTCAGGGTCAGCAGATCCGCTGGGACCGGATTCGAAACCTGAGTCCGGGGCACATCGACATGGCTGGGAAGTGGTGCTGGACTAGCGGATGGGGGAGGGGTCCGCGACCCGATGTGCTCGAAGTAGCGGCTCACTCGTGCCAGTCCGTCGTCCGGGTCGATATCCCCGGCCAGGGTCAGCACCGCATTGTTGGGCCCATACCACTGCTCAAAGAAGCGGTGCGCGTCCTCAAGAGTGGCGGATTCGAGATCAGTCATTGAGCCGATAACTGGATGGGCGTACGGATGTGATGTTGGGTAGTTCAACGAGAGCAGGTGGACGAAGAGGTCTCCGTAGGGCGTGTTGTCATACCGCTGACGCTTCTCTTCCTTCACGACCTCCCGCTGGGTGTCGAGGTTCTCCTGGGTGAGGGCTTTCAGGAGCCCACCCATCCGGTCTGACTCGAGCCACAGGGCGAGGTCGAGGGCACCGCGGGGTACCGTTTCGAAGTAGTTGGTTCGGTCAAACCAGGTGGTGGCGTTGCAGGTGCCTCCAGCATTCTGGATGGAACTGAGGTGCTCGCCACTGCGGACCTGGGGTGACCCCTGGAACATAAGATGCTCAAAGAGATGGGCCAACCCGGTGCGATGCTCGCGTTCATCTCGGGAGCCGACGTCGTACCAGAGATTCACCGCGACAACCGGGGTTGTCCGGTCAGGGTTAAGAACGACCCGAAGCCCGTTGGGGAGAGTGTGCTCCCGTACTGCATAGTCCAGAAAACCGTTCCGGGTCACGCACTCATCCAACCACAAAGCCCGGGCGGCCGGGCATGGCAGTGCGCCCCGCATCGCAGGGGATTTCAGACCCCGCTGCTCACGGCTTCATCGTCGGCACTGGTGGTGCCAACAGCAAGACGGCGATGGCAACCACTGCGGCGCCTCCGACGACGGGCGTTGCCGGTGAGGCCAAGATCGCTTGAGCCAGGGTCGGCTCAGTGGTGGGTGATCCCGGTGTCGGTGGTGTTGAGGTCGGCGGCGGCGCAGCGGGCGTGTTGGGTGCCGGCGAAATTGTCTCCTCACCGGTCGATGTCGGCATCGGCTGGGCGCTGGGTGACTGGGGTGACGGGGAGGTGGAGGTTGACGTCGGCGCCGATGTTGTTGGCACGGAGACGTCGTCCAGAGTGGGCGCCTGCGGAACTGGGTCTTGGCGCCCCTGATCTTGGCTCACGGGGTCTTGGCGGACCGGCGCCTGACGCACGGGCTCTCGGCGGTCGGCCTCCGGGCGAACCGGCTCTCGACGGACGGGCGCTTGGCGCACGGGATCGCGGCGATCAGCCTCCTGGCGAACAGGTGTGGATGTTGTGCCCCCGGTGGTCGTTGAGGTGGTCCGTCCTGACCCGGAGGTGATGGGCTTGGTTGTGGGTGGTCGGACGTTCGTGGTGGGTATTCCGGCGGGGGTCGTCGGGCGCGGAGACGTGACCGGAGCAGGGGCCGACGGTGCCTTGGGCGGCCGGACTCCCTGAGTCTGGACCGCAGATGGGTTGACCGCAGGTGGCTCAACTGCTGCCACCGTAGTAGGCGCTGGTGTGGGTGCGGTGGCGTTGGCGGCTTTGGTGGGCGCTGGTGTGGGTGCGGTGGCGTTAGCGGCCTTCGCGGGCATTGCTGTGGGAGCGGTGGCGCCCTTTGCTGAGGTGGTGACGCCTGGCGTCGAGGCTGAACCAGGCGTCTTTGTGGGTGTCGGGGTCGGACTGCTGATCGGTGTCGGGGAGCCGGTGGGGGTTGCTATCGGAGTCGGCGAGGGCGATGCGGTGGCTGTCGGAGTCGGCGAGGGCGATGCGGTGGCTGTCGGCGTCGGCTTTCCGGTCGCTATGGGGGAGGCGGTGGGTGCCGGTGTCGCGGTGGGCGTGGGCCGAGGGGTGGTGGTGGGCCTAGGCGTCGCAACGGTGGTGGGGGTTGGGGTCGCGGTGGGCGCGGGAGTTGGGGTGGCTGTCGGTTGGGGTGTGGGGGTCGCCGTAGAGGTAGGCGTGGGCGTCGCAGCCGTGGATGCGGTGGGCGTGGGGGGTGCAGTGGGCGCCGGAGTAGCGGTCGCGGTGGGCGTGGGGGTTGCGGTTGCGGTGGGTGTGGCGGTTGCGGTGGGGGTGGGGGTTGCGGTTGCGGTGGGTGTGGGGGTTGCGGTGGGTGGGGGGGAAGCGGTGGAGGTGGGGGTGGGGGGGGGGGGGGGGGTGTGTGGGGGGGGGGGGGGGGGGGGGGGGGGGGGGGGGGGGGGGGGGGGGGGGGG
>JBKEBU010000150.1:0-37221 GCA_047973325.1 Propioniciclava sp. | reverse complement strand
GGGTGCACCTGCTGACCAGCCTGCTGGGTCAGCCGGCGGCTGATGGTGCCCCCCTCGATCAGCGAATCGCTGAGGCCCTCACCGTCGCCGGGCCACCGCAGCTGACCTGGACGTTCGGGTTGCTGGTCTTCTGGATCGGGCTCGCAATGATCCTGCACCGGTTCCGGATCTACCTGCGCGCCTAGTCCCCCGCGCCTCATTCCGGGGCTCCCTGACCGATGACAAACCGACGCACGCCGTTCCAGCTCTCAGGATTGGTGATCCGTCGACCGTCCATGAGCACCTGAACCCCAGGGAAGTCGGCCGGCGTTACGTCGACGTAGGCCGCATGGTCAGCTTGCACGATCACGGCATCCACTGGCTCGCCGAGGTGGAACGGCTCCAGACCATAGGAACGCAACTCGGCATCGGTGAACATTGGATCGTGCACCATCGGGCGGGCGTCGCGGCCCTGCAATCCGGCAACAGTAGGGAATACTCCCGAGAAGGCAACCTCTTTTACCCCACCCCGGTAGGCCGCGCCCAGGACGGCGACGGTGGCACCAGTCAGACCCCCGAGCGCCCCTTCGACGAGGCCGACGACATAGCCCGGCATGGCTGCATTCGCCTCGCGGGCGGCGCGCACGATGGTGGCGTCGGGATCGGTGTGCAGGTAGAGCCGTGGATACACGGGAATGCAGTGGCCACCGACGGCGATCCCGGGCCGGTGAATATGGCTGTAAGGCTGGCTATTGCAAGCCTCGATCACCGCGTAGATGTCGATCTCGTGGGCAGCGGCGAATCTGGCGAACTGGTTCGCCAGGCCAATGTTGACATCGCGATAGGTGGTCTCGGCCAGTTTCGCCAGCTCGGCAGCCTCAGCCGTACCCATGTCCCACACCCCATTGGGACGAGGCAGGTCGGAACGCTCATCGAAGGTGAGCACCTGGGTGTAGAAGTCGATGCCCCGCTCGGTGCCGTGGGGGCTAAGCCCACCGACGAGTTTGGGGTACTTCCGCAGGTCGGCGAATACCCGCCCGGTGAGCACTCGCTCAGGGGAGAAGACCAGGTGGAAGTCGGCGCCCTCACTCAGCCCGGAAATCTCCTCGAGCATCGGCTTCCACCGAGTACGGGTGGTACCCACCGGCAGGGTGGTCTCATAGGACACCAGGGTCCCGGGGCTGAGATAAGAGGCCAATGATCGGGTAGCGGCATCCATCCAGCCAAAGTCCGGCTCACCACTAACCTCCTCCACGAACAGCGGCACCACCACCACGACCACGTCAGAGTCCGGGATGGCCGTTGCGTAGTCAGTGGTGGCCTGGAGGTTTCCGGACCCGACCATGTCGGCAAGCTTCGTGGCCAGGTGCGCCTCGCCCGGGAACGGCTCCACCCCGGCATTCACCTGAGCCACCAGTTCCGCATTGACGTCGACGCCGGTCACTCGATGCCCCCCCGTGGCGTACTGCACTGCCAACGGCAGCCCGATCTTACCCAGCCCCACCACTGCGATCTTCATTCCACATCCTTCTTGCCGGTCAGCCCACGGCCACGAAGCGTCCGGTTTCGGCGGCGGTGATCATCGCCTCGCATACCCGCACCACCGTGGCGCCTTGGTCCAGAGTCACGATGTCAGCCGGGTGTCCCAGGATCGCCTCCCGGAACTGTTCATGTTCGACCCGCAACGGCTCCGGTTTTGCAAGGGCAAACCGGCGCATCTCGCCTTCGCTGACGCCACGGAACTGCCCGATACCGTCCCAGGTGGTGTCCACGGATCCGTTGGCGTAGAAGGTGAGATCTGCGGTGAGGGTATCGGCAATGAACATGCCCTTCTCCCCGGTGACTAGGGTGAGCCGCTCTTTGGTGGGGGTGAGCCAGTTGACCAGGTGGTTGGACACCAACCCATCGGAAAGCTGCCCGAGGGCGGAGACCATATCCTCGTGAGCGCGTCCCGACTTGTGCACAGTTCGGGCGGCGACCAGCTCAAACCTCCGCTGGCTCACCCATGCGGTCAGGTCGATGTCGTGGCTGGCCAGATCCTTGATCACGCCCACATCGCTGATCCGATTCGGGAACGGCCCCTGGCGGCGGGTGGCGATCTGGTAGAGATCGCCCAGCTCACCGGCCTCCAGGCGGCTCCGCAACGCCTGTAGCGACGGGTTGTACCGCTCAATATGCCCCACGGCCCCGATGACCCCGGCTGACTCGAATGCATCTAGTAGGGCACCAGCCTCCGCGGTGGTGTTGGCCAGTGGTTTCTCGATAAGCGTGGGCACACCGGCAGCAGCCAGGGCCAGGCCGACGTCGTGGTGCAGGTCGGTGGGCAATGCCACCACGGCGTAGTCGATCCCAGCATCCATGAGCGCACCCACATCGGGCAGTACCGGGAGGTCGCCAGCCACCTGGTGCGGGTCGCCGTGGGCATCAGCGACGGCCACCAGGTCCACGCCGTCGAGTGCGCGGAGCACCCGGGCGTGATGGCGGCCCATCATGCCCAGCCCGATAAGCCCAGTGCGTAGGTGTGCCATCATGCACCAGCCCGGGCGAGCGTGTTCACGGCGGTCACTATGCGCTCCAAGTCCGCGGTGGACAGCGCCGGGTGGACCGGTAGGGACAGACATTCCCGGGCGGCTTGCTCGGTGACCGGCAGCTCCAGGTCGTTCCGGAATGGGGCGAGCCTATGCGTCGGCACCGGGTAGAACAGGCCCGAGCCCACCTGATACTCGTCTCGGAGCGCAGCCGCCAGCCCGTCCCGGTCCTCCGGCACCCGGATGGTGTACTGGTGGAAGACATGCACGGCGCCCGGGGCAACCTGCGGTGGGATGACGCCGTCGAGATGCGCCGACAAGTACGCGGCATGCTGCTGCCGCTGAGCATTCCAGCCGTCCACCTTCGTTAGCTGCACTCGGCCGATCGCGGCATGAACATCTGTCATCCGGTTGTTCAGGCCAACGACCTCGTTGTGGTAGGCCTGCAGCATCCCCTGGTTGCGGTAAAGACGCAGTCTCCGTTCCACAGCCGGGTCAGGACAGGCGACCATGCCCCCCTCACCTGCGGTCATGTTCTTGGTCGGGTAGAGCGAGAACATGGCGACATCGCCGAATGATCCCGCCGGGGTTCCGTCCCGGGACGCCCCATGGGCTTGAGCCGCATCCTCGAACAGCAGCAGGTCGTGCCTGTTGGCGATGGCCTGCAGCGCGCCCATTTTCGCCGGATGACCGTACAGGTGGACCGGCAGGATCCCTCGGGTGCTGGGAGTGATCGCCTGGGCGACGCCGGTCGGATCGAGGGTGAAGTCATCCAGCGCGATATCGGCGAAGACCGGGGTCGCGCCGGTGAGGGCGACCGCGTTGGCGGTGGCAGCGAACGTGAACGACGGCACGATCACCTCGTCGCCGGGACCGATGCCGCAGGCCAGCAGTCCCAGGTGCAGCCCTGAGGTTCCCGAGTTCACCGCAACGCACGGACGTCCGAGGTGGAAGTGCTCGGCGAACTCCTGTTCAAACTGGGCCACTTCCGGGCCTTGGGCCAGCATCCCCGAACGCAGCACCCGGTCCACCGCGTCACGTTCCTCCTGACCGATCAGTGGTCGCGCCGGAGGGATGAACGACGCCGTCACGATCCCCCCGTCACGGGTGTCATGGTGTTCCCCTCAAGGATGAAGGTGTCCCCATTCTGGGGGTCGACCCAGGTATCCGGACCGGCAGGCTCCAAGCGCCTGCCCGACCGGCCGACCCAGCCGATCCGGCGCGCCGGGACCCCCACCATCAGGGCATGGTCGGGGACATCGGCAACCACCACGGCCCCGGCAGCGACCATGGCCCAGCGGCCGATGGTTACCGGAGCTACGCACACCGCCCGGGCGCCAATCGAGGCGCCCTCTCGGCAGGTCACGCCTACGGCCTCCCAGTCGTGCGAGCCTTTCGGCGTGCCATCGGGATTGACCGCGCGTGGATAGGTGTCATTTGTCAGGACCGCTGCCGGCCCGATAAAGACCCCCGGCTCCAGGACCGCCGGCTCGTACACCAGGGCGTAGTTCTGAATCTTGCAGGAGTCCCCCACCCGCACCCCAGACCCGATGTAGGCGCCGCGTCCCACGATGACGCGCTCTCCCAGCATCGCTCCGGTGCGGATCTGGGCGAGATGCCACACCGAGGATCCGGCACCTAATGAGGCGTCGTCATCCACATCGGCCGAAGGCTGAATCTGAGGCGCGCCCACGGGCTCTCCTCCCCGCTACCCTTCCACGACTGTCCCGGGTGATTCTACTGCCCCGATCTCACGTCGGCCGCGGTATCCGCCCAGGTGGCCCGTCGGCCATCACCACCATCGGCCAGTAGGAACAGATGAAAAATTGTACGTACAGACTAGACAGAACGTACGATGCGCATTAGCATCTCGCTCGAACAGCACATCACCGTTCACCACCGCACGTCGCACGCTGCATCGGCAGCCACTCCCGGCTCCCGGGGAAGCACACCCAGCTCGACGGGGAAGGACAACGCATGGCCCTAGTGAGCGGCACCCACGTCATCGACACCTGCGCGTCGCGAAAGCTCGTGGCGGGAGCCTTCAACACCACGAATATCGAGACCACCATGGGGATCGTGGCCGCCATCGAACGGGTCGGCATCCCGGCATTTATCCAAGTGGCCCCGACGAATATTGCCCTGTCTGGCTATGAGTACATCTACGACATGGTGGCCCGGCGGCTGGAATCAACGTCGGTGCCAGTCGCACTGCATCTCGATCATGGCAAGTCCCTTGCGGCCGTGGAGCAGGCACTCGCAGCTCGATTCACCTCCATCATGATCGATGCTTCCGCGGCGCCGTACGATATGAACGTCGCCACCTCCGCCCAAGCCCGGGACATGTGCCCGCACCCAATCGCCCTAGAAGCCGAATTGGGGAGTATCGGTGGCAAGGAGGACGACGTCGCCCCCGAACATGCCAGCACGACTGATCCCGATCAAGTGGCTCACTTCGCCCACGCAGTGGGATGTGACCTGCTCGCTGTGTCCGTGGGGAACGTGCACGGATATGCCCCCGACGCCCGTATCGACTTTGATCTCCTGCACCGCGTCTGCGACGCCAGTCCCGTGCCACTGGTCATCCACGGTGGCTCTGGCCTCCCCGCCGAACAGCTTGTCCGCCTCCGCGACTTCCATGTGGTCAAGGTCAATGTGGCCAGTGACCTGCGCAACGCCATGATCCGCAGTTTCGGGGAGGCCTATGCCGCCAACCCGGACGAGGCCTCTCTGATTCGGGTGTCCCGACAGGCAGTCACCGCGATAGCAGATACTGTCGAGCGCCGCATCCGGATGCTGAATCCCACGGCCTCCTAGCGGAACAGATCCATTGTGATTCCTACCCTCACCGTCGATGTCGGTACCACAAGCCTGAAGATCGGTTGGTTCGATGCCGACGGTCGCCCGCGGGCACAGTCACGGCAAGCCACCGTGGTCATCTCCAGTCCTGCAGGTTCCCACTACGACCCTGACGCCATGCTCCGGGGAGTGCTTTCCTTCCTTGACACCCTGAACCCGGCAGACCGCGCCCGTCTCCTGCGGATTGCTATCACCGGGGTGGGCGGCTCGGGCGGACTGGTCCGCTCGGATCTGTCCCTGGCATCGCCCATCATCAGCTGGCAGGACCAGCGCGGCGCCCCCTTTCTCCAGTCCTTGACCGCCGCCGAAACCGCTGAGATCTACAGTGTGACCGGGCTACCCGCGTCGGCAAGTTACGGCCTCCCGAAGCTGGCCTGGGCGGTGGCGCAGGTCGGCAACGACCGTGGCGATGCGCAATGGCTGAGCATTGCGGAGTACCTGGCCGCTCGCATGACCGGAGCCCGCCGGTCCGAGTTCTCCCTGGCCAGCCGGACCATGGCCCTCGATCTCCGTAACCGAAGCTGGGCACCCCAGATGACGGCCCTGGCTGGTGCCGGCCTGGACGTACTTCCGGAACTCCACAGCGCCCAGGAAGGCTGCCCCATCAGTCAGGACTTCGCCGCCGCAGCCGGCCTCTCTCCAACCGCGCAGGTCCACATCGCCGGCCATGATCACATGGTCGGAGCCGAGGCCGCTCACCTCTCCCCCGGAGAGCTCCTCAACTCGACCGGGACGACCGAGGGACTGCTCGTTCACACAGACGAACCCGCTCTGGGTGAGTCTTCGGCACGCCGACAGCTATCCAACGGGATAGCGTGCAACCCGGATCGGTTCACGCTCTTCGCATCTATCCCCACCGGTGGTGCCGCCTTCGCCACCCTGCGACAGCTACTCAACCTCAGCGCTCCCCAGTTGTCGGCGCAACTAGCGGACCTCCATACCGCCTACCTGGCAGACCAGATCGATCTGCATGCCATCCCCGTCGTCATGCCCCAGTTTCGCGGCAGCCCACCACCCAGCAAGAGCAGCACCGCCACCGGCGTCCTCGCCGGAGTTCGCAGTGACACCACCACCGAATCGGTGATCTTCGGGTGCTTCCTGGGACTAGCGCTCCAGTTTCGCGACGTCCTCGGCCTTTTCCCCACGTCGCCGGACCGGATCAAGGTGATTGGTCCGGCGAGCCGGAATCCGCTCTGGCTGCAACTCAAGGCGGACGTACTCGGGACATCACTGTCGGTCGCCAGCGCGCACGAGGTGGTGTCCCGGGGCGCCCAAGCCTTGGCCTGCGGCGCCACCGGCACCTGGGAGAGCTGCGATCCCTATGAGGTCGAACCACGCGCCTCGGGCCAGGCGCAGGTGACGGAGTGGTGGGAGCACACCAGCCCCCTGTGGGAACAGTTGCGAGGGATCTCCCTCGGGTCTGGAGCCGAGCCGCCAACCCTAGGCATGGGTGGGTCGTCATGACCCTGGTCGCCGGCATCGACTCGTCCACCCAATCATGCAAGGTGACCATCCGCGAGCTGGCATCCGGGAGGGAGATCCGCCACGGGAAGGCGCTGCATCCCCCAGGCACCATCGTCGACCCCGACCTCTGGTGGCTCGCGCTGCTCCAAGCGGTCGACCGGGCCGGCGGCCTCGCCGACGTCAGCGCTGTCTCGGTCAGTGGTCAACAACACACACCAATTTTCCTCGATGCCCACGGGGACGTGGTCTGCAACTCCCCCTTGTGGAACGACACCGGATCGCACCCGCAGCTGATGGCCCTCAACAACGAACTCGGCCGCGATGAGTGGATCCGACGCACCGGATTGCCCATCACCCTCTCCGACACAGTGACGAAACTGCGCTGGCTACGAGATATGCACCCTCAGGAGGCCGATCGAACGGCGGCGGTGGCTATCGTGCACGACTGGCTAACCTGGCGACTGCGCGGCTACGGGCCCGACGATCACGAGCTGAGCGCACTCACGACCGACCGGTCCGAGGCCAGCGGAACCGGATACTGGTCCCCCGATACGGAGAGCTACTGCCCTGACCTCGTGGAGCACGCGCTGGGCCAGAGCGCTGATCTTCCCCGCATCCTGATGCCCACGGACTCTGCCGGTACCACCGGCGGGGACCTGCCAGGGATCCCGGCCGGGATCACGGTGGGGATCGGTAGCGGCGACAACGCCGCGGCGGCCCTCGCACTCGGCTTGGCTGCCGGCGATGCCGTCCTCTCACTCGGAACCTCTGGTGTGGTGTATACCCGCTCGGCAACACCGGTACACGACTATGCCGGCTATGTCTGCAACTATGCCGACGCTCTTGGTGAGTACTTACCTTTGGTGGCTACGCTGAATGCTGCTCGCAACCTGGATGCCGGGGCCACCGTGCTGGGATGCACCTATGAGGAGCTGGCACAATTGGCGCTCCAGGCACCTGCCGGGGCAGCAGGACTCACCGTGCTGCCGTACTTTGAAGGCGAGCGGACGCCGGATCTCCCTACGGCCCGGGCCTCACTGCACGGCGCCTCACTGACCAACTTGACCCGGGCCAACGTCGCCCGGGCGGTGATAGAAGGCACGGTGGTGAGCCAGGTCGCCATGCTCGACGCGCTGGCAGCCTGTGGCATCCATCCGTCCCGGTTACTCCTGATCGGCGGGGCGGCCGGGAATCCAGCGGTTCAGGTCAGCCTCGCACAAAGCGTGAACCTACCGGTGCTCCTGCCCGCTGCTGAGGAATACGTTGCCCGCGGGGCCGCCCTGCAAGCAGCGGCAGCCTTGGAGGGCGGCTTCCGCAAGTGGCCGATACAGGCCACCGCGCTCCCCTCCCAGCCGCCGAACCCTCACATTCGCGAACAGCACGCTGCGGCACAGGCGGCCATGGGCTATCGACCGGTCAGCTGAGGTGACCCGGCCAAAGGCTGCCGCACCCGTGCCTCGACTTTCGATGGGCGACGACCATCTCTGCGCTCTCAGCGCAGCGGTCTTCGCCTTCAGTCAACAGGGCGCTCGATAGTTGCGATACTGAAGGGGAAGCAGTCTGCCGCACAGCCACACCCGAGGTCAGCCCATGCCCCACACCCCCGACACCACCCACACCCACGGGAAGCGAGTCACCACACCCGGCACCGCGGTGCATCCGCTCGACCCGCTGAGTGGAGACGAGATAGCCGAGGCTCGGCGCATTCTGGTCGAGACCGGTCACGTTGCTGAGCACACGCGTATGCCGCGCATGCTGCCGGTCGACCCCGCGAAGGAGGCACTCACCACATGGCGGCCGGGCGACGCCCTCGATCGCCGCATCCGCGTGACACTGCTCGATCGCGACACCGGCACCGCCTCCGAGGCGATTGTCGCGGTGACCCGCAAAGAGGTGGACGCGTTCCGCGTGCTGCCCACCGCTGAGGAGCCGTACGGGCAGCCGCAATACCTGTTCGAGGAGTACGCCGATGCCGCCGAGATCGTCAAGGCGTCGCCGGAGTGGCGCGCCGCCATGCGACGCCGCGGTCTCGACGAATACGCCGAACTCGCCTTCTGCTCTCCACTCGCGCCCGGTTACTTCGGGCGCGAGGATGAGATCGGCAGGCGCCTCGTGCGCTCACACACCTACCTCCGATTTTCCGAGACCGACAGCCCCTGGGCTCACCCGGTCGAGGGTCTCGTCGTGCACGTGGATCTCACCGAACGACGCGTCATCCGCATCGACGACGAGACCGACATTCCCGTGCCCGAGCAACCCGGCAACTACGGCCTCGACGTGCATGGCCCCGCCCGCACGAGCCTGATGCCCATCGAGATCACCCAGCCCCACGGACCGAGCTACTCCGTCGACGGCAGCCTGGTGCAGTGGGAAAACTGGCGCTTCCGGGTCGGCTTCACCCAGCAGGAGGGTCTCGTGCTGAACCAGATCACCTGGTGCGACGGCGACGAGGAGCGCTCCGTCGCCCACCGGGCCAGCATTCCCGAGATGGTGGTGCCCTACGGTGACACCTCGGTGAGCCGCTACTGGATCAGCTACTTCGACGCCGGCGAATACCTGCTCGGCAAGAACGCCAACTCCCTGGAGCTCGGCTGCGACTGCCTGGGCGTGATTCACTATTTCGACGCCTTCGTGCCCGACGACCACGGCAACCCCGTGCGGATCCCTCAGGCGATCTGCATGCACGAAGAGGACCACGGGATCCTGTGGAAGCACACCGAGCTCAGCGGATCTTCCGAGACCCGCCGCAGTCGACGACTCGTCGTGAGCACATTCTCGACTATTGGCAACTATGACTACGGCTTCTTCTGGTACTTCTATCTCGACGGGTCGATCCAGGTCGAGGCCAAAGCCACGGGGATAGTCTTCGCGGGCGCCGGCATTCCCGGATCCGACCATCCGCACGCCTCGGAGATCGCGCCCGGCATCTTCACGCCGATCCACCAGCACCTCTTCTGCGCCCGCATCGACGTGGCTATCGATGGGGAGGACAACACCCTGCACGAGGTGGAGGCGGTACCGATCCCGACAGGTCCCGACAACCCGCACGGCAACGCGTTCACCTGGTCAGACACGCAACTGACGAGCGAAGCTGACGCGCAGCGGATCGCTGACGGCCTGGTGAGCCGAGTGTGGGAGGTGCGGTCGGCGCACCGCGCCAATCTCGTTGGCAGGCCCACCTCGTACCGGCTGATCCCGGAGGGCAGGATGCTACTCGCCGCGCAACCAGAATCGACAGTGCACGGGCGCGCCGCCTTTGCGACGAAGCATCTCTGGGGCACCCAGTACCACCCCGAGGAGCTATACCCGGCGGGCTTCTACCCGAACGCGCACGCACCCGGCGCGGGCCTGCCCGAGTGGACGAGTGCCGACCGCTCGCTCAATGGCGAAGATCTGGTGCTCTGGCACACCTTCGGGCCGACCCACATTCCCCGCACCGAAGACTGGCCGATCATGCCGGTTGACTACTCCGGCTTCTGGTTCAAGCCACACGGCTTCCTCGACCAGAACCCCGCATTGGACCTGCCCACAAGCTCGGGAGCAGCCTGCGGCACGACTCCTCCCGCGGGCCCCCGCTGCTGAGGATCATCGCGAGTCAGTCGGCGATTTCGGCGACCGCCTCACCGATGCGGCGCAGCACCGTGGGATCGTGCGGCGAGCGGTCGCCCGGAACATACCGCAGTTGCTCGATGGTGCCCCCGGCGAAGCGGAAACCGTTACCCTGCCGCTGGTGCAGCTCCCAATCCACCGGCCCGCCGTAGTCGTAGCCGACACTGATACCGGTGAAGGGAGCCATGCCCAGCAACATGGGCACTGCGGGGATCTGGGCCGAGCGCTCCCCGTCGACCTCAAGGCGCAGCCGCCAGCGCAGCCCCTCGAGCTCGTCGACGCGCAACACTAGCTCCCGTGCACCCGCCACCAGCACGGGGCCGCACGCCCGGTGCATCTCTCCGTAGGCGTTGTAGGAAAGCATCGGCGCGCCATCCTCGATCGCGAGCAGATACCCCCCGCCCTGGTCACCGTGCGCGACGACAACTCCTGCCGCACCCGAGTCGAGCATCAAGCTGGCCTCAACCGCGAATGACTTGAGCACTGTGAGCTGGGCCGAGCGGAAGCGTTCGAGCGGCGGGCGGAAGGGCACGAGCGCCGTCGGCTCGGCGAGCGGCGCCTCACTCGCCGGACGATTGAGGTGCAGCGTCCCGTCATCATCGAGCGGGAACACCGCGTTGTTCCAGGCCTGGGCGAGCCAGCGCTCCGCGAGCTCGGTGATGCGCTCGGGCCGGTCGTGCGCCAGATCGCGCGTCTCGGTCGGATCTTCGGCGAGGTGGTACAGCTCCCACTCACCGCCGGCCGCCCCGTCCTCGCGCTTGGGTGCCACCGGCGAGACGGCCTTCCAGTCACCGTCCACCATCGCCCGTCGGCCCACGCACTCGAAATACTGCACCTCGCGTCCCTCGGCACTCGGGTCACCGAGCACCTCGGCCACGCTACGCCCATCGGTTTCCTGCACCGGACGGCCGCGCAGCTCCGAGAGCCTTGGCACGCCAGCGAACTCGAGGATCGTGGGCGCCAGGTCCGAGACGAACACAAACTGATCGCGCAATCCGCGCGCGGTGGTGGGCGCTGCCGGCCACGAGACTATCAGGGGCGCGTGCACGCCGCCCTCGTAGGTCGACGACTTGAAGGAGCGGAACGGGGTGTTCGATACCCGCGCCCACCCCGTCGGGTATTGCGAGAACAACCGCGGCCCCCCGATCAGGTCCGGTTCACGCGGCACGTCACGCACCCACCCATCGGGCACGGGCGCACCGTAGCCGAACTGAGAGAAGTAGCTGCGCGTGCCGCTCGGGCCACCCTCGGCCGTACCACCGTTGTCGCTCGCAATCACGATCACCGTGTTCTCGCGCTCTCCTCGGCGTTCCAGGTGCGCAACGAGACGGCCGACGCTCTGATCGATCTCGTCCACCGCCGCTGCATATACCTCCATATGCCGCGCGAACAATGCGCGATCCTCATCGCCGAGACGATCCCAGCGCGGGATTCTATCGCCGTCAGAGAGCGCATCATCGGGCAGTTCGGCGTGCGGCGGCACTATCCCGATCTCCCGCTGCCGCGCGAACCTCGCCTCGCGCAGCGCATTCCACCCCGCCTCGTAGCGACCACGGTGGCGCGCGATATCGTCCGCCTTCGCCTGGATGGGTCCGTGCACCGACGTATGCGCGTAGTAGAGGAAGAACGGCTTCGTCGCGTCGTTGACCCGCAGCTCGTCGAGCATCGCGAGCGCCTCGTCGGTCAGCTGGTCGGTGAGGAAGTAGTCCTCAGCGAACTGCTGCACGTCGACCACCGAGTTGTCCCGCACGAGCCGGTGTGGGTGATGCAGCGAGGTGAAGCCGTCCATGCTGCCGAAGTAGCGGTCGAAGCCGCGCTGCAGCGGCCACGACGACTTGTCGGCCGCGTCGTGCAGGCGGGACTCGAGGGTCAGGTGCCACTTGCCGACGGCGAATGTGGCGTAGCCACCGGCGCGCAGCGACTCCGCCAGCGTCGGCGCATCCTCGGGCAGTTCGCAGGTGAAGCCTGGATAGCCGGGGTCGGTGTGGGCGACGTAGCCGAATCCGGCACGATGCGGGTTCAGGCCCGTCATCAGGGCAGCCCGGGCGGGCGAGCACATGGGAGCGGTGCGGTAGTTGATGAACACCCAGCCGTCGTCAGCCAGCGCGTCGATGTTCGGTGTGGGGATCTCGCTGCCGAAGGGGCCGAGATCGCTGAACCCGAGGTCGTCGACCAGCATCACGATGACGTTCGGCGACCCCGCCGGGGCGGTGGGGCGTTCCCGCCACCACGGCGACGACTCGGAGACGAACTCGGAGGCCCGCCCGCCGAACGACTCGTAACCGCGGCGCTGCGCGGAGCCTGCGGCTCCTGATGGCGTCGCCTCATGAGACCCGCCAGCCGCCCGCGCCCCCATGCTCAGCCAGCCTTCCGGATCATCTCGAAGATGTGGGTGCGCAGTTCCGCAAACTCGTGGAGAGACCGGGTGGTGATCTGATCCCGTGGACCGCCAAAATCGATGTCGATGATCTCGGTGACGCGGGCGGGTCGCTCGCCGAGCACCACGACCCGGTCGGAGAGGTAGACCGCCTCGTCGATGTCATGCGTGACGACGACGATGGTCATGCCGAACTCCTCCCGGATCCTCAGGCAGAGATCCTCGAGCTCGAACCGGGTCTGCGCATCGACCGAAGCGAAGGGCTCGTCCATGATGAGCACCTCCGGTCGGTAGGCGATCGCGCGGGCGATGGCGACGCGCTGTTGCATGCCTCCGGAGAGCTGCCACGGATACTTCGACTCCGCGCCGGAGAGGCCAACCGCAGTGAGTGCCGAGGAGATTCGCTCCTCCCGTTCCGGGGCTGGCAGTCGCAGGTGTTTGAGCGGGAGCCGCACGTTCTTCTCCACCGTGAGCCACGGCATGAGCGAGCGCGTGTACTCCTGGAACACCAGGGCCATCTCCTCGGGCGGCCCGTCGATCTCCTTGCCGTCGATCCGCGCCGAACCCGAGGTGATCGGCTGCAGGCCCGTGAGGCATTTCAGGAGTGTTGTCTTGCCGATACCCGACGGCCCCACGATGCAGGCGACCTCGGCGCTACGCAGGTCGAAGGTGAGGTCAGCGATCACGGGTATCGGGCCGTTCTTGGTCTCGTAAGTCTTCGCGAGACCCTGCACACTCAGACGCACGGGTGCGTCGGCGAACGAGGTGGCGTTCATAGGTTCTTCTCCTGCTGTCGAATGGCGATATACCAGCGCAGGACGATGCGCCGGACGATGGAAAGGAGGGCAGTGGCCACATAGCCGAGGATGCCCAGGACGAGGATGCCGACCCACATATCGGAGATCATGAAGGACTGCTGCGCCAACAGCGTCTGCGCACCGAGCCCGTTCGATGAACCGAGCATTTCACTGGCGACCATCACGACGAAGGCTGTTATCAGGCTGACCTGCATGCCGGAGAGGATGCGCGGACTCGCCTCGGGCAGCGTGACGACGACGATGCGATCCCACCAACTGAGTCGGTATATCTCGCCGACCGAACGGCGATCCGGGTCGGCCGCCTGGATGCCGTCGATAGTCGAGATGAGCACCGGAAACACCGCCGAGATCGTGATCGAGACTATGCGCGTCTCATTGCCGAAGCCGATGAGCGCGACGAAGATCGGAACCAGGGCCACCGGCGGGATGGCGCGGAAGAAGTGGAGCGCGGGCTCGACCAGCGCGGAGAGCCAACGCGAGGTGCCCAGGACTATGCCGAGCAGCACCCCGATGACGCAGGCCAGCACGAAGGAGAGCACGAGGTTGCCCACCGAGGAGCCGACGTCGCCCCAAAACTGCGGTGTTCCCATGAGTTCGACCAGGCGCGCGAGGATCGTCTGCAGCGGCGGGAAGAACGTATTGGTGGAGTTCGCCGACGCGAACCACCAGAGGGCCAGCAGGGTGATCGGGACGAGAGTCTCGGTGCCGATCAGCACCCACGGGGGCAGCCCGTTGCGCTTCGGCCGTCGCACCTCGCGGGTCCGGACGAGCGCGGATGAGGCGACCGTCATCACACCACCTGCTTTCGGTATTGGGGGTGCCAGTGCAGTAAGCGCCGCTCGGCCCACTGGCTGAGCCCCTGGACGATGAGACCGAGCATGCCGAGGATCAAGACGTACGCGAATAGCTGATTCTGGTTGCCGGTTATCTGCGCCAGCAGCAGGCTCTGCCCGAGCCCCGGGCCACCGCCGAGGAGGCCCGCGACCACCGCGATAATCAGCGCCGTTGGCGCCGCCACTCGCACGGCGGTCCCGATATAGGGCAGCGAGCTCGGCAGCACTATCCGTCCGAGAATCTCGCCCCAGCTGAGGCCGTAGGACTGCCCAGTCGCCTTCGCCACCGGATCTGTGTCGAAGACACCGGCAGACGCCTGCACCACGATCGCTACGAAGCACCCGATGAAGACCAGGAATACGCCCATGCCCGCGGTAGGCCCGAGCACAAGGACCACCACGGGAAGGATGACTATCGGCGGGATCGGCTTGAGAAACTCCAGCGGCACCCGCGTGGCATGCATCGCGAGCGGCGACACGCCGATACCGATGCCCAGGATCACGCCGGCCACGGTCGCGATCGCTAGGCCCAGCAGCGCCATGTACACGGTGTCCCAGGTCGCCATCCACATCTCGGGCGTGGCCATCAGTCCGAAGAACGCACTGCCGGCATCCAGCGCGGACGGCAGCGGCGAGTCAGCCAGCGGCCCGACCATGGCAGCCGCCTGCCAGAGGCCCATCGCCGCCACGACGCCGAGGGCACCGACGCCAACGTTGAAAAGTCGGGATTCTGCCATAATCGCGCCTCAGCCCTCAAGAATCACGCCGGTGAGATCGACCGGCTCGGGCAGGAAGCCAAGGGCGACCATCTTTTCATTGGGACGCTCGAGATTCTCGGGCAGCACCTCACTAGGCCACACCGGAACCATGGCCTCCTCGAGGGTGAGGGGCGAGTCGGTGTAGTCCAGGCCCGCCTGGATCGCTTCCTCGGGGTGCTCAGTCGCGTACTCGTTCGACTTCACGATGGCCCGCTGGAAGGCTGCGATCGCGTCGCCCTTACTCTCGATGGTCGCCGTGCCCGCAGTCCAAAGCCCGGTCGCACCGGTCTCAAAGAAGCCGATAGATGGAGCCGAGAGCTGCGGCGCACCGGCTGCGGAGGCCTCGGCGGTGAAGGGGTTCACCAGACCTGCGGCGTCCACGGTGCCATTCTCTAGACCCGCGACGGCCGAGGTGAAGTCGAGCACCACCCAGTTCACCCCGCTGGCCGGGTCGATGCCCGCCCGCTGCAGTTCGTCCGCGATCACGACCTCCAGCTGCGCCTTGCGCGCCGGGATCGCAATGGTCTTGCCCGCGAGGTCCGCAACAGATTCGATGCCGCTGCCGGGTGCCGCGAACAGGCCGGTGTCGTCGAAATCAGCCGGATTGTCTATCTCGGAGCTGTCGGCGGGGTAACCGTCGGCGGCACCGACAACCTGCACCGGTACGCCCTGAGCTAGTGCGTTGAGCAGGGGAATGCTCGGCGAGTAGGCGATGTCTACCTGCCCGCTCTGCACCGCCGCGAGACCGGCGGGCGGGTTGGCGACTATCGAGGTCTCGATCTTGAGCCCCTCCTTCGCAAAGAAGCCCTGCTCGATGCCCGTGATGAGGCCTCCGTCAGAGGTGAGACCGATAGTGGCCACGCTCAGCGTGGTGAGATCGCCACTCCCCCCGGATCCCGACCCTCCGCTGCCGTCGGAGGATCCAGAGGTGCAGCCGGTGAGTACGAGCGCGGTCGAGGCCGCCAGGGCGAGCACGGCGGCGAGACTGTTGGATTTCTGCATGCAACGACTCCTTCGTCGGTGGGGCCTCCCGGTGCGGGAGTGTCCCGGGAACTGTCGATGTCGGTTAGTCACCAATCGGTGATTAAAGGATAATCGCCAATTGGAGATTCAATGTAACGGGAAGGTAACAATCCTCCATCCCTAGGGCTTCACTCTCGTGCGATTGGCGCCGACCCGCTCACCGGGCAACCCTGAACCTTAGGATCGTGGTGAGGACCGCGGAAGGAGCCGCAAACATGCCGAAGATCGTCGACCACAACGAACGCCGGGACCACATCGCCGAAGCGGTGACGAACATAGTCATCCGCGACGGTTTCGACCACGTCACCATGCGCGAGATCGCCGCCGAGGCCGGCTACGCGCACGGCGCGATCGCCCGCTACTTCCCGGACAAGCAGAGCATCCTCAGCGCCACGTTCGTCCGGGTGTACACCACGTCGAACGAGCGCATCCTCGCACAGGTCGACGGCGTGCGTGGCCTGGAGGCACTCAACCGCATGTGCAGCGTACTGCTGCCCTTCGAGCAAAAGGGCGCCAACGAGTCACGGGTCGTGCTGACCTTCTGGGATCGCGCCTCCCAGGATCCGGCGCTGCAGAGCATCCACCAGCAGCACATCACGCAGCGCCGCAATCTCATCCGACGGTTCCTCACCGAAGCGGCCGAGGACGGCGAGCTCGCCTCACACGTAAACATCGACGTCGCGGTCAACCGGGTCTCGGTGCACAACGCGGGCTGGCAGATGCTCGCGGTGCTCATGCCTGAATCCGCTGATGACGCCAGCCTGCGGGCGAGCATCGACTCGATGATCGACGAGTTTCGCCGGGGTGATCGAGACTGATGACGGACCTCCGATCCACCGCGACAGACGTCTCCCGGGTACCGCAGACAATGAGATGGCCACGGTGGCCTGGCACAGCGTCACCCACCCGGGCTTCTTATCGCCTGCGGACAGCGGCTATCGAGATGCTCAGCAGCATGGGACCAGGCACTGCAGCTATGGAAGCACCCCGGTGAGCACCGACGAAGGTGCACCACCCTGCTGCACGCCAGCCAGGGCCCCGGACCGGGCCACACCGGACGGGGCTCCCCCCGATGCGGCGTTGCCCAACGAGGCGAGCGCAGCGGATGCGCCCGGCCCCAAGCACCACCGCATCGAACAGTGCGCTGTGCCCGCGGGTTCCTTCGTCATGGGAGACGCCACGGGCGAGGGAATGATCGCCGATGGCGAGTTGCCGCTGCACCGCGTGGCGCTCAGCGCCTTCGACATCGACGCAACCCCAGTGACCAATGCACAGTTCGCGCGCTTCGTCGAGCAGACCGGGTACGAGACCGAGGCCGAGTCTTTCGGCATCTCGGCCGTGTTCCACCTGCTCGTGGCATCCCCAACCGCCGATATCGTGGGGCCGGCCGCAGTCACGCCCTGGTGGATCGGGGTCCGCGGCGCCGACTGGCGGCATCCGGGCGGGCGGGCCTCATCACTGGAGGGGCGCGCCAACCACCCCGTCGTGCACGTCAGTTGGCACGACGCACTCGCCTACTGCCAGTGGGCTGGCCGTCGGCTGCCGACGGAGGCCGAGTGGGAGTACGCGGCCCGCGGCGGCCTCGAGGGCGCATCCTACCCGTGGGGCGACGCCCCCATCGACGGCAGCGACGGACACTGGCGCGCCAATGTGTGGCAGGGCTCGTTCCCCACCCACAACACCGCCGCCGACGGCTGGATCGGCACGGCGCCGGTACGCTCATTCGCACCCAACGGCTACGGCCTCTGGCAGCCAGTCGGCAACGTGTGGGAGTGGTGCGCCGACCGTTTCGACCCGGGCTACTATGCGGAGTCGCCCGAGAGGGATCCGACCGGGCCCGGTCACGGTGAGCGCCGACTGCTGCGCGGTGGCAGCTATCTCTGCCACCTGTCGTACTGCAACCGCTACCGCAACTCGGCACGGTCGAGCAACACCCCCGACTCCTCGATGGGCAACGCCGGCTTCCGCACGGTCGGACCACGCTGATCCCCGGGCCTCTTCGGCCGCCATACCCGCGATGGTGAGTCGATTTTCTCCCCGAGTCCGCCACAGGTCTTACACAGCTCTTGACATATATCCCGTCCTGACCGGGACAACCCCGCTACCCGTGATCTACCCGTAGGCGAGCTCCAAGCTGTGGTGGTGGCTTCGGACAGCTACCCCCGATAGCTGGTTGGCGAGTTTCGGGCGAGGGTATCCCCCGGCAAGGGCGGTTCATGCGGCGGTGAGCCAGGACTGCCGCCGCGCTGCCTAGCGACCCTTGGTCGCTAGGCCCGACTGGCTGAGACGTTGACCTCAAGCGGGATGATCTCGGTCAGCACCCAGGTTTGGTAGTAGTCGAAACGGCGACCGTCCTTATCCCACGTAGCCGATCGGACCTGGAGAACTGGACTTCCTGCAGCCACCCCGAGGTGATCCGAAACCTCCTGGTCTAGGGAAACTGCTCGCATCACCCGGTGTGCTCCGTGCGCAGAGAAGCCAGCATTTCGAAGCAAGGCGTTGAGTGATTCTGAGCCGTTCATGACTCCCTGGGCAGCCACCACAATGCGGCCGACGTCAGCAGGAAACCAGTTGGTGCTGAACATCGCGACAACCCCGTGCAGAGATCGCACCCGATCCAGTGCCAAGACCTCCGCCGAGGGGCCAATTTCCAGGGCCTCAGATACATGCGCCGGTGCGACAACGGTTCGCTGGCCGACAACCATGGTCTCGATACCTGTCTGTCCATGGCGGATCTGAGACTCGAGGAAGCCCTCCTCCACGGTCCACCCGGAGGGCTCCGAAGGCTGAGAGGCGAAGACCCCGCGCCGGGCTATCCGGTGAGCAAACCCATCGCTCTCCAGTTTGGAGAGCGTCTGCCGGACGGTGGCGCGTGACAATCCGTACTCACGGCAGAGTTCATGCTCACTGGGCAGGCGCTCCCCGATGCCATAGCCCCCGGACCTGATGCGCTCGCGCAGGATGTTGTAGAGCTGCTCGTAGTACGGCACCGGCGAGGTCCGTTCAATCATCCGCATGAGTCACCACCCCTTTGCCTCTAAGAATGGCATTCCTTCAGCAGTAGCCCAAACAACCCTGCTTGTACGTACAGACTAGACACGCCTTACAGTACGGGTTACCCTTCACACGTGCTTCGAAGCCGAAACACCACCGGGCCAGGTGAGCAATCACGGCTCGACAAACCAGGAGGTTGCACATGTCACACCATTCGTGGAAGTCTCGCCTCACCCTCGCGGGCGCGATCACGCTAGCCACAGCGCTGGTCGGCTGCGGATCCGGCGGAACTCCGCAGGGCACGTCCAGCACGGCCGCTGAAGCGGAACCAGTGACGGTGACCCTGATCCTCAAGGACCTCGTGAACCCCTTCTTCGTGGCCCTTGAGGAGGGCGCCCAGGCGCAGGCCCAGAAGAGCAACGTGCAGATCACCGTCGAAGCTGGGTCCAAGGACGGGGATGAACAGGGCCAGGTCCAGGCCATCGAGAACGCGATGACCCGCGGCGACGATGGCATTCTCATTCTGCCGAGCGGGCCGGGTGTCTACGATGCCATCGGCCGAGCCCGCCAGGCGGGGCTGATAGTGATCGGGCTCGATACGCCCACCGATCCAGCAGACGTCGTAGACCTGACCTTCGCCACAGACAACTTCGGTGCCGGGGTTCAGGTCGGCGAGTGGGCAGCCGCCGCGATGGGCGGGGAGCACGCCGTGATCGCTCTCCTAGACCAGTTCCAGGATCGGGTGATCCAAACGGACCTCAACCGGAATCAAGGATTCCTCCAAGGAATGGGGATCGACCTGACCGACCCTGACTCCCCGGGAGACGAGGCCCAACAGGGCAGCTACAGCGGCGGCACCTACGAGATCGCCTGTCAGGAAGAGACCACCGGCGCCCAGGATGGCGGGCGCAGCGCGATGGAACGCTGCCTCAGCCGGAACAGCGACATCAATCTGGTGTACACGATCAATGAACCCGCAGCTGCCGGGGCGCACGCGGCGATTGAAGCGGCCGGACTCCAGGATCAGATCACCATCGTCTCGATTGACGGCGCCTGCGCCGGGGTTGATCTCGTATCGGAGGGCGTGCTGGGTGCCACCTCCATGCAGTTCCCGGTCCTCATGGCCGAGAAGGGCATCGAAACCGTCGCAGAGGTTGCCCGCGGTGGCGCATTGCCGGCTGCCAGTGACGGACTTGACTTCTATGACACCGGCACGGAATTGATCGCTCAAGAAGCAGCGGATCTCACATTCGTTGATCCAGCCACCGCGGCCGATTCCTGTTGGGGCTGAGCCGCGCACTCTCAAGGAGAACCACGCATGACGACCCTGACATCGTCAGCAGTTCAGCTCACCGGGTGGCGACGAGCTCTGGCGGCTGTGCAACGCACGTTGCACAGCTATCCAGCGCTCAGCCCCACCATCATTCTGGTAATCATCGCGCTGGCGTTCACGATCCTCAACCCACGGTTCAGTCACCCCCAGACCTTGTCACTCCTCCTGCAACAAACCGCGGTCATCGCCGCCCTAGCCGTCGGACAAACCCTCATTATCCTGACCGCGGGTATCGACCTGTCCGTGGGTGCAGCAGCCATCTTGTCCTCCCTGGTGATGGCGGAGGTCTCGAGCCGGATGGGGGCACCCGGCGGGGCCGCCCTCCTCATCGGAGTGATCGTGGGCATGCTGGCCGGAACCCTCAACGGCGCCTTCGTCACAAAGTTCTCACTACCCCCGTTCATCGTCACCCTGGGGACCCTGAGCATCTTCACGGCGTTGGCCCTGCTGGTCTCCGACGCACAGAGCACCCAAGCCATCGACATGCCCGCGCTCCTGAGTTGGACGGGACAAACCTTCACCCTCGGGAGTTTCTCTATCACCACCGGGGTGCTTGTCGTGGTGGCCATGTATCTGGTCGTGGGCTACGCACTCACGCGCACCGCGTGGGGAAGCCACGTCTACGCTGTCGGCGGTGACACCGAAGCCGCCCGCCTCTCCGGGATTCGAGTGAAACGGGTCATCATGAGCGTCTACGTGGTCGCAGGCCTCACCTACGCCCTCGGCGCGTGGGTCCTCATCGGGCGAGCCGGGGCCGCCACCCCGAACGGCATCGTCGACGGAAATCTGCAGAGCATCACCGCCGTGGTGATCGGTGGAACCAGCTTGTTCGGAGGGCGCGGCGGGGTGATCGGCACCCTCCTGGGGGCCCTCATCGTTCAGTCCTTGACCGTCGGACTATCGCTCGCCGGCGTCGATGCTCAATACCGGTTGCTCGCGGTCGGCGTCTTAGTGCTATTCGCGGTAGCCCTCGACCAGTGGATAAGGAAGTCACGATGACTGCCATCTCACCAGCGCCGGTGCTTTCCGCCACCGGACTCAACAAGCGCTTCGGTCACGTTGTCGGCCTTGATGACGTCTCCGTGGAGGTGAACTCAGGCGAAGTCCTCGCCATCATTGGCGACAACGGGGCCGGGAAGTCCACCCTGATCAAGTGCCTCACCGGCGCTCTGATTCCAGACTCCGGTGACATCTTCGTGGAAGGGCAACGCGTCGATCTTCGCAGGCCTCAGGATGCTCAGGAGTACGGCATCGAGACCGTCTACCAGACCCTCGCGGTGGTTCCAGCACTCAATATCGCTCGCAACATGTACCTAGGTCGAGAACAGCGTGTCCCCGGATTGGTGGGGAAGCTCTTCCGCACCCTCGATACCAAAGGGATGCGCGATCGAGCCAAGGAACGGGTGGACGCGCTCGGCATTCAGACGATTCAGGACATGGACGTCGCCGTCGAAAACCTCTCCGGCGGGCAGCGTCAGGCAGTGGCCGTCGCCCGAGCAGCGGCTTTCGGATCCCGGGTCATCGTTCTGGACGAGCCCACCGCGGCACTGGGGGTCCGCGAATCCGCGCAGGTCCTCGACCTGATCAAGGGACTGCGCGAGCGCGGCCTGGGCGTGGTCCTGATCAGCCACAACATGCCGCACGTGTGGGAGCTTGCTGACCGGATTCAAGTGCAACGACTCGGTCGGCGGATCCATGTGATCACGCCGGATTCACATTCCATGACCGATGGGGTCGCCATGATGACCGGGGCCTTGGAGTAGCCACACTGAGCACGACCCGACTCACCGGACCAGTCACCGTCAGCACCGCGAACCCAACAAAGCCCTGAGTCACACCATCGTGTAAACGATGTCGCGACTCAGGGACACATGGCGGTGGCGGTGGGATTTGAACCCACGGAAGGGGGATACCCTTCACGCGCTTTCGAGGCGCGCACCTTCGGCCGCTCGGACACGCCACCGTCGGTCAGACTAGCGCGGTAGCTGCGCAGGAGCCAATCGTGCGCAGGCACACCGACGCGATCCAACGCCGCGGCTCGCCGTTCAGCGATGCAGGTAAAAGAACTCGCGCAGCAGCGCCCCACAGGTGGCTTCCCGGACACCCGGCACCACCTCGACCCGATGATTCAGTCGCGGATCCCGCACCACATCGAAGAGCGATGCCACCGCACCAGCCTTGGGATCAAAGGCGCCGAACACCAGCCTGCGAATCCGGGCATTGACCAGGGCTCCGGCACACATGGCGCAGGGCTCCAGCGTCACGATCAGGGTGCAATCGGACAGTCGCCACTCGGTTCTGGCCGGAGAGCTCCCCCGGAGCGCATCCGCCCCCCGGCGCAACGCGAGGATCTCGGCGTGTGCGGTCGGGTCGCCAGCCTGTTCCCGTTCATTGCCAGCGACCGCTAGTTCAGTACCGTCATCGGCCAGAAGCACCGCGCCGATGGGCACATCCCCCGCCGTTCCCGCAACCCGGGCCTCGGCCAGCGCCCGGTCCATGGCCGGGTACCAGCGGCTACCACCGCTCACAGATCAAACTCGGCTGCAATCCGCTCGTACGGCACTGCATAGCCCAGTCGCTCGATAACGGCCTCCACGGTCTCCAGCGGTTCCCGGTCGAGGTCACTACACAGGGCTTCCAAGTCGATCTCAGGCAAGCCCACATCAGCGAACATGTCCAGGTCGCCAACCGGTTCGGAATCGTCCTCATCCTCGGGAATCTCGACATCCAGGTAGTCGGCCACATCCCGGGCGATCGGCCAATCGTTCGCCGCCACCGCATCGCTGAGCAGGACCTGGACGACCTTGCCACGCACCCGGACGAAGACGAAGAACTCGTCGTCAACCGAGACCACACCGACAGCCCCGGCATCGCCGGGGACCCGCCGGAGTGCCTTGATCAAGCCCTCCAGATCGTTCGCCAGCACCGCGGGCAAGGCCACCCCGCTCGGTTCACCATCCTCCCGATAGAGCGCCCCGACAACATCAACCTCGTCGTCGGTCGCATCCTCGGGATAATCATCCTCATCCACGAGGTCCCCGACACTGGCATCTGCGTCGTCCAAGCCGGCGCGATCATCCCCCGCATCGGCGAGCTGGGCATCGAACTCGTCGTCAAGATCGGGCATGAGGGCCTCCTTCCGCACGCCCATGGTGACAGACAACTGGCCCCTGCGCACGAGTTCTGATCTGGAAGAATGCTCCCGTGGAACTCATCGTTGCCGATCATCCGCTTGTCGCGCACAAGGTCCGGCTCCTGCGGGACATCCGAACTGACTCACCGACCTTCCGGAATCTCGTTGAAGAGCTGGTCATTCTGCTGGCGTATGAGGCCACCCGGGAGGTGCGGGTCGATTCCCGGGAGGTGACCACGCCGATCACCACGACCACCGGCACCCACCTGTCCCATCCCTTGCCGTTGGTGGTGCCCATCCTGCGCGCCGGTCTGGGCATGCTGGAGGGGATGATGCGGCTCATGCCCACCGCCGAAGTTGGCTTCGTCGGCATGGTCCGCGACGAGCAGACCCTGCAGCCATTCACCTATGCCGAGCGGCTCCCCCAAGACCTCTCCGGACGGCAGTGCTACGTGCTCGATCCGATGCTCGCCACCGGCGGATCCCTAGGCGGCACGGTTCAGTTCTTGGTGAATCGCGGCGCAGACCACATCACCTGCATTTGCCTGCTCGCGGCCCCCGAGGGCATCGACAACATGCGTCGCCTGGTCGATCCGGTTGGAGTGCCCTGCACGCTCGTGGTGGCCGCTATAGACGAACGGCTCAATGAGGTCGGCTACATCGTGCCCGGCTTGGGGGATGCAGGCGATCGCCTGTACGGGCTGACCGACTAGCGACCAAGGGCAGCTAGCCCGCACCCGGTGAGAACATCACTGACAGCGGCTTCCAGCGGGCGACTTCGGCGAAGTAGGTGTCGGCGTCAGGGTCCCCCTGGGTCGGGCACTGAACCATGATCACAAGCCCTCTGCCCAGTGCGCCGAATGCCCGGGCAGCTGTCACCCGGGTTTGGCCTGCTGGCTCATCAGCGATCGAACGAAACTGCACGGTACCGTCGGTCAACCCGAATCGCAGATGCGTCACCCCCCGATTGGCATTCAGGGCGTCCGCGTCAATGGAGGTGGCCGCAGCGAGGAGCTCAACCGAGGCCGCCTCGTCACCCTCGGAGAAGTCAACGCCCTCGACTTTGCCCTGATAGAAGGCGATAGAACACTTCGCCTTGGTGTCGCCATAGGTCCAGGACCCATTTCCATCATCGGCACGGAGGACCTCAAAGCTGTCATGGGTGGCGAAAGGGTCCGTCCATTCCGGAATGAGGGACGAATCCAGCCGGTCTCCCGCCGCAAAGGTGAGGACCTCCGCGTCGTCCTCGGCCGCGGTCGAGGTTGGCACAGACGTGGGCTCAATCGAGGGAGCCACGGACTCGGTAGCTGGCGCCGGGGTCGACGCTGGAGCTGCCGGAGACCGGAGAGCTCCTGGCACCAGGAACGCGCAGCCAGCGAAGGCCACCAGGCTGGCAGCCATCATCACAACGCCCAGGGGGTGGGTGTGCATACCAACTCCTAAACGTCGGTGGGTGTCTCAGACTTGTCCACGTAGTTGCGGGCGAGCGAGGCCAGGTCGATGCCCGCCGCATCCTTCAGCATCTGCATGGTCTCCACCACTCCGGAGGTCACTTGCTTGGGTAGCTGATTGGCGCCATCAGCGGAAATGACAGTCAGGTTGTCGATGGCACCCATCGGGGCCGACACCTTCTCGGCAATCTCAGGCAGCACCTGGATCAGCATCTCGATGACTGCAGCGTCGGAATACCGGGCGTAGGCATCGGCCTTCTTGTCCATGGCCTCGGCCTCGGCCTGGCCGGTGGCCAGAATCGCCGCCGCCTGGGCTTCACCTTCGGCCCGGACCGCATCGGCCTCGGCCACGCGCCGCGCCTTCTCGGCCTCACCCCGCCGTTCACCCTCAATGGCCTCGGCTTCGGCCAGCGCGGTTCGGCGTGACTTCTCACCCACACCGGTGAGCCGGGCCTTCTCAGCCTCGGCCTCGGCCAACGCAATCGCGCTGGCCTTCTCGGCATCGGCCTGGAAGATCGAGGCATTCCGGCGGCCCTCGGCTTCGGTCTCCAACTGGTATCGCGAAGCATCGGCGGGCTTACGCACCTCAGTGTCCAGCTGGCGATCCTTGAGTGCGGCTTGCCTCACCGCCACCTTCTCCTGCTCAGTGAGAATCGCCTGGTCCCGATCCGCCTGTGCCAACGGGCCAGAGGCAGCTGCCTGCGCATTCGCGGCATCAGTCTCGGCCTTGATCTCGGCCTGCTTCAGCATCAGCTCTCGCTCCCGAACCGCGATCACCTGCTGGGCATTGATGCTGGCCTGCTCGGCCTCCTGGCGCGACTCGGCTTCAGCGACCGCGGCCAGCTGCTGCACCTTCGCCGCCTCCGGTCGCCCGAGATCGGAAAGGTAGGTGCCGTCATCGGTGATGTCCTGGATCTGAAAGGTATCCAGCACCAAACCCTGGCCGGTGAGCGAGGCCTCGGACTCATCGGCTACCCGTTGGGCGAATGCGGCCCGGTCGCGGATGATCTGCTCCACACTCAACGATCCGACGATGGACCGCAGCGAACCCGCCAGCGTCTCCTGGGTGAACTCCTCGATCTCGTCCTGCTGGGTGAGGAAGCGCTGGGCGGCCGCCCGGATCGAGTCCTGGTTGCCGCCCACCTTGACGATCGCTACGCCGTCGAGGTTGAGCTTGATGCCTTGCCCGGATACGGCCCCGCGAATCTGCACCATAATCCGGCGGCTCGAGAGATCCATGATGAACAGTCGTTGAACAAACGGGATCACGAAGATACCGCCGCCCATCACGACCTTCTGCCCGGACAGATCCTCCGAAATCTGCCCTGTTTCCGGATTGCGCACGGCTTTACCCTTGCGCCCGGTCACAATGAAGGCATCATTCGGGCCAGCAACCTTGTAGCGACTAGCAATTAAGAGGCCAATCAGCACCACCAGGGCAATCAGGCCAACAATCGATACGGTCACAGGATCGAATATCATCGAAAGAAGCTCCTTGGATGGCGGGGAGGTCCCAGTCTACGCGTTCAGTTGGCGGATGGTGCCGCCGGTCCGAGATCTTCCAGTTCAGCTGTCGGCCGGACCTCCACCGAGGTGGGGGTCAGCACTCCCGACACCCACACCCGAGCGCCGGATTCGAGTGCAACCGGAGACTTTGCGTTCAGGGTCCGGGTATGCGCGCCGTCGGTGAGCCGCACCTGCCCATACCCATCAGAGGGGATCGCGGTGATCACCCGGGCCTCCCGGCCCACCAGCGTTTCGGTGCTGGGCGCCTCGCCGGATCCCTGACGGCGTAACACCTGGGTGAGCTTCCCAGCCCCAAAGCCCAACGCTATTCCGATAGCCACACCGACCACGATGCCGACGGGCATCGAGTCGCTCAGCGCCAGGCCCAGCGCGCCACCGAATCCGAATCCACCGAGCAATCCGGCGATACCAGCCGTAGAAAAGAGGTCTGAATCCAGGGCCGCAATCGAGTCGATCCCATCGAATCCCAGGAGTCCATCGAGAACTTCACCGATCACCAGCGCCAACACCAGCAGTCCGATGCCGATGCCGCCAATTATGTAGAAGACGATCATCTCCCCTCCCTTCTGTGTGCCTCATCCTATGTGCCGACCATAGAATTGCGCCTCGGGAAGGTTCAGTCGGGCAGGCTCCAGCGATGTTGCTGAGCTGCAGCCTCCACCTGCCCCCGAGTCGGCGAGGTGGCCGGGCCTCGCTGACTCACCGTCAGCGCAGCAGCGATATTGGCCAGATAGACGGCCCGGGGGAGATCGTCTCCCAGCAGCAGCCGGGCCATCAGGGCTCCCGCATGCGCATCACCGGCTCCCGTGGCATCCACCATGGGCACCTCAATCGACGGCACCAGCGTGACACACTCACCCACGATCAGACAGCCCCGCGACCCGATCCGGATCAGCACACTGGCGCTGGCGCTCAGGCCCGCGTGGATCTGCTCTCGGGCCACCCTGGCCACGGCAACCGGATCTGCTGCTTCGGATAGCCGGATATCCCAGAGAATCTCAGCCTCCCGCTCATTGAGAGTGAGCACATCGCAACGTGCCAGCACCACCGCGAGAAGCTGAGGCGGAATGTCCCCGACCAGTGGGCCCGGGTCGAACACCACCTGGATACCCGAATTGAGCCCGGCCATCCAGGCGACGAGAGCAGGGCCACTACCGGCGTAGCACAGGTCATATCCCGACAGGAAAACAGTGTCCCCCCAGGCGACAGCGTCCGACGGGAGGTCGCTCGGCGATACCTCCGCCTCCGCACCGGGGACGGTCACGAAACTGCGCTCACCATCCGGCTCGGTGAGCGTGACACAGTACCCAGTGTCCAACACCGTCGCGGTCCGGCCCAGATGGGCGACCCCCTCGGCGCCAAGCTGCTGCCGCCCGAGATCACCGTTGCGCCCGGTACCGATAGGGCTCAGCAAGCCCACAGCGACCCGTTGCCTAGCGGCCGCGGCGACTATGTTGAAACCGCCACCCGGGGTGGCCGGGGCACCTTCGCCCAGGACATCCCCGCCCCGCTCGGGAAGCTGCGACACCTGAATCGGCAGGTCGATGATCAGTGACGCCGTGGATACCACCCGCCCGCTCACGCCTCCCCCTGTCCCCAAGCAGCGGGTCCGACGGTTCGGGCAGCGGCGCTGCCGATCCTGACCCACAACACCCCCGCTGGCGTATCGTTGATGAGCGTTTCCATTGGAGTCCTCCCGTGGATGTGTGAACGGCGCTGGGCCGGACGGCCCGCGCGGCGGGGGTTTGAGGGGATTGGGTGCCTCCTCATAAGGAGGCATCACGGAGGTCGAGCAAATCAGCCGCCAGATCCTCCAGCCTGAGCGTCGGGTTGACGGCGTTCAACTCCGCGACCCGGTCAGCGGGGAAGGCCGACGCCCCGTGCAGCGCGCCCACGATGGCTCCTGCCATCGCAGCAATGGTGTCACAATCGCCACCCAAGCTGGCGGCCGCGCGGCAGGTAAGCCACGGATCTTCCCCGAGAAGCGACGCGAACGCGAAGGCCGCCGGAACCGCTTCTTGGGTGGCGACTCCCGATCCGACCAGATCATAAATGCGGTCGAGGGCCTCACCGACATCAAGGTCCCGGACCAGGTCCAACGCCCAGGAGATCCGGGTGGCTACGTTGGCACCCGCCACGTAGAACCCGAACTCCGCCCCGGCGAGGGCACCCTCCAGCCCGGCGGTCAACGCCTCGGTCAGCGTGGCTCCCTCGATAGCCACGCTGATGGCAGCAGCCACCGCCGTGGCTCCGGCAGTCGCGATCTGGGTGTTGTGGGTGACATGGCTGACGGCGTGCACGGCCGCAGCCATGTCGGCAAAGCTGGTCACGGGGGTGGCAATTCCTACTGGGGCGATCCGCATGGCGGCCCCGTTGGTGTCGCCCCAGCGCCCGGACTGCTCGGTCGAAGCACCGGCCGCCACAGCCGCCAACGCCTTCAGGGTCGAGGGGCCGAGAAGATCCAGGGACCCGGCAGCCCGCATCCGGTCTTCCCAGGCGAGCAACTCCTGAGCATACTGCTGAGGGTCGACCTGGCCGGCCCCGCTCACCAGCAACCGGCCGAGGATGACCGCCTGATCGGTGTCATCGGTGACCCGACCAGCCGGTAGGCCAGCGCAGAGTTCGTTGTCCTCAGGACCCGGTTGAAAGGTGTCCAGCAGCCCGTAGCGATCCCGCACCAGTTCCCTGGGCAAGTACTGTGTCGGCATCCCCAGCGCATCCCCCATGGCAAGGCCGATGAGGGCGCCGCGCGCCCGATCGAGACGGTTGCCCGTCATACGTTCCCCCCTGTGTCCATGGTGTCTGCGTCCGGGGGCGAGCCGCATAAACCACTGTTGTGTAGTCCCATTTTGGCAGATGTTGCTGAGAACGCAACGAATCCTGCCCGGGTCAGCCAGCACCCGGTAGGTGGGCATCGAATCCATCGAGAGAGCGAGCGTTGTGCTTGCGCTGGTAGGCCCGTACCCCCTCGGGACCTCGGGTGTCCGCCCACCGATGCATGAGATCCCGCTGCCCCTCGTAGCTGAACAACGGCACTCCGAAACCACAGGAGGTCTGGCAAGCAGACACCGTCATATCGAATATCTGACGCGATCCGAGTAACGGGGGGAAGGCAGCAAGCAGGTCCTCGAAATCATCATCCCCGGGCTGCACACAGCGGGCAATACCATACAGTCGCAGAATCCACGGTTTGTCCTCGACGGCACAGAACATCACCGTCATGCGCGGATTCAGCGCCACATGCGCGGCGGTTTCATTCCCGCTGCCAGTGCCATTGAGCCAGATCACCCGGTGGGAGTCCAGCACCCGCAGCGTGTCCAGGCCCTTGGGCGAGACGTTGACCCGGCCCGTCTCGGCGGCAGTCGCCACGAAGAACATGTGTTGTCGCTCGATGAACCTCACCAGTTGCGGTTCGATGGAGTCATACAGGGTGGCCATGCCACCATCCTGACACGGCAGTGTTGCCGACCCATGGCACACTGGAACGATGGACCCCCGGCTACAGGAGCTGTACCCACCGCTGGGCCTGCGGCTGCGCAGCGGCCCGCTGGAAATGCGCGGCATCGGCGATGCGGAGGCGCTCGCCTTGCTGGAACTGGTCCACCGCGGGATCCATCCCGTCGAGCAGATGCCGTTCGCCACTCCCTGGACCGACGCTGATACCGCTGACCTGCCGCTGAACTTCCTGCAGTGGTGGTGGCGGAATATGGCCCTGTGGTCGCAAGACTCCTGGACGCTGGACCTGTGCGTTCTCTGGGACGGTGCGGTCGTGGGCGTCCAGGGCGTCAGTACACAGGACTTTCTCACCCTCCGGTTCGGAGAGACCGGCTCCTGGCTCGGGCGAGAGTTCCAGGGTGCCGGAATCGGAACCGCCATGCGGCGAGCCCTGTGCACCCTGCTCTTCGAGCATCTTGACTTCGAATTCGTCACCTCCGCCGCCTTCGCCGACAACGAGGCTTCCCTGCGCGTGAGCAAGAAGCTGGGCTATCGGGACAACGGGTTCCAACGGCAGACCCGCCGCGGCCACGTGGCCGAGATCCACCGACTGATGCTGGTCAGCGAAGATTTCGTGCGCGACCCACACCTGCGCGTCAAGGGGGTCGCCGCCCTGCGCCGGTTCATCGGCCTTGACGATACCCGGCGCTGATCACTCAGATGAAACGAGCGCTGCCCGGGCCGCGGCCGGGAAATCGGTGATGATCGCATCCACCCCAAGCCGCGCCATCCGCCGGACATCGGCTGCGGCGTTCACCGTCCAGACATGGATGGGCAATCCGCGACGATGGATCCGGCGCACCAGCCAGCCACCCACGGTTTGCAACGGTGGGTGCACCGCCGTGGCCCCCACCCGCTGCGCATCCCGTCCGGGACGCCATCGGGGATGCGAATACAGCAGGCCCACTGGTGCGGACACCCCCAGGCTGCGCAACTGCTGCAAAGATGCCTGCCGAAACGAGGAGTAGACCACCCGGTCCTCGGCCCGGCAGGATGCCACCGCCGCGACCACCCTCTCCTCAAGCCCCGGGCTGGGTGTCTCACCGTTCTTGAGTTCGATGTTCACCACGGCATGCCGGGCTAGATCGAGGACTTCAGTCAGGGTCGGGATCGGCGTACCGGCGAAGCCGTTCAGACCGGTGGAGGCATCCAGTGAACGCAGCGTCGCCCAGGACAGGGCGCGGACCGCCCCCGCACCGTCGGTGGTCCGGTCCACGGTCTCGTCATGAACCACCACCACCTGGCCATCGCTGCTCAATTGCACATCGATTTCGACGCCGTCGGCGCCTTGGCGCAGCGCCAACTCCACCGCGGGCAAGGTGTTCTCCGGTGCCTCGCCGCTGGCCCCCCGATGTCCCCAAATCTGCACGGTTCTATGGTCACATGCCCACGCGTCCAGCTGTCCCAGACTGCGTAGTCCGGGACAGCCTGACTAACCCGTCAGGGCACGACCACCGCGCGTCCGCGAACGGTGCCATCATGCAGCTTGGCGTAGGCCGCTACGGCTTGATCGATGCTGAAGCGTTCCACGTGCACGCCGATTGCGCCTTGGCGGCGCAGGTCCAGCACCTCCATCAGCTCGCTGCGCGAACCCCAGTAGGGTGCCCGAACCGCCGCCCCGAACGGCGTCGAGAAGAATCCGGCGGTTAGCAGGCCACCGCCGATTCCAACAATGTGCAGATAGCCATCGATAGCCACTGAGGCGCGGGCCGTTTCCAGGGTGGGGTTCACCCCGACGAAGTCGAAGACGGCTTCGGCACCGAGGCCACCGGTGAGCTTGCGGACCTCATCGGCAGCGTTCGGGCCGGACAAGATGGTGTGGTGCGCGCCCACCTCTCGGGCCAGCTCGAGTTTTTCCTCGCTCACATCAACGGCGATCACCGTGGCCTGGCTGAGGGCTCGGATAATCTGCACCCCCACATGGCCGAGACCGCCCACCCCGATCACCAGGGCAGTGGATCCCGGATACAGCTTGTGCTGTGCGGTCTTGATGGCGTGATACGGCGTCAGGCCAGCATCGGTGAGGGATACCGATTCCACCGGGTCGAGCTCCCCGAGCGGCACCAGATGCCGGGCATCGTCGACGATCACATACTCCGCCATCGCGCCGGGTGCACCCAACCCGGGCGGAGCGATCCCTTTCTCGGCCGCGTAGGGGCAGTAGTTCTCCTGCCCTTGGGCGCACGCATGGCACAAGCCGCAGCCCCAGGGGCCATAGATGGCATAGGAGCCGCCCATCTCGACGCCAGTCACCCCGTCGCCCAATTGGTCGACCACGCCCGCGCCCTCGTGGCCGAGCGTCAGCGGCAGCGGGTAGACGTATTGCTCTTCGGGGAGCCCCATCACGAACCAGTCCGAATGGCACAGCCCGGCGGCACTGACCTTCAATCGGATCTGACCCGGCCCCGCTTCTGGGGTTTCGATCTCGACGACTTCGGGTCCCTTGCCGAGTTCGCGATATTGCACTGCCTTCATCGTTGAAGCCTCCTTAGGTTGGCCCTAACATTCGCATGCCTGCCGCGCTGATGTCACGGGGCTGTCCACGGTCGGCTACCCGTGTGGATCAGCGGAGCAGCACATGGCGCAGACCAGCAGCCAGTTCCGGATGCGTCCAGGAGTAGCCGCCAGCGGCCAGCCGGTCGGCGCTGACCCGTTGATCGGTGTTGATCAGCTGGTCATAGCCTTCCGCTCCCAGGAGGGTGCGCGGTCCCAGCGCGGGCGTGGGGAGTGCTGCCGGTCGGCGCACCACCTGGCCCAGGGTGGTCGCGAAGCCTTGGTTGGTCACTGGCTGCGGGCTCACCACATTGATCGGCCCCTCCACCACGGGTGACAGCGCGGCGTGCACATACGCCCGGGCTAGATCATCCAAGGTGACCCAACTCAGCCAGGCATCTGCAGCGGCCAAGCGCCCCCCGACCCCGGCGGCGAACAGGGGGAGTTGGGGTGGCAAGGCTCCGCCACCGCCACTCAGCACAATGCCGGTCCGCAGGAAGGCGGTCCGGAGCCCCGCATCGGCGGCGGGCCGGGCTGCGGCCTCCCAGGCACGGACCACCTCGGCCAGGAAGCCGTGGCCCACTGCTGATTCCTCGGTGAGCAGTTCGCCCGGGCGGCGGGCTCCGTAGTAGCCAATGGCCGAGGCCTGCACGAGCGTGGCCGACGGTGCGGCCGTGGCCAGCCCGCGGGCCAGGGTGGCTGATGCGGCCAGCCGCGAGAGCAGGATGGCCTGCTTGTTGGCTGACGAGAATCTGCCGCCGATGGAGTGTCCCGACAGATTAATGGCGACATCAGCTGATTCCAACGCTGGCAGGGGGGCCTGCCCCGACGCCGGGTCCCATCGCTGGGTATCGGGAGCGGCGCTGGCTCTGCGAACGAGCTGGATCACCCGATGGCCGCCGGTGGTCAGTAGCGCCTGCACCTGGGGGCCGACTAGTCCGGACGCTCCGGTGAGCACCACCGTGCGCGGCGCAGCGGTCAGCCGGTCATGGAGGCTCAAGTCGGCCCGCAGTTGCCGCTCTCGGAAACTGAACAACGCCGCCAGCTGGCCGGCCACCGCTGACTGGGCCGGGCGAAGCGCCGCCGGGAGCTCCCATTCGATCCTGTCGGTCAGCACGGTGGAGCCCTCGGGCCCATCGGCGAAATGGTGCTCATGTCGCCAGCGGCGGAAGGGGCCAGAGACTTGCTCATCAACGAAACGCTCGCCGGTGATCACCTCGGGATACCGGAGTAGCCAGTTCACCCCTATCGGTGCCCGACGACCGCCCGGCAATACCGGAAGCAGGGCCGTCGCCAGCGGATAGGACAGCCGCAGCAGCAGTTCGGTTCCCGCGGCAATTCCAGGAGTGGAGCGTCGCAGCGCGATCAGCATCCCCGGCGGGGTGAGACGTTCCATCGACCCCGGGCGCAGATGCCAGGCATAGACCTCGGCACGAGGAAACTGATAGGTAGACACCCGCTCAAACGTAGGCATGCTGCTCCTCGGGTCGGCTGGATGAACTCTAACCGGCCCTCCAGGGGTCAGCCAGGAGTTCTACCTCAGAGGGACCATCACAACTCCTCGGACGAGCTGGTCCGTGAACGAGAGCCCGTCGAGGGGAAGGCCAGCCTGAGGTCGCCGAGCCGACCGACCGGAGTATGCCCATCCCCCACTACCCACGCCGCGTCACAACCGTCCACCCAGCCTCGCTTGACCAGGGACACAAAACCCCCGTCGTCATCCACCAACTCGGCCAGCCATGTCCAAGCTCATCAATGACCCAGTCACACACGCGCTCCAGCAACCCCACCAGGTCAAGGCCACAGGGGTCGCGTTGCCCCAAGAGCATCCAGCCACCAGGAAGACTCAGGAGGTAGCCTTCACCCTCAAAGCCTTCGGGCGGCCCCCCGGGCCACCACCCGCCAGCCATCGGTGAGTACTGAGGCAGTACACCCCTCCTGTCAGTTCCTTACCGGCTGAGGTGACGTCCCTCCCTAAGCGATCCCAGAAGTCTGGCAGTGATCCATCCATGAGAACCATGATCCTGCACTGCATGGTGAAAACAAGGACAAGCTCACCCCCCCTTTCCACACGTCCTTCAATACTGAGGAGCTCCTCGGAGTTGGCCGCCGCAGTTCCAGCATCGACGCTGCCATGAGGTGGATAGGATTGATCCTTGTGGTCATACCTCTTGCCGTCTACGTAGACCGTTTCTATATAGCTAGTCCCCGATAAATCAGTTCTCGGATATGTCCCCCATTGACCAGAATTTCCTCTGGCTCCTTGCTGTATTAAGAACTTACCATAGTTTGAATTCACTCTGAAGTCGTGACACCTATCAATGGGGGGATAAATCTCTACAGATGACCAGGCAGTTAATGAGGCAGCAGCGATGGCGAGGGCCGTCACAAAAGATGGTATTCTCTGACGAGTTAACATAACTAACTTCCATTGGGGGGGCGCCCCAGGCTGGAGTAATAAATCCAAGACCCACTGGCAATTACTGCAGTCAATTCCAGATGTCCCGCCAGCCATCCAACAGCTCGTGGGTTGGGGTCTGTTGCATGGATTGGTGGCTCTTCACAGTGATGATGGATCTGCTGCTGGTTCGAGAGCACTGGTAGCGGCCCTGGGGAGTCTGATTCTGCTCTCCACTGGCCGCAGTGCAAGCGACTAGTGTGCCCGCTTGCGCCATTCCTGGATCAGTTTGATGCGGGCATCGACCTGCTCCGTCGTCGCCTTCGCCAACGGCGGTCCGCCCGATTGCCGGCGTAGCTCAGCATGGATATGGCTGTGCGGCACCCCTCGGGTGCGGGCATACTGGGAGACCAGGCTGTTGAGTTCTTTGCGCTGCTTCTCCAGCGCTCGGTGGAGAGACACCTCGGGGGTGACCCGCTCCCGGCGCTCGGCCCGGTCATGACGCTGAATCTGACGTCGCTGCCGCTCCTGGAGCAAATGCGTGATCTGATCGGGCTCCAATATCCCGGGCAGTCCCAGATAGTCGGCTTCGTCATCGCTGGTGGGAACCGCATGCATGCCGAACTGCTGAGCATCGAAGAGCACATGGTCGAAGGTCGCCGAGGAGGTGAGGGCCTCATAGCTGCCCAGCAGATCATCGGAGGCCGCCTCGGACTGATTCGCCGCAGCGAGCAGCTCCTCCTCGATCCACTCCTCAGGGGCATTGATCCGCTTGCTCAGCACATGATCGCGCTGCCGCTCCAGTGCGGACGCATGGGCCAGGATGATCGGCACCGTGGGCAGGAAGACCGTCGCCACCTCACCACGGCGACGGGTGCGCACAAAACGGCCCACCGCCTGGGCAAAGAACAACGGTGTCTGGGTCGCGGTTGCATACACCCCGACGGCGAGCCGCGGCACGTCGACCCCTTCGGACACCATCCGGACCGCCACCATCCAGCGGTCCTCAGACGTCGCGAACTCCTCAATCCGGCGGCTGGAACCCGCATCATCGGAAAGCACCAGTGTGGGCTTGTCTCCAGTGTGGGCTGCCAGCAGACGCGCATACGCCCGCGCGGTTGCCTGATCGGCGGCGATCACCAACCCGCCCGCATCCGGGACGTGCCGCCGCACCTCAGTCAATCGCCGGTCTGCCGCGGCCAGCACCGCAGCGATCCACTCCCCCTTCGGGTCCAGTGCGGTGCGCCAGGCCTGGGCGGTGACATCCTTGGTGAGCAACTCCCCCAGGTTCGCCTCCACGGTCTCACCGGACTTCGTCCGCCAGCGCATCGGTCCGCCGTAGTTGAGGAAGACCACCGGCCGCACCACATGATCGCGCAGCGCATCGGCATAGCCGTAGGTGTAGTCGGCCTGGGAGATCTGGTCTCCGCCGGAGGTCTCGGCGTAGGTGACGAAGGGAATCGGATGGTCGTCGGAGCGGAACGGAGTTCCGGTCAGCATCAGCCGCCGGGTGGCGAACTCAAAAGCGTCCCGCACCGCCTCCCCCCAGGACAAGGCATCACCGGCATGATGCACCTCGTCAAGGATGACCAAGGTGGGCAGATCAGAGGCAAGTGCGTGGTACCGGTAGGGTGCGGTCGCCACCCCGGCATAGGTGGCCGCAACCCCATGGAATTGCCGGGAACGGCCCTTGCGGCTCCCCCCGATCCCCGGATCGAGATGAATTCCCACCTTGGCAGCCGCATCGGCCCATTGCACTTTGAGATGTTCGGTGGGCGCCACCACGATCACCTTGTGAATGATCCGGGCGTGCAGAAGCTCGACGGCCACCCGGAGGGCGAAGGTCGTTTTCCCCGCACCCGGGGTCGCCACCGCCAGGAAATCACGCGGCTGGGCAGTCAGGTATTGTTCCAGAGCTTCCGCCTGCCAGGCGCGAAGCTTGTCCGAGGTTCCCCACGGCGCGCGCTGCGGGAAGGCCGGTGAGAGCCTGTCGAAGGCCGAGTGACTCACTGCTGAACCCAAGGGATTCGCTGATCAATCATGCCCTGGCTGCGGCGCACCGGATCGGGCGAACCACGTCCCCCACATCTGGCGATGGACCTCCAGTACACCCACCACATGCGGGGTCGCGGTTCATCCCGCCCGGCAC
>JBKEBU010000082.1:0-4535 GCA_047973325.1 Propioniciclava sp. | reverse complement strand
GGCCTGTTCGTGTGGATCGAGTCGCAGACAGCGCAACCGCTTCTGCCCCTGCGCGTGCTACGCGACCGGACCCGTGCCGGCGCGTTCCTCATCCAGGCGATCGTTGGTGTTCTCCTGATCGGTGCAACCCTGTTCTTCGCGTTTCAGTTGCAGGTGGTCCTCGGCTTCAGCCCCCTCCTGGCGGGGGTGGGGAACCTTGCCATGACAGGGGCCCATCTGCTGATCGCCCCTCTTGCGGCCCAGGTGTTTCGCAGATTCGGCGCCCGTGCCGTGATGACATCGGGTCCATTGATCGCCGCTATCGGATTGTTCCTGATGTCCCGGCTCACCCCGGAGGGGACCTACTGGACAGACATGTTCCCCGGGTTGGTTTTCGCCGGTACCGGCATGGCGTTTCTGTTCGTGGCCATCCAGAACGTGGCGCTCACCGGGGTCGACGAGCATGATGCAGGTGCCGCATCCGCCGGACTCAATTCTGCGATGCAGATCGGGGGTTCTATCGGCCTGGCCGTGATGACCTCGGCCTTTGTGACTCTCGGTGGGAGACACGCCGTGTCTGAGCAGGTGGCGCTCAGTGGTTACTCAGCGGTCTATCTCATCGCCGCGGCGGCCCTTCTCCTCGCAGCTCTGTTGGCTGCCACCATGATCCGGCCATCCAACAGACCTGCAGGCATGATGACCACGCACAGTGCCGAGACTGCCAATGCTGCCGAGTAGGCACCTGGCAGGTGATTCGCTCATCACCAGCAACCGCAACCTCACCGGCCGGAAAGCCTCATTCCGCCGATGGCGCGCTGACGTCTCCGGTGGGTGCAGGGTCAGATCCGGTGCAGGAAGGTGAGCTGTGACCTCGGCTCAACAATGAGCGGGGACAGGGCCTCGTTGAAGGGGCGCTGGGAGGGTGCGTCGATATGGGCCTGGAACGCGGCCTGGTCGCGGTACTCCTCGTAGACGAAGAAGCTGTGGGGATCCTCGGTGGTCTGGGTGGCATCGAAGATGACATTCCCGGGCTCCGCGCGGACCGTCTCAGCGAAATCGCGGAGCAGGTCGGCCACGGTGTCGGCATGGCCAGGGGTTGCGGTGAAGGTGGCGTAGAGGATGACCGGCGTTGCTGCCATGGGGGTTCCTTCCGGTGGTGGGTGACGTAGATGTGCAGGGATCCTACCGGGGCACCTCACCTCGAGGCCTAGGGATGCGCTGATTAATGCTGCTCTGTGCGAGGACGTGCCGGGTGGGATGAACCGCGACCCCACATGTGGTGGGTGTACCTGGTCGTCCATCGCCAGATGTGGGGGACGTGGTTCGCCCGATCCGGTGGGCCACAGCCAGGGCATGATTGATCAGCGCATCCCTAGGGGATCGGGCATCTCCTCAAAGTTCCTTGACGTGGTGTCGGTGAGGGCGCCTATAGTGGACACTCATCCGAACATGCGTTCGATTGGAGATTGATTGTGCGGCGCTATGACGAGCCGATCGAAGTGCGCTCCCGCCACGTGGATGGTGCGGTGGAGCCGGTGCAGTTTTTATGGCGACGCAAGCTCTGGCAGGTACTGTCGGTCGAGACCCGCTGGCGGGAAACCGCCGACTGGTGGGCCCATCCCGGTGACGATCTGCTGGCTGAATCCGAGATCTGGCGGGTGGTGGCGGCTGCCAGCCAGTCAGCATTGCCCGGTGTCTATGAGTTAGCCCACCCAGTATCTGGGGGCGCCTGGCTGATGCGTGCGGTGGTGGACTGATGTCTGTTGATCCGGCCCGGCCTGCCTTTTCTCCGGGGATCCCGGTGGCGGGGGAGGGAGCCGCCCTTGACGATATTGAGGCCGCCTTGGCTCTGGCTACCGCCGCTGGCTGTCCCGCAGAACGATATATCGCCGCGCATCGGGCGGCACTGCGGGTTGCTGCGTGGGTGCTCGCCTCCCGGCGACCACGGCTGCGGGAACGGTGCAGCGTGTGGATCGTCGTCGCCCGGGTTGCTCCCGAGTTGGCCGAGTGGGCTGACTACTTCGCGGTGCACCAGACCCGTCGTCAGGTAGTGGAAGCCGGTGCGGTGGCCCTGATAAGTGCTCGGGAAGCCGATGACCTGCTCCGAGACGCCCGGGCCTTCCAGGATGCTGCCCGATTGACCCGGGAGTGCGGGGGTTGGCATGGATGAGCCGTTCGTTCATCTCCGGGTGGCCTCGGGGTACTCGCTGCAGTATGGTGCCTCGCACCCGTCGGGGCTGGTTGCCGCTGCCGCCGGCTACGGCATGGATACCCTCGGTCTCACCGATCGCGATGGTCTCTATGGTGCTGTCAGATTCGCAAAAGCCTGCCTGCGGGCCGGGATTGCCCCGGTCGTGGGAGCTGATCTCGCTATCGAATCAGTGTCGGGACCGGATCACCGTCCGGGGCGATCCCGGTTCGGGACGGCTGCCCCTCGCGTCGTTCTGCTCGCGGAATCGCGGCGCGGCTGGGCTTCGCTGTGCCGGCTGGTCTCGGTGACCCACGCCCGGGGTGAGCGGGGGAGTCCGGCGGCGACCCGCGCTGATATCGGCGACCATGCTGCCGGATTGGTCGTGATGCTCGGCCCCGATTCCGATCTGGGTGCCGCTGTCGCCCGGCGTGATGAAGCGGCGGCCGACAGGATCCTCGCGGGCTGGCTCACCGTGGTGGAGCCGCATCAGCTCGTCCTCGGGGTGACCAACCATCACCTCGCCGGATATGGCCCCGGGTCGGCCCGGCTGGCCGGACGGATGCTCGCCTTCGCCGATACCCACCGGCTGACCGGAGTGCTCACCCATGCCGTCCGGATGGCGCACCGGAGCGATGCCCCGATCGCCGATGTCCTCGATGCCTCCCGTCGGCTGGTGCCGCTCGATGTGGCGAACGTTGACCGGCGTAACGCCGAGGGTTATCTCAAGTCCACCGCCGATATGCATCTCACCGCTGCTGAGGTGGCCCATCTCGCCGGGCGCGGCGATACGACGCGGCTGCTCCACGACACCCGGATGCTGGGGCTGCGGTGCCGGCTCGATCCGCACGCCGATATCGGACTGGGGAAGATCCACCTGCCCGAGTTCTCGGTGCTGTCACAGGTGGGAGGGCTCGATGCCGGTGCCAACGCATCCGTAGTGCTGCGGGCCCGCTGCGAAGCCGGCCTGTCCGAGCGCTACGGTCGTCCGACCCGGGCGGTTATCGATCGGCTCGAGGCGGAACTCACCGTCATCGGCCAGCTGGGATTCGCCGCCTATTTCCTCACCGTCGCCCACGTGGTGACGGCCACCCGGGCCCGCGGCATCCGGGTCGCTGCCCGCGGATCGGGAGCCGGCAGCCTGGTCAACTACTGCCTGGGGATCTCCGGGGTTGATCCGATCCGTTACGACCTCATCATGGAGCGGTTCCTCTCGCCGCTGCGGCAGGCGTTGCCCGACATCGACATCGATGTGGAATCAGCACGGCGGTTAGAGGTGTACGACCAAGTCTTTGCCGATTTCGGTGCCGATCGGGTCGCTGCCGTGGCGATGCTGGAGACCTACCGGGTCCGGCATGCCATCCGTGATGTGGGGGCCGCGATGAGCCTGCCGCCGGGGGACATTGACGCCATTGCCAAAGCTTTTCCCCATATCCGAGCTCGGGAGGCTCGCCACGCCCTGAGAGATCTACCCGAACTCCGTCGGGCGAACCTGGGTGATGCGCAACTCCAGGTGCTGTTCGCACTCGTCGAGGGGCTGGACGGGCTGCCCCGCCATGTCTCCTTACATCCGTGCGGGGTGATTCTCTCCGACGCCACCCTCGGTGACCGGACCCCTGTCGAATCCTCCCTCGGCGGGTACCCGATGAGCCAGTTCGATAAGGACGATGTGGAGGACCTCGGCCTGCTCAAGCTCGACATTCTCGGGATCAGAATGCAGTCCGCCATGGCGCATGCCGTCAGCGAGACCGAACGGGTCACCGGGGAACGTATCGACCTGGACGGGTTGGCCCCCTACGACGATGCGGCCGTCTACGCCATGATCGGCCGGGCGGAGACCATCGGCTGCTTCCAGATCGAATCACCCGGCCAGCGTGAACTTGTCGGCAAGTTCGGCCCCACCGAGTTCAACGATCTGATCATCGACATCAGTCTGTTCCGTCCGGGGCCGGTGAAATCGGACATGGTGGTGCCTTTCCTCAGGGCCCGCAACGGCTGGAACGAAGCCACCTATCCGCACCCCGATCTCGTGGATGCCCTCGCCGAGACCGAAGGCGTCGTCGTCTTCCACGAACAGGTCATCAAACTGGTGGCGGTGATGACCGGCTGCTCACTCGCCCACGGTGACGAGGCCCGACGGTCACTCGGCTCGACCCGAGGTCAGGAGGAGGTGCGCAGGTGGTTCATCCCGGCAGCACGGAAGCAGGGTTATGACGACCCCCTCATCGACGAGGTATGGGCGGTGCTGGTCTCCTTCGCCTCGTTCGGGTTCTGCAAAGCGCATGCCGCCGCATTTGCGCTGCCCACCTACCAGTCGGCCTGGCTCAAACGGCACCATCCGGCAGCCTTTCTCGCCGGCCTGCTCACC
>JBKEBU010000032.1:0-43225 GCA_047973325.1 Propioniciclava sp. | reverse complement strand
CTGCAACCGCTCATCGCCGCTGACCAACCGCCCGCCCCGACCCAACTCCGCAACGCGCTAAACATCATCGACCGACACGTCCACAACCACCCCAACACAGCCCGACTGGGAACCGCCGCCTAAAACTCAAGACAGATGCATGAGTTCTAGCGACCAAGGGTCGCTAGTAGTGTTTTCCTATGGACTGGCACCGTGTCCGCAGCATCGTGCGTTGGGGAGGGGTCACGCTCGCGGCCGCGCAGGCGGCGAGCCTGGTCGGGCTCTCTGTGGTGGATCGTCAACGCAAAGCACGTCAGCGGGAGGCCCGGTTTCCTACGGCGCCGCCCACCACAGTCAGCCTCGGCGATCTGGGTGATCTCACGGTCTACACCAAGGGCGCCGATCTCTATGAAGACATGATCCAGGCCATTGATGCCGCCCAACACACCCTTCATCTGGAGACCTATATCTGGAAGTCCGACGAGATCGGCCACGATTTCAAGAATGCCGTTACCCGAGCCTTGGATCGGGGGGTCAACGTGTCGGTGGTGTACGACGTCTTCGGCAATACCGTGGTTCGACCCAGTTTTTATAGCTTCGACCCTCGCATCAACGTCATCCGCCACCGGCCGTGGACCGGCATGAGTGCGATGCCGGTGCGTGGACCAGGACTCAACCACCGCAAGATCCTCGTCCTTGATGGCGCGGTTGCCTTTGTGGGCGGCTTCAATCTGGGCACGCTCTACGCGACCCAATGGCGGGATACGCACGCCCGCGTCTGCGGTCCGGCCGCCGCCGAACTGGAAAACGCATTCGTCGACTACTGGAACCAGACCCGCCGACCCTGGCAGCCGCCCACCCCCCAACCCCCCGCCCGACCCTGGAACTCCACCACCCGGGTGATCCGCAATGTGCCAAGTCTGGGCGTCTATCCCATCCGCTACATGTATCTGGAGGCTATCGACCGGGCCCAACAGCGAATCTGGTTGACCCATGCCTATCTGATCCCGGACAGCGACTTCATCTTCGCCCTCTCCGAGGCTGCCCGCCGTGGCGTGGATGTGCGCATCATAGTGCCGGCAGAATCGAACCACATCATGGCTGACTGGGTGTCTCGAGCGTTCTATCGGACCCTGCTGTCCAACGGCATCCGACTCTTCCTGTTCCAGGGAGCCATGGTCCACGCCAAGACCGGCACCATCGATGGGCACTGGTCCACCATTGGCACGGCAAATCTGGATCGGGCCAGCCTCACCGGCAACTTCGAGGTCAACCTTGAGGTCTTGGACGACGGGCTGGCCGCCGTCATGGAAGACATATTTGAACTGGACTCCACCCAGTGCACCGAACTCACCTTGTCGGCGTGGGAGCAGCGCCCGGTCGCAGCCAAGGTCTCCGAGTTAGTGCTTGCCCCTTTTGGGCCTCTCCTGTGAGAGATTCCAGCCAGAACCCACCGGCACAGTGCGTTCTCCGCAGTTGGCCGACCACGGTCCGGGGTCTACCCCACCCCCTCCCTGGCCTGACCCTTGCCCGGGTCTGTTTCACCGGAATCGCGGCTAGCGTAGCGTCATGGGAACGATCATTGCTTACCTGATCATCGGACTTCTGGGCGGCGCTATCGCCAAGCGCATCATGCCGGGCGAACAAGGCGGCGGCTGGCTTTCCACAGCGCTCCTCGGCATCGTCGGTGCTCTGTTGGGCGGGTTCCTCGGCGGCATGCTGTTGGGCGTGACCTACACCGACATTCTCTCGCTCAAGGGCTTGTTCGCCTCCATTGCTGGCACTCTGGTCATCCTCGTCGCCCGCGGATGGCTGGCCAAACGCCGCTAGGGATGCACTGGTCAATGCTGCTCTACGCGAGGACGTTCCGGGCGGGAGGAACCGCAACCCCACATCTGATGGGTGTACTGGACGTCCATCGCCAGATGCGGGGGACGCGGATCGCCCGATCCGGTACGCCACAGCCAGGGCATGATTGACCAGCGCATCCCTCGCGGCTCCCTTCACAGATTGGCTCTGATAGCGCGTCTATCGGGGCCAATCTGGTGTTGCAGATCCTCTGGCTCAGCACGTCCTCACCCAGAAAGCACCAGGGGCGCGATCACACCAGCTTGCGATCGGTGGCCCATCGGGTGAGCTGATGCCGATTGGAGAGCTGGAGTTTGCGCAGCACACTACTGACGTGAGTTTCGACGGTCTTGATGGAGATGAAGAGCTCCTTGGCCACTTCCTTATAGGCGTAGCCGCGGGCAATGAGTCGCAGCACCTCACGCTCTCGCTGGCTGAGCCGATCCAGATCCTCATCGATACTCGCCACATCGATGGCGCCGCTAAACGCATCCAAGACGAATCCGGCCAACCGCGGTGAGAACACTGCGTCGCCGTCAGCCACCCGGCCGATCGCCGCCACCAATTCTGGCGCCGAAATCGACTTGGTGACATAGCCCCGGGCCCCCGCTCGAATCACGCCGATAACATCTTCGGCCGCGTCGGAGACCGAGACAGCGAGAAACCGGATATCACCGGCCTTGGCATGCACCTGGTTGATAACCTCAACGCCACCCCCACCGGGCAGATGGACATCAAGCAGCACCACATCGGGCATGGTGCGCAGGACCGCCGCTACTGCACTCTCCACGTCCTCCCCCTCACCGACAATGGTGACAAAGGGGCCGATGTCATGCTTCACCCCGCTGCGGAACATGGCGTGGTCATCGACGACCACGACCCGGCGTTGGCTGGCACGTCCTCCGGGCGCCGGCTGCTGGTCCGACGCTGACGCTGGCTGGTTGGGCTGTTGCTCATTCATCGCTTCATCTCCAGACTGACTTCTGTACCCCGCCCATCACCAGAGCGGATCCGCGCCACCCCGTGGTGGCGGGACATCCTGTCGAGAATGCTGCCTCGGACACCCATCCGGTCCTCAGCTATCACCTCCGGATCAAAGCCCGAGCCTCGATCACGCACGAACACCTCGACTCCATCCTCCCCCACCTCAGCGTAGACGTCGACCAGGTCGGCCCCCGAATGCTTGGCCGCGTTGACCATAGCCTCCCGGGCTGCCTTGACAAGTTCGGTCAACTCGGGGGTCAAGGGAGTGTCGGACACGGTCACACACTCGACCCGCACCGGAAAGTCGTCCTCAACCGCCTGCGCCGCCTGCTGCAGTGCATCGCGAAGAGTCTCAGCGGTGGGTTCGTCCCCGTACAACCAGGTTCGCAACTGACGTTCTTGACGCCGGGCCAGGCGCACCACTTCTTGTGGATCGCCAGCCTGACGCTGAATCAGCGCGAGGGTCTGCAGGACCGAATCATGCAGATGCGCGGCCATGTCCGCCCGCGCATCACTGAGCAACTTCTCCTCACGCGCCACACTCAGCGCTCTCCGGATCCGCAGAAACCACGGCGCGATTATCAACGCCACGGCAGCTAAGGACAGGGCCACGGCCAGGGCCACCGAACCCACCGGTCCCACTGGAGGCAGTGCCGTCAACGCCAGGACCACTCCTAGGGCCACCAGCAGCAGCCCCAGCACCAGCCCCAACACTGTCGTCCATCGGTTGAGCAGCGGCGCCAGCAGCCGTCGCCATCCGGATCTACCATCACCGCGGGTAGTCGAACTCTGATCCGCGATGTACCAGACCAGACCTAGGCCCGCTGCTGTGCTTCCGCCCGCCGCCAGCCATACCATGGACAGGCCCCAGCCCTGTGACTGGATGATCCAGGTGAGCCCGGCCCCCAACAGGGCCAGCGGAATCGCCTGGCCCAAATCAGTCCCAGGCACCGGCTGAAGCTCAGCCTCGGTGCGCATCCCCGTCCGGGTGGCCGCCGCCGCCCCCGGTGTAGCCGTCATCGACCTCTCCGGAGGCATCAGCAACCAAAGAGACAAGTACCCGGCGACGCCGATCAGACGCCAGGCCGCCAACAAGACGAACAGGGTTCGCACGAGAAGCACCGAGACCCCGAACTGCTGAGCAAAGCCAGCACACACCCCACCCAACCAGGCCTCACCGGCCGGGCGGAAGAGACGCCGGGGCTCGGCCACCCCTGCACCTGGCATCGACATGGATCCAGCCTACGGGGCGCCGACACCCGCAACCCCCGGGGTCGGGTCGGGGATTCCCCGATGGTCTCTTGCCCAGACTCCCGCCACACTGAACTCATGACCGCTGCGCTCGCGCTCCGCCGAGACCCGGCCACGGCCCAGATCGCCGGGGTCTGCGCCGCCTTCGCGCAGCGTTGGGGCTGGAGCCCGAGCACGGTCCGAACCCTCTTCGCCATCCTCGCCCTCATCACCGCCGGCTATGCCGTCTGCATCTACCTCGCTGCGTGGGCGCTCATACCCCGTCGCGGCGAGACCATCGAACCTATCCGCGCTTTCCTTCCGTTCACCCAGAATTGGTCACGGGCAGCGCTGGTGACCACCGTCGTCGCTACCACCGTCGGCGTCCTCGGGTTCTCGGGGGTGGGGCCGGGGGCCCTGGCAATCATGGGCATCGTCTGGTGGGTGATGCGCAACTCACGCCAGACGCCGCCGTCCCCACGGATGCCGCCACCCAGGCCCACGGCGCTGCCCAGGACCGAGTTCGAGCGGATGAGTCAGCTGTGGCAGCAGCGGCTTGCCAATATCGATGCCGGGCTACCCGCCGACTGGGAACCGCACCCCGTTGCTCCGGCAGCGGCCAGCTACCCGCCGCCCGACAGCACCCGGGCTTCGGCCAGCCGTCGCCGCGGCCTGCGCACGTGGCTCTGGGTCGTCCTCGGACTCGGCGTCGCCTATCTGGCCACCTTCATCGTGGAAGGCTTGGTTCTGCCTGGTTCTGGCCTGGCCTGGGTGGGAACGACACTGGCAGTGCTCGGGCTTGCTCTCGTCCTGATCTCCCGCCCCTCTCGGGCCGCTTTCGGGAGGCCCCGCGGGCTCATCGGGGCGACAGTAGTGACCGGACTGGTGGCCGTGGGCTGGCTGGGCGCCATCCAAGTCTCGGGCCCCTTCGGCGATGCGTCGATTTCCCGGGTCAGCGCTGGATCTTTGCCCGTGGGGAACACCGATCTTGGCATAGGCGAACATATTGTCGATCTGGGCGATGTCGAAGTCACCCAGGACTGGCCGGTGTCGTATGCGATGGATATCGGCAGCTTGACAGTTGTCGTTCCGGATACCGGCAATGTCCGGGTGATCTCAGCCGTGGACATGGGGGCGATCCAGACCCCCGGGCGCTCCGAGGGCGGAGTCGATCTGCGCGTCGTCTGGGAACGGATCGACCCGGATGCTCCCAGCCCCACCCTCACCATCAGGACCGACCTCGGTCTCGGCTCGACGGAGGTCGTCGGATGAAACCGCGGGTCGACGCAACCGCCCTGGTCATCGGGCTGATGGCGCTGCTGATTGCCAGCATCACGCTATGGTCCAGTTTCGGATCAGTGTCGTGGGCCGGGCTCGGCGCCCTCATCCCGATCTTGTTGGTGGCATTCGGCCTGCTCGGGCTGTTCGTGTCCCGACCCAAACCCTAACCTCACGAAAGGACAACTCACATGGCAAGCAGCTCCCTGGTACGGACCAGCAACGACAAAGTGATCGCCGGAGTCTGTGGCGGTCTGTCCCGGCTTCTGAACATCGATGCCAACATCATCCGGGTAGTGTTCGTCATCGCGGGCGTCGTGTTGCAGGTCTGGTGGATCTACCTAGTGCTCTGGCTTCTCCTGCCCGATGACACCACTGGCTCCACCGGACTCATCGATCTGAAGCGCCTGCTCAGCTCCGGATCGGGAACGAACGGCTGACCCGGGGGCGTGACCTCAGGACTACTCCCACTCGATCGTTCCCGGAGGTTTGCTGGTCACGTCCACCACCACCCGATTGATCTCGCGAACTTCATTCGTGATCCGGGTGCTGATCCGCTCCAGCAGGTCCGCCGGGAGCCGAGCCCAGTCGGCGGTCATCGCATCCTCGCTGGTGACCGGACGCAGCACTATCGGGTGCCCGTAGGTGCGTGCGTCACCCTGGACCCCGACGCTACGCACGTCGGCCAGCAACACGACCGGGAACTGCCACACACCCTTCTCGAGTCCAGAAGCCGCCAGTTCCTCCCGGGCAATCGCATCGGCCTCCCGTAAGATGTCCAACCGTTCTGGGGTCACCTCACCGATAATCCGAATGCCCAAGCCCGGACCCGGGAAGGGCTGGCGCCAAACCATCTCCTGAGGTAGACCCAACTCTTCACCCACGGCGCGCACCTCGTCCTTGAACAGAGTCCGTAGAGGTTCAATCAGCGTGAATTGCAGATCGTCGGGGAGGCCACCCACATTGTGATGACTCTTGATATTGGCAGCACCTTCACCGCCCCCCGATTCGACAACATCGGGGTAGAGGGTCCCCTGAACCAGGAACTCAATGTGGGTATCGGCATCGATGTCACGCACCGTCTGCTCGAACACCCGAATGAACTCCCGCCCGATGATTTTGCGCTTTGTTTCCGGCTCACTCACCCCCCGCAGCGCACTCAGGAACTGCTGCTCAGCATCGGCAACAACCAACCGGATCCCGGTGATCTCAACAAAGTCCTCGCGAACCTGTTCCCGCTCCCCCTTGCGCAGCAGTCCATGGTCCACGAAGGCGCAGGTGAGTTGGTCTCCGATGGCTCGGTGCACCAAGGCCGCTGCCACCGCCGAATCAACCCCACCCGACAGGGCGCACAGTACCTGACGGGCACCAACCTGTTCCCGGATCGCTACCACCGCATCCTCGACTATGTTCGCCGGTGTCCAGGCATGGTCCAGGCCGGCGAGATCATGCAGGAACTGAGCGATGACCTGCTGCCCGCACTCGGTGTGCATCACCTCGGGATGCCATTGCACCCCAGCCAGCCGCCGCTCAGCGTCCTCGAAAGCTGCCACCGGCGCGCCCGCCGTGTGCGCTAGCGTGGTGAAACCCGCCGGGGCAGCCGCCACGCTGTCGCCGTGACTCATCCAGGTAGCAAATTCTGTGGGTAACCCGGCCAAGATGGTGCCTGCGGCATCCCGCGTGGTGGAGGTACGACCGAACTCGCTCAATCCGGTCTGGACCACGGTCCCGCCGAGGGCCCGGGCCATCGCCTGAAATCCATAGCAGATTCCGAAGACGGGCACTCCTTGCTCAAATAGGGCCGGCCCCACTTGGGGAGCGCCCTCGGCATAGACAGATTGCGGACCACCGGACAGGATGACAGCCGCCGGGTTCTTGGCCATGATCGCCGCCACCGAAGCCGTGTGCGACATGATTTCGGAAAAGACTCGGGCCTCACGCACCCGCCGCGCGATGAGTTGGGCGTACTGGGCGCCATAGTCAATGACTATGACTGGCCGATGGGCGTCTGCGGTCATGGCCCGTCATCCTACTGGGGTGCCTCACCACGACACACCACAGATACCCCCGGGGCTATTTGCCAAGGGTACCTGCGCGATATCTCTGAGACGCCCTTGGGATACGGGGGTAGCGGCCGGTAACTTAGGGCCATGAACGTCTTCGAGAACGTCACCGACCTGATTGGCCGCACCCCGCTGGTCAAGATCAACAAGCTTTTCCCCGACGCGCAGGCCACCGTGCTCGCCAAGCTTGAGTTCTACAACCCGGCGAACTCGGTCAAGGATCGGATCGGCGTGGCGATGATCGACGCGGCCGAGCGGTCGGGCGAGCTCCAGCCGGGTGGCACCATCGTGGAGGCCACCTCGGGCAACACCGGAATCGCGCTCGCCATGGTCGGCGCGGCGCGGGGGTACCGGGTGGTCCTGGCCATGCCGGAGACCATGTCGAAGGAACGACGAGCGCTGCTGCGTGCCTATGGCGCCGAGTTGGTACTGACCCCCGGCCCGGAGGGCATGCGCGGTGCGGTGAACCGGGCCAACGAGATCGCTGCCGAGAGCGGCGGCGTCCTGGTGCGGCAGTTTGAGAACCAGGCGAATGTCGAGATCCACCGCAAGACCACAGCTGAAGAGATCTGGAACGATACCGATGGCACCGTCGATGTGGTGGTGTCTGGCGTCGGCACCGGTGGCACCGTGAGCGGTGTCGGCCAAGTGCTCAAGGAGCGCAAGCCCGAGGTCGAGATGGTCGCCGTCGAGCCCGCTGAGTCCCAGGTAATCGCCGGCCAGGCCCCAGCCCCGCACAAGATTCAGGGGCTCGGTGCCAACTTCGTGCCCGCCATCTTGGACCGGTCGGTCATCGATCAGGTGATCCCGATCTCCTCCGAAGAAGCTGTCGAGACGGCCCGGGCAGCAGCCCGTACCGAGGGTCTGCTGGTGGGAATCAGCTCCGGCGCTGCCCTGAAGGCAGCCGGGCAGCTGGCCTCTCAGGATGCCTATGCCGGGAAGACCATCGTCGTGGTCATCCCCAGCTTCGGTGAGCGCTACCTCAGCTCGGTGCTGTATTCCGACCTGATGGACTGACGTTCTGTCCCCACCGTTCGTCAGCTTCACCCCGTCGGAGCGCGGCTCCCTCGGGCTGGAGTGGGAGCTGTTTCTGGTGGATCCCACCACCAGGCAGCTCGCCCCGCGCGCCGCTGAACTGCTGGGCGCGCTGGACGCCGGTCCTGAAGGACCGATCCGCGGGGAATATCTCACCACGATGATCGAGTTGGTGAGCACCGTTCACCAACAGGTCGGCCCTGCCGTCGCCCAGATGCGCGATCTGCTGGGCCAGGTAGTGGCCACCGCGGACAGTCTCGGCCTGGCGGTGATGGCTGCGGGCACCCACCCGTTTGCTCATCCGAGCGATGCTCCCATCGTGCGTGCAGCGCACTACGACGTCGTAGCGGAGCGGAACGGCTGGTGGGGGCGTCGCATGATCATCTGCGGCACTCACGTCCATGTCGGGATTCCGGACCGGGAGCGGGCACTACCCTTGGTCCACTGGCTGGCGGCGTGCACCCCACTCATCCTCGCACTCTCGGCCTCCAGCCCCTATTTCGCAGCCGAGGACACCGGATTCGCGTCCCACCGGGCCATGCTGTTCCAGCAGCTCGCCACCAACGGCCTGCCGCCTGCGGTTACGACCTGGGCTGCCTTCGAAGCCTATGCCGAGGAACTGGTCCGGGCGGGCATGATTAGCCGCCCGACTGAGATTCGCTGGGATGTCCGCCCCGCTCCCCGGTTCGGCACCGTCGAATGCCGCATCGCCGATGCGGCGGCATCGGTGGCCGAACTCGGCTGCCTGGCCGCCTGGATGCAATGCCTCACCGAGTACTTCCTCCGCCGCACCGACCAAGGGGCGCCACCACCGATTCCGTCGCCGTGGTTCGTGCGGGAAAACAAATGGCGGGCCGCCCGCTATGGGTTCGACACCACTATCATCCAGGCCGATGGCGATGTGGTTCCGTTACGCACCGAGTTCGACCGCTGGCTCGCCGAGTTAAGCCCGCTGGCAGCGGATCTCGGTTGCGCCCCAGAGTTCCAGTTCGCCAGCGAATTGCTCACCACGGGGAACAGCACCGATCGACAACGCCGACTCCTGGGTGAGGGAGCTGACCTCAACACCGTGGTCGATGCGATGATCGCCGAAACGAGAGGCAACCTGTGAAGCCATTCCTGCACCTGTCGATCCGCGACCATGACCAAGCGGTAGCCGCCGAATTCGACGCGATTTGCGCCTTCGGAGAGCTGACACCAGGAGAACTGGTGCAACTCCGCGCCGAACAGGCCCCGCTGCCCATCATTCATCCCGATGACTATGCCGGCATCATCATTGGCGGTGGCCAGTTCAACACCAGCGACGAGGAAAAGACGGAGATCCAACAGCGGGTCGAGAACGATCTAGGCACCATTGTCGACAGTGCTCTCACCCATCACGTACCACTGCTGGGGATGTGCTACGGCGTCGGGGTAGTCACCCAGCACCTCGGCGGGTTGGTGGATCGCACCTACCCAGAGCAGGCTGGGGCCGTCGAGATCACCCTCACTGAGGCTGCTGCCCACGACCGAATCTTCGGCCGCTTGCCCCGGGCCTTCAACGCTTTCACCGGCCACAAGGAGGCGTGCACCGTGATGCCTCCGGGGGCGGTACTCCTCGCCACCGGCACCGTCTGCCCGGTCCAGGCGTTCAAGGTCGGTCGGGCCGTCTATGTCACTCAGTTCCATCCCGAACTCGATCTTCCCCGGCTGATCGAACGGATGCACATCTACGCACACGCTGGGTACTTTCCGCCAGAAGAACTTGACGATCTCATCGAGCAAGCCCGCCAGGCTGGGGTGGACGGGACTCCGGCCACCATCTTGCGGAACTTCGTCAGCGAGTTTCGTCACGGCTGAACCGTGACCGAACTCGCCAGTGTGGTCCGCACGATCTGCTGGTAGTGGCGCTCGGGGATCTGCACCTGCGGCTACTTTCTGGTGCGCTCCTTTCTGGTGTAGGGGTTCCACGTTGACAGCAGCGCCGCGATGATCACACCGCCCGCAGGGGACCCCTCGGGTACCGGCTCCACGACGAGCCCGTCAGCAGCAAGCTGGGCGAGAATAGTAGTCCGCAAGGCCACGATCCGCTCCTGCTCCACTGGGCTCAGGCGGGCCGAGACGTCAGCCTGGATCTGTTGGCCGATCGCCTCGACCTCTGGCTGCATCTGCGCGGTTGCGACGTTGATCGCACTATCGATCTCCTTCCGCTCAATCGGGCGCACCATTCGGGTGATGAGTACCTGGATCAATCCGGCGGCGCCGATCCCCGCCGCTGCGACGACCGTAGGCGTGCCCACCATCGCCGGTCGCGAGAGCTGGAACGCCGCCGCTATCGCCAAGGCGACAGCAACAACGAGCTGCATACGGACGGCCGCCCAGTTCAGGGGACGCCATCCGGTAACGACCAGAGCCACGAGATCGGCACCTGCGGCGACCATGACCAGCACTACCTGGATCCCTGCTGTCTCCGCCGGGTCGGTACGGAATCCGCTCGCGAGGGCTGCCGACAGCGTGCCGCTCAGGGCTGCGACGAACAGCACAAACATCAGCCACCCACCGTGCGGACTACGAGCTCCATAGCGCGCACGCATGCGTGCCCGGCAATCCCGCCATGCCTGGGCCGCCGCTTCTCGGGCATCGGTCCAGACCTGTAGTCCCAGGTCACCGTGCCCGACCGTGGCGAAGGCCACCCGCTCAACCTCCTTGGGGTCCACATGTGCGGGGTTGGACGGCAATGCTGAACGCGCCTGGCTCACCTGCACGGCAAAGTCCTCAGTCACCACTATCCACACCTTCGACAACGTCGAAGGTCGCGACGACCTGCTCGGCCAGCACCTGCGCAACGGCCGCGGCCAGTGGCGTCAGCGAGGATAGTGCCGCCACCACACAGCGACCACCAACGGAGGCGACATAGACAGTCGACACGGCCTGCGGCACCGCCACCTGCTCCTCCTGGTCGGGATTCTGGTCGTCGAGGATCGTGACCCGCCATCCCCTGACACCGGCGAGATCAAACTGCAGCGCCTCGGCCGGCCACGGCGAGGGCACCAACGACTCCGCAATCCCCACCGCTCCAGCGGCGGTGTCGGGAGCGGGCACCCCATCGAGCGCGGCAATACCGAGCATCGCGTACAGCTCGGCGGCCGGATCGCACAGCAGCAGCACCTGGCTGAGGTCGGTGTCGAAGCGGGCGTGCAGGGCAAGGCCAGCTGCGGCAGCGACCTGCTCCCGCGCAGCCTGGGGTGCAGCCGCGATCTGCTGCTCGTACCAGGCGGCAGCCTCGTCCATGCCGGGCACGACCTGCCACACTACGGGGTTGGGCGCCAGTGCCAGCTCAGCCACGTCGCCACCGCACACTGGCCACGATGGTGTCGCACAACCGTGACAGGGCCTGCTCACCTGCATCAGGCAGCACAGCATCCTCGACTCCATGGAGGATCTGCGAACGAAACATCAACCCTGCTGCCGGTTGTCCGGGTATGGGGAGTAGGTATCCGGAGCCGGCAATCTGCACCTCGCCACCCTCCACCGTCGCCTGTTCCCTCAGCGGCCAGTGCAGGATCGTACCGGCTGGGTCGAGCGCAGTCGCACCGCGATGCGCAATCAGCCCGCCCCCAAGATCCTGGAGCGACCCACCCGCAGGAGCACGCAACCACGAAGCCACCAGGCTGACTGGGATGTAGTCCGTGGGATCAACGGCGGCGGGCGCGAAGACCCGAATCACCTCGGCTCGGGATGCATCCGCCTGCACCCGAGCCGTCATCTCCTCCAGACGCGCACGGACGAGCGGCCGGTTAGTAGCGGGCAACTGCCCCAGCACCGCATCCAAGCGCGGTCGCATCGTGCTGAACGAGGGATCTGTGGCCTCCCAGCCGGCCGGAAGCAGCACGGCGAAGGCGGGCATCCCTCCAGCCGCGTCGATGAGTTCGGCACGTAGTGACATCTTATGAGGTGCGCTCGGCGACATCCGCGAGGGTGCCCATCATGTCGGTATACACATCGACCGATCCGCCCAGAGCCTCGGCTAGGTTCGTCGGGTTTCCGGCAAGCGCCTGCCAGCCAGCCCGCCAACCGCCCACCCAGCTGTTCCCCTGCATAACGAATCTCGGCGTGTTGATCATCCGCATGAGATTTCGAGTATTCAGGCCGTGGGCCCCATCGAACAGCCCGGGGATCTTGGTTCTTAGGAAGTCGTCGAGCCTGCCGCCGTACTGGGCGAAGTCGTCACCTGCGATCCGGAACACGGCTGCGATCCGTGGGAACCTGCCGGGATTGACGAAGGTGGCAAACTTCGCCAACTTGCCGAACGGAATGATACCGATCGCAGCCAGCGCGACGCTTCCCCAATCACCTCTGCCAGCGTTGAGCTTCGCGATCTCACCCAGGAGGCTGAGCACACCGGCGACAGCGGCAAGCACACCAGCGAGGAGCGCCAGCGGGCCGGTGACCAAGAAGGCCACCACCAGCAGGGCGATCCCGACATAGAGAAGCACCGTGAGCATGGCCTCCACGAAGGGCATGGAGTTGTCCCAAAAGCTGTCCGAGACGCCATCCTCGTTCACCTGCTCGAGTCCGTCACGGGCGGTGTAGTAGGCGGCTTCCCAGGTCTCGGCCGGTGCGTCGTAGGCCCCCCAGTAGACCCGCCAGTTCTCGACCGCAGTGTCAAAGGCCGCCTGCTCGACGTCGTCGGTCGGCCGGGCACCGGCCTGCTCAACGTCGTGACGCTCGTTCCACTCCCAGGTGTCCATCTCGGCGGACGCACTACTGAGCGCTCGCGAGGCAGCCCGCACGTCTTCCCAGGTACGTTCGGCGCCGGCAACCAGCCAGCCTGTCTTCGCTTGCGCGGTGCGCAGGGAGCGGCCGTAAATGGAGAGCGCTTCACCGCTCGGCAGGTAGCGGTCTGCCGCCTTAGCTAGATCGGCATGCACCTCCTTTGCCTGCTCCCGAATTGCTTCGAACGATTGACCTTGGCCGACGGTGCCATCGGCGAAGAGCTGGAGCGTACGGGCCGCCCGTGTCATCTTCTGCCCCAGCTGCTCGATGTCGGCTGCGTGCCTGATGATCGCGTCGGGGTCTCCCTCGATCTCCCGCACCACATATCCGGCGGGGGTGTCCGGCATGTCGCGCTGATAGATGTACGTGTTCTGGGTCATTCCTGTGGCTCCAGGCTCCGGGCGAGTTCAAGGTCAGCCTCGTGCCATCCCTCGCGAGCGTCATCAATGCGCTTTTTCATCTCTTCGAGGTCGCGACGCAGCGTCTCCCGCTTATCGTCCCACGCGGACTCGAAGGCGTCGGCCGCACTCTGGAGCCGCGCGTATCCCATCGGCCTGCCGATGGCATCGACCAAACTCCCGGTGCGCGAGCCAGCACCGGCCTCATCGAACTCCTCGATGATGATGCGCAGACTCTCGCTCAACTCACTCATCGACTCCAGTGGGATGTTCACCCCATCAGGCATGCCTACCTCCTTCGGCCCCAAGGGATGCACTGATCAATCATGCCCTGGCTCTGGCGCACCGGATCGGGCGAACCGCGTCCCCCACATCTGGCGATGGACGTCCAGTACATTTACCAGATCTGGGGTTGCGGTTCATCCCGCCCGGCACGTCCTCGCACAGAGCAGCATTAATCAGCGCATCCCAAGCTCTCAGGGTAGAGGCAGGTGCCGTCCACCGGCGATGGGGAGAAAGACCCATCCGTCCGACATCCTCAGTGCCTTTGCTGCCCGCCGGGATGGTCTTCGACCGACGAAGGCATCGGGGTAGCCGGGGCCCACTCCCCAGGGTGATCCCGCGCGATCTGCTCGTGGTGCCGCACCACCTCGGTCACTATGAACGTGAGAAACTTCTCGGCAAACTCGGGGTCAAGGCCCGTGGAGACGGCCAGAGTCCGCAGCCGCTCAATCTGGTTCCGCTCCCGCTCAGGATCTGCCGCCGGAAGCCCCGAGGTTGCCTTGAGCACCCCCACCCGTTGGGTCACCTTGAACCGTTCGGCCAGCAGGCAGACCAGAGACGTATCGAGGTTGTCGATACTCGCGCGCAGCGCCGCCAACTCGCCGGGGGTCTTCGTCATGGCCACTACCCTAAGGCTTGAACCGCACCGTAGGGTGGCGAGCCAGCATGGTGACACCCACGGTGGAACCGGCCCAGAGCAGGTCACCAGCAGCAGAAGCCACCATCGACCAGGAGATCGGCACCGGTAACAAAGGAAGCTGCCGGGCTCAGCAAGAAGGCCACCGGGCCAGCAATCTCCTTCGGCTCCGCCATCCGCCCCATCGGTGTCTCCCCCGAAAACTGCTTGGTCTGTTCGGCAACCTCGGGGCGAACGTTCATCGGGGTGGCGGTATACCCCGGGCTGATCGAGTTCACCCGCACGCCGTCTTGGGCCCATTCCACCGCTAGGGATTTGGTGAGGTGGATCACGGCAGCCTTGGCACTGTTGTAGTGCACCTGGGTGAGACCACGATTGGCGATATTCCCCGACATCGAGGCGATGTTGACTATCGCCCCCCGGCCGCGAGCGAGCATGGCCCGGCCCTCGGCCTGGCACGCGAGAAAGACGCCAGTCACGTCGACGTCGTACATCCGTTGCCATTGGGCCAGCGGCATCTGGACGGCCGGGCAGGCGTCGGCGATGCCAGCCGCGTTCACGGCCAAGGTCAGCGGCCCCAACTGGGCTTCCACCGACGCGACCGCCTCGGCGGCCTGCTGCTCGTCGGTGACATCCCAGGGAACCGGGACTACTTCGCCGCCATAGTCGTACACCAGATCCAGGGTCTCGGCCAGGTCTACCTGGGGGCGATCCGCCAGCCCTACTTTGACCCCGCGCTCGGCGAGTGCCAGGGCGATGGCTTGTCCGATACCGCTGGCGGCACCGGTGACGACAGCGACGTCGCCGGAGAAAGAACTATCCACAAACATGTGTTGCACCTTTCCTCAGGGTGCGGCGGCCAGTCCCTCCGCCGTGGCCAGGTCCGTGATGAGGATGTTGATCCACCTGCCCCGCAGGGCGGCCCGGATCGCCTCGAACTTGTTCTCCCCGGCGGCGATACCAAGACGCCGCTCAATTTTCATATACAGATCAACGGGAATTCCGAGAACCCGATCGTCGAACGAGGACGGGACCAACCGCCCATCCGCGTCGATCATCCGCAAAACCACATCACCAACGGCACCTTGCGCACGGAACCCTTCGGTCTCGGTGCCCGGGGCCACATTCCCCGATTGCACGAGCAATGGGGATGGCTCTCGGCCACCGATCCCTACCAGCGCCACGTCCAGCTCCGCCCACCTGCGAGCCATCTCGACCATGAAGTCGTCCTGCATCAGCGCATCCCGAACCTCCACCGAGGGAAGGACGCCGGGAGCGGACAGGAAGTGCGCCTCAGCCCGCGTCTTCCGGGCCAACAACTCCGCCAGCCGAGTGGCGTTGACCTGCACCTCCGGGCGACCGACGCCACCGATGAGCTGGACGATATCGCTGGCCAAACTCAACCGGGATTGTTCCATCGACTCGACCATGGCGAGGAGCGTCGCCGACCACGAGGAGATTCCCACCCGGTCTTGTCCGGTCAGAGTGGCCTCCAAGTAGCGGGCCGCCACCGCCCCCAACTCATGTTGAATGACACTGGGGTCCTGGTGGTCTGCATCGACGACCACCATGTCCCGCAACTCATAGCGGGCGGTGAGCTCCTCTTCCAGTTCGGGATGGAGCTCTGTCGGCGCTATCACCGTCGTCCGGACGATGCCCGCGCGCACCGCCTCGCTGAGCATCCGAGACACGCGCGACTGGGACATATGCAGTTCGGCCGCGATCGCCGCCTGCCGCATCTGCTGATGGTGATACATCCGAGCCACCTTGACCAGCAGGGCAAGCTCCCCACTGGTCTGGCCGGGCGTATTCTTGGTCAATCGCGGATCGCGAATCATGGTCCCCCACCATCGTGTGGATAGTCGTGGGTGACATGATGCCAGCACACGGGATCTAGTGCGTTGCCAGCGTCATCACCGCCTCTGGAGTCGCTTCCGCTCTCTCCAGCACACCCCGGCTTTCACCGCGGCTGAGCACCATCACCCGATGGGACAGCCCCAGCACCTCTTCCAGATCAGAGCTGACCAGGATCACCGCGACATCATCGGCGGCCAGGCCGACAATCACGTCATAGATCGCCGCCCGGGCACCCACATCGATTCCCCGGGTCGGCTCATCGAGGATAACCACCCTGGGTTTTCGTTCCAGCCACTTCCCGATGACCACCTTCTGCTGGTTGCCGCCCGACAGCGATGAGACCAGCGCGGCGGGTTTCCCCTTAACACCCATGGCGTCAATGGCACCGTCGCTGAGCCCGCGGATCTTCACCCCGGTGACGAATCCGCTCGCATCAGACACCAGGTCGAGATTGGGCAGAGCGATGTTCTCCTCAATGGATTCGCTGACGATGACGCCCTGCTCCTTGCGGGATTCGGGGACCATCACGATGCCGGCCCGTACCGCTGCGGGTACCGAGTGCGGCCGCACAGTCGAGCCCAGCACCTGCACGACTCCCGTGGAGCTGGGATCAGCCCCGGCTATCGCCCGCACCAACTCGGTTCGCCCGGCCCCGACGAGCCCGGCAATGCCGAAGATCTCACCGCCCCGCACCTCGAAGGAGATCGGCTTCACCTGCCCGTTCTCCGCCGTGACCTGGCGCACACTGATGACCTCCGTCTCCGATGGAGTCGACAACTCCGGGAACAGCCGATCCACCGCACGGCCTACCATCTCGGCGACCAGTTGATCGGTGGACACCGAAGCCGAGTCATGGGTGGCTACCAGGGTTCCGTCGCGGAGCACGACGATCCGGGTCGCGATCTGGGCGATTTCCGCTAGCCGATGCGAGACATAGATAAAGGAGACCCCTTCCTGCTGGAGTTCTCGCACGCGGTCAAACAGAGCTTCGGTCTCCTCGCCCCCGAGTGCGGCCGTCGGCTCATCCAAGATCACCAGCTTGGAGTTGACCACCAGTGCTCGGGCGATCTCGACCTGTTGCTGTCCGGCGACGCTGAGTTCGCGGACCAGGGTGGAGACCGGCTGGGAGAAGCCGAGCTGCTGCAACTTGGTCTGTGAGCCTGCCTCCATGGCAGCCCGGTCCACCAGCCCGTTCCGCGTCGGCCATCGGCCAAAGTAGACATTTTCGGCGACGCTCAGCTCAGGGACCAGCTGCATCTCCTGATGGATCATGCCCACCCCAGCATTGAATGCCTCGGCGGGGCTTCCCGGCGTGAACGGTGCACCCTGCCATTCCAACGTTCCCGAGGTGGGCTTCTGGACCCCGGCGATGATCTTGGCCAGGGTGGACTTTCCGGCGCCGTTCTCGCCCAGCAAGGCAACAACTTCACCGGGGTAGATATCAAGGTCGACGCTCTCCAGCGCCAGCGTGCCCGGGAACTGCATCCGGACGCCCCGGATCGACAGCATCGGCTGGTCGGTTGTCTGCACTGACATATCACGCTCGCTTTCTCTGCTGATGGTGGGAGGTGGGTGGGCCCCATCCACGACAGGTCCCACCCACACGCTGGATCACGGATGCTGCTCGATGAAGGGCTCCACGTTGTCCTTGGTGGTGAGTTCGGCCTCTTGCAGTTGCTCGGTCGGCAGAGTCTCACCGTCAACCAGCTTGATGGCCGATTCCAGGGCCAGCTGCCCCATGTACTGAGTCTTCTGGGTCATCGTCGCCGCGATCACGCCATCCCGGACCGCAGTCAGCCCAGCCTCATCGCCATCGAATCCAACGATCAGGATGTCTTCGGCATTTGCAGCCCGCACTGCCTGGGCAGCCCCCAGAGCCAACGCGTCCGCCCGACCAAAGAAGATGTTGATCTCCGGATTTGCCTGCAACATGTCCTGGGCGATATTGAAGCCCTCATCCTGATGCCAGTTCTGAGAGGCCTGACGAGCGACCTCTTCGATGCTGCTGCCCTCGATACCCTTCTTGAAACCCTCGTCGCGGGCCAGCTCTGGGGTGGTGCCTATCTGGCCTTGGATCACGGCGAGCTTGCCCTCACCTCCGGTCTGTTCAACCACCCACTGACCCAGCACTTCGGCTGCACCTACTGAGTCGGTGGCGATGAAAGTATCACCGGGGGCACCGTCAGGGTTGCGATCCACCGTGACCACGGGAATATTGGCCGCCTGGGCTTCCCGGACCGGTACCGTAGCCGCCGTCGCTCCCGCGGGGATATAGATCAGGGCGTCAACTTGTTGGGTAATCAGGTCTTGGATCTGGCTGACCTGCTTGTCGGCATCACCGCCGGCATCAGCCACGACCACGCTGACTCCGGCGTCCGCAGCAGCAGCTTCCACGGACTGACGGATCTGGTTGAAGAAGTCGGCCTGCAGATTCGCCACCGCCAAACCGATGGTCTTGCTGCCGCCTCCGCCTCCCGCGGTGCCCGCCGGGGCGGTCGCCCCGCCCGGGTCAGCGTTGCTGGCACATGCGGTGAGTGCCAGCAACGGTAGCGCCAGCGCCGCAGTGAGCAGTCGCTTCGTCTTGGTGAGCTTCATGGTCTGGTTCCTTTGTTTGAAGGGTTGGTGGGTTGAGTGACGTGAGATGGGGTGTGGCCAATGCGGCTGGTGACTCTGTGGGTTCGGGCTACTTCTTGCGGCCAAGGGTGTCCGCCATGACCGCGACCGCGATCACCAGACCGATAAGAACCGACTGGATGAAGGGCGAGACGCCCAGCAGGTTGAGGCCGTTCCGCAGCACACCGATGATCAGCACGCCGATGATGGTGCCGCTCACCCGACCGGTGCCACCGCTCAGGCTGGCGCCACCGATAACGACGGCTGCGATGGTGTCGAGCTCGATCCCGGTGCCCGCACTGGGCTGAGAGGAGTCGAGCCGGGTGGCCAACACGATGCCGGCGACTCCGGCCAGGGCACCGGTGACGGCATACACCCCCAGGGTGAGCCGATTGACATTGATCCCGGCCAGCCGCGCCACTTCCTGGCCGCCACCAATCGCATACAGGCCGCGCCCGCTGGGCCGGTATTGCATGATCAGCCAGGCGACGACGTAGATCAGGATGAGGGCCAACGTGGTAATCGACAAGAAGCCGAAGTACCGGTTGGAGGAGAGATTGAAGAACCACTCGGGATAGCCAACGATCTGCCGTCCGTCAGTGATCAGATTCGCCAGGCCCCGCGCGATCGACATCATCGCGAGAGTGGCGATGAAGGGTGGCAGCTTGGCCAAGGTCACCCCGAGGCCATTGACGGTGCCGGCCAAGGCTCCGACCGCCACGGCGGCAACCATCGCCAGCCCTAGCGGCCACCCCCCATCATGGGACAACCAGCCCAGGACCATGGTGCACAGGGCCAGCACGGAGCCGACCGAGAGGTCGATGCCTCCGGTGACGATAATCGCCATCGCCCCGATCGCCAGGATCCCCAGGACGGTGACCTGATCGACTATATTGAGCAGGTTTCGAGCCGTGAGAAAGTGCGGGCTCATGAACGACAGGATCACTATGAGTCCGATCAGCCCGACCAGTGCTCCCCCTGACCCTCGGAGAAGTGACCCTATCGAGGGGATTCTTCGTGTGGCTGTCGTTGCCACGTCCGCGGTAGCTGACATTTTCTATCTCCTTTGATGAATGCGTTGGAAGGCTGCGCGCTTTAGTTCATGAACATGCCGCCGTCCACATTGAGGGCCTGCCCGGTGATGTAGGCGCCAGCATCGGAGGCGAGGAAGAGGAGAGCATTGGCTACGTCAGCTGGTTCAGCAGCACGCCCCAGCGGGATGCCATCGATCCATTCCTGCATCAGCTCTCCGGGTGCATAGTCCCCCAGGAGTTCCCCCCACTTCCGGTCGTTGTAGGCCCACATGTCGGTAACGACGATGCCCGGGCAGTAGGCATTGACCCGAATGTGGTCCTTGGCCAGTTCCTTCGCCAGGGACTGGGTCAGCCCCATCACTCCGAACTTGGAGGCGGCATAGCCCGGTGTATAGATGAATCCTTCGCGCGCCTGGCCAGATGCTGCATTGAGGATGGAGCCACCTCCCGCCGCCCGCAGCAGTGGGGCTGCTTCCCGGGCGGCCACGAAGGCCGCCGTCGTGTTTACTGCCAGGACACGCTCGAAGTCGGCGGTGCTGGTCTCAGCAAGCCGATCAATGGTGATGACCCCGGCATTGTTGACCAGCACATCAAGGCTGCCGAAGTCGGTTCCGACCTCGGCAATGAGTGACGCCAGCTGGGTTTCATCGGTGACATCCACGACCCGCGTGGATGTATCGAGCCCCGCCGTCGACAAGCTGGTTGCGACCTGAGCTAGGGCCTCCTCGGAACGGTCGACCAGGCGGACCGTAGCCCCGCTCTCAGCAAAGGCCTGTGCAATGCCGAGGCCAATCCCGGAGGCAGCTCCGGTGACCAGGACCTTCTTGTCTGTGAAATGCCCCTGGAAGAGGGATGACGTCGCTGTCATGATGTTCCTTTCTGGTGTGGGTTGAGGGTGGTTGAGAAGCGAGCGCGCCCGATAGCATCGGCCCACAGATTCCGGGCTACCTGTCGCTCGGAAGGGGACGCAACAGGCTCAAAGGTCGAGGATTCGCTGCCCAATCCAGCCAGCTCGTCATCGTCCCAAAAGCCGACCGTGCGGCCAGCGAGGTAGGCCGCACCCGTTCCCGAGAGCAGTGTGTTCGCAGGGCGCTTCACAGTGCGATTGCTGCGGTTGGCTTGCAACTGCATGAGCCAGTCGTTCTGAGTTGGACCACCGTCAGCCAAGACGACGTCGATCTGCTTTCCGGACGCCGATTCCGCCTGATCGAGCACGTCGGCGATCTGATGGGTGACAGCCTCGAAGGCAGCCCGGGCAATATGGGCCCGGTGAGTTCCCAGGTCGAAGCCGGTCAGGATCGCCTGGGCATTGCTATCCCAGTAGGGGGCGCCCAGGCCGGCAAACGCCGGCACTAGGACCACGCCATCGGTACCCGTGACAGACTGCGCGAGATCAGACAACTCTTCCGGCGACACCTCCAGGAGTTGCGCCAGCCAGATCAGTGTTGCCCCGGTGCTCAGAATGTTGCCTTCAAAGGCTCGGGCTGGTTCCTCCAGCAGCCAGCCCAGCGTGGCCGCCATCCCCGAGTCTGGAGGCACTTCCCGATCGGTGAGCCCCATGATCGAGGATCCGGTGCCGTAGGTGACCTTCACCCGCCCCGGAGTGCGAACCCCGTGCCCGAACAGCGCTGCGTGGGAGTCCCCGAGGACACCACTGAAGGGAACCCCGGAGGCAAGCCCCAGGTGCTCGGTACCCCCGGAGAGCTGGTCGGAGCGCACGATGGGCGGCAGCGCGGCCCGCGGAATCCGGAAGAGTGCCAGCAGGTCGTCGTCCCAGTCCAGCGTTGCCAGGTTCATCAGTTGGGTTCGGCTCGCATTGCCTGCCTCAATCCGGAAGGTGTCACTCAGCGCATCGAGCAACCAGGCGTCGAGGGTGCCGACCCGCAACTCTCCCGCCTCAGCCCGCAGCCGGTCAGGATCGCACTGGTCCAGCATCCATTCCAGCTTGAGCGCGGAGAACATGGGGTCCAGCGGCAACCCGGATCGAGAGCGCACCTGATCAGCAGCTCCGGCGCCTGCCAGGCCATGCGCCCGAGCAGCCGTCCGACGATCCTGCCAGCCCAGCATCGGCCCCAAGGGCTCTTTCGTGGCGGCCGCCCACACCAAGGCGGACTCCCGCTGATTGCTCAGGCCCAGCGCGACCGGCGGCACTTCACACGCCTGCGCGACCGCAGCGATGGCGCGGCGCACGCTGGCCAGAATCTCCTCGGGTGACTGTTCAACCCAGCCCGGCTGTGGGGTGTCATGCCCGACAGGCTCAGTGTGGGTCGCTAGAACCTCACCTTGCCTGTTGAAAGCCATCGCCTTGCTCGAACTGGTCCCCTGATCGACGGCCAGCACGTACTCACTGGCCACGAGAATGTACTTTTCTCGCCGCATCGGCAATGGCCGGTGCGGTCAGCCCGAAGTGCTCGAAGAGGTAGTCAACCGGCCCCGTGGGGGCAAACTCTCGCAGCCCGAGGATCTCCATCGGAACGCGGTGCTTTCCTTGTGCTATCAGGCTTGCCACCGCCGCACCCAGCCCCCCGGCCACGTTGGCTTCTTCGACAGTAACGATTCCACGGGCGCTCGCCGCCACGGAGGCGACCGCGGCTTCATCGAGCGGGGACAGCCAGGCGGCATTGAGTACGTGTGCTTCTAGCCCATCCTCAGCCAAGATGTCTGCTGCGGCCAAGGCTGCAGCGACCATCGCACCATTGGCGATAATGGCTACGTCACTGCCGGGCCGGACTACTGGCCAGACCCCTCGCTGCACCCGATATCCAGCCGGATTGACATCCGGAACCTTGGTTCGCCCGACCCGCAGGTAGATCGGTCGCTCACCCTGCGCCGCGAGTTCCAGGACCTGCTTGGTCTCCTCACGGTCGGCGGGAACCACGATATCGAGCCCGGGCAATGCCCGGAGCCAGGAATAGTCCTCGACGGAATGATGGGTGGGACCCAAAGCCCCGTAGGCCATCCCGGGGCTTTGCCCACACAAAATAACGGGCGCCTGACTATAGGCGATATCAGCCTTTATCTGTTCAGTCGCCCGCCCGGTGAGAAACGGAGCTGCGGCCGAAACAAAGGGGATCATGCCCGCATTGGCCAGGCCTGCCCCGACGCCCACCATGTCCTGTTCAGCAATCCCGACATTGATAAGCCGGTCGGGAAACTCATCCCGAAATCCGGTGAGATTGCTGGATCCAACTGAGTCATTGCACACTGCCACGATCCGGGGATTTGCCGAAGCCAGATCGATGAGGGTGTCCGCAAAGACCTGCCGGTTGTCGTAGACCTCCTGGGTCATCGCATACTCTCCTCAAGTTCACGCAGGGCTTGGCCTACCTGGTCGTCGTTCGGGACTTTGTGATGCCAGGCAACCCCGTCCTCCATGAAGGAGACGCCCTTGCCCTTGACCGTGTTGGCGATGACCCCCACGGGTGCACCGCTAGCCGATGGCTGGAAGGCGGCCAGCAATGCCTGCGGATCGTGGCCGTCGACCGTGCGGACCTCCCAGCCGAAACTGGTCAGTCGGTCTGCCAGCGGGTCCAGCCGATTGGTCGATTCAGTGCGGTCACCCTGCTGTAGGCGGTTTCTATCGACTATCGCCACCAGATTGCTGAGCTGCTGGTGGCCAGCACACATGATCGCCTCCCAGTTGCTGCCCTCCTGCAGTTCACCGTCGCCGATCGTCACGTACACCCGGAAGCCTCGGCCGGTCAGCCGAGCCCCCAGTGCGGCTCCCACGCCCACCGGGAGCCCGTGACCGAGCGGACCGGTATTGGTTTCCACTCCGGGCGTCTTCAGTCGATTCGGGTGCCCGTTCAGCTCTGATCCGGCCTCCATGAAGGTCTGCAGGGCGTCCTCGGCAAAGAATCCACAGGAGGCCAAGGTGGCGTAGAGAGCAGCGGCGCAGTGCCCTTTCGACAGGATGAACCGGTCACGCGCAGGATCGGCAGGATGTTCCGGATCCAGGTTGAGTTGGGCGTAGTAGAGGGTCGTGAGAATGTCGGTGACCGAGAGATCTCCACCTATGTGCCCCTGCTGGGCTCGGGCGATCATCGTCACGATCGCGTGTCGGGTTTGGTTGGCACGCTGGCGGAGCAGCCGGGACTTCGTCTGCGGCTCACTTGCTTGGATAGCCGCGCGCGTCGCCCGCCACCGGGAGGTTTGAGTTTCGTCACTATGCAGCATCGCATATCCATTCAATAGTGGCTCATTCAGTACCGGGACGCTATCGCGAATCTGTGCAGGGGTCAACCATTCCTCGAGCCTCATCCATGTCAGGATCAAGGCCGCTTCACGCCGGGGTTTCGCCTCAATCGTGCCGCCACTCCAGGTGAACGACGACTACCCAGAGCCATCCTGCTCTCGTCTTGCTATATGAGATCTAAGAATCAGGGGCCGTTGCAAACATTGGGGCGTCCGCGATAGCCGCCGCGTTGCACCAATAGGGCCACAATGGGGGCGTGCCTGCTGCTGGGATCCGGTCCGCCGACGAACGTGCGCCCGCGTGGGCTATCTTGAACCCCAAGGCGCGTGACTATGTCCGCGCCCGACAGGCCCTGGTTCGTGCCTGCCAGGCCGACGGCCTCGGCATACCCCGCATCCTGACGACCAGCACTGCCGAGCCGGGCGGCGGTCAAGCCAAGGAGGCGCTGGCGGCAGGCGCACAGGTCGTGATCGTCGGGGGCGGGGACGGAACCGTCCGCCAGGTCGCTGGCGTTCTCGCCGGCTCCGGGGTGGAGCTCGGCATCCTGCCCCTGGGGACAGCCAACCTGTTCGCCCACAACCTGGGGCTCCGAACTCGACTGCTGCGGATAGCCCTGCGGCGAGCTCTCACCCCCGGCGCTACCCCGGTCGATATCGCCTGGGCTAGCTGGCGACCAGTCATTGACACCCAGTTGGCCCCATCAACCCGGGAATGCGCCTTTCTGGTGATGGCCGGGGTGGGGCACGATGCAGCCACGGTCGTGGCCACTCAGGAAACGGCGAAGGCCCGGTTCGGATGGCTCGCCTACCTAGCCAGCGGAGCCTCCCGCCTGCGGGCCCGACCACTCGCCATGCGAGTCTCCACCGACATGCGGCCGGCACGTCGGATTCGCACCTGGACACTCATCGTGGCGAACTGTGGAGAGATCCCGGCTGGCATTCAGGTGGTCGCCGCAGCCTCACCCTTCGATGGCCAGCTGGACACCCTGGAGGTTCCCCTCAGTTCGCCCCGACAGTGGGCCGCCGTCGCTGCCACCGGCCTCTGGCCACGCTTGGGAAATACGGTAGCGCTTCGCTATGGGCAGGCCCAGACAGTGTGGGCGGTCCCGGATCACCCCACGCCGCTTCATCTCGATGGCGATCCCGTGGGCGACGTTGCCGATCTGCGGGTGCGCATCCAGCCCGGCGCACTGTTGGTGCGACGAGGGCACAGCCAAACAACACCATTCAACCGGTTCGAGATCCTCAACCGAGGCCGTCGATGACGATTCAGGCCCACCTGCAGCAGTTGCTCCAGGGGCGTACCAGCCACACCGAGCAACGGCAGATCCTGGAGCTTCTCCGGAGCGCCACCGCCGATGACTTGAATAGCATTCTGTCACAGACAGACTCGGCCGCTCTCCTCGGCCAGCTCACCAATCACTGGTGGGGTCCGGCGAACCGAACAGCCGCCCGACACCTACTCACCGAACGGCTCCCCGAGGTCGGGCTGGAAGCCCGGGCGAATCTCGCCTACGGTCTCCAAGCCGGCTATACCTCGGCGGCGGATGCGCAGGCCATACTAGCCATCTTCCACTCAGCTCTGGGCGAAGATCTGACACATCTGAAGAACGCCATGAACATGCGCACCGACAGCCATGACCTGGAGGGGCTGGTCTTCGGTGACATCCGAGGTCGGCGGCTGCGGGCCAGCATCCTGGAGCATATAGCCACCCAGGCCGTCGGGATTCACCCGGGAGAAGCCAAGATTCTGTGTGACATCGACGATACTGTCGTGGCCAGTCTGCACGAGCATCGGTTCCCTCGAGGAAGCATCTATCCGGGCGTCCTGGCCTTTCTAGATGCACTGGATCATGGGCCGGGAGCACAACCGTTCTCCCTCGGCGATCTCACCTTCGTGACCGCACGCCCCAGTGACGCATTCGGCATCATCGAGAATCACACCCGGGCTTCCCTGCGGCGCGCTGGCGTCGCCGATCATTCGGTGCTGACCGGATCGGTTCTTAACCTGCTCACCCATGATCTGATGGCCGGGCGCAAGCTCCGCAACATCGAGCACTATCACGCACTCTTCCCCGAGTACCCTCTGGTTTTCATCGGGGACTCCGGACAAGGGGATATCCAGGTGGGTGAGCTCATGTGGGAGCGATTCCCCGGAGCCATCAGTCTGATAGTCATCCATGATGTCGTCGGCCTTCCTCGAGCGGAGCGGGAACGCCTGGGACGACGAGGCATCCAGGTGGTCGACACCTACATCGGAGCTGCGGGGGTGGCCCGCGATCGAGGACTCCTCACTGGGGCCCAGCACCAGCATGTTGTTGAGGAGTCATGCGCACATCTCGACACCATCCGGTGGGAAACCCAACCACAGGAGACCGACGCCCGTGCCCTGATAGCGCGAGATGCCGACGGTAACCCCTGACGCAACCCTCCAGGCTCACGCCAGGCTGGCTCCGCATCCAGGTCAGGGCGCTACGTAGGCGGGGTGCGTCCGTGCCGGAGAGGGGGTGGCGTCAGACGTGCACGCGCTAGAGCCGGGTGGTGAGCTCGTACCGGTCGCCCCGGTAGACCGAGGTTGTGAAATCAACCCGACGGCCGCGCCAGGTGGAGGTGCGCCGCAAATGCAGCACCGCATCCCCCACGGAGATCCGCAGCTGGGCAGCATCCTCGGCACCAGCATTGCGAGCGGTGATCACCTGCTCACCACCATCGAATATGATCCCGTAGTCACGAGCCAACGTGGCATACAGCGAGGCATCAGTAAGGTCCACCTGCGCCAGTCCAGGCACGATGTCGGCGACCAGATGCACCCTTTCGATGGCAACCGGCTCCCCATCGGTGCTGCGCAGCCGGACTATCTGCAGGACCGGTTGCCCCCAGGTCACGTCCAGATTGCCGGTGAGCGTGTCGTCGGCCGCAATGGTCTCGGTGAGGAGCGTGTCTGCCCCCGCCCGCCGTGCCCGTTGCTCCATGTCCTCGGTGAAGGAGGTGAGCCGTACCGGCAGCGAGATTGTGGGATCGGTCACAAACGAGCCCAACCCGGGGGTCCGATTGATCCGACCCTCGGCCAAGAGTTCGTTCAGGGCACGCCGAGCTGTCATCCGGGAGACATCAAGATTGTCGGCCAGCTCCCGTTCCGAGGGCACCGGGTCGCCCGGGCTCAGCCTCCGATCGATGTGATCGAGCAGCACCCCCTTGAGCCATTCATACTTCGCCACAGCCGGGGGTGGGGAGCCAACCAGCTCGCGGGTGAGCGCAACCATGCTGTCCTAACTCTTGGGGCATCGCGACGCTCTCGGTCGCGGCGACGCCAGCGGCGTTTTTCGAAGGATACCCGCCGAATCAGCATCCCACCGGAGTCGGCAGGACACCGGTCGGCTGCATTCAGCCAGCAAGGGCTCCGATCACAGGGGCATAGCGCTGCATGAGCTCTGCATTCGGATCCCCCGTCGAGGCATTGGCGCTCCGCCAGGTCGGCAGGTGAGGTTCGGCCTCCAAGGCCGCGACCATGACCAGATTCCAGCACAGCACATTCGCCAGAGACGACAGCGGCGCTACCTGTACGGCTCCCGCCGGCCAGGTGACATCGCCTGGAGGGACCAAGGTATCGAGCACTATGTCCGCGAGCTCGAACAAGCGAGCCCCGGCCCGCAGCGGTGCAGCTTGCGATGCTCGCGGCGAGGTCACCGCGATCACCGTAGCCCCGACCGACCTGGCCTCGCGGGCGATCTCTATCGGGTAGGCATTCACCCCGCTATTGGAAAAGACCACGACAGCATCACCAGCCGCGATCCCCGCCCCTCGAGCCACGCTCTCCCCCAGCCCCACCCGACGTTCAGCCGAGGTGGATCCGTCGGCACTTGTCAGCGGGAGAATCTCGGGGTGCCACAGCGGGTTGACGAAGGCCAATCCCCCGGCTCGATAGAACATCTCCAAGACCCCAGCCAACGAGTGCCCGGCCCCGGCAGCATGCAACACCCGCCCGGTCCGCGCCATCTGGACCACCACGTCAGCTGCGGACGCGATCGCCTGCTCATTGCGCACCTGAATAGCTCGGACCGCATCAGCAGTACCGCGCGCATAGGCCGCGGCCACCTCAGCTCTCATCAGTCATTGCCTTCGTCAGCAGTCGGGACAGCTCAGCCTCATCGGTGGCTGCCCGCAGTCTGTCCGCCAGCCCCTTCCCCAGGGACAGGGCCAGATTGCGCAGCATGACCACATGGCCTTCATCATCGGGGGTGCAGAAGGCAAAGACCAGGTCCACCGGATCGTTGCTCGGATGGCCGAAGCTGACCGGGTGATCGAGGCGAGTAAGCGTCACCCCGAGCGCCTGCGCCCCTTCAGAGGCGCGCGCGTGGGCTAGCGCCACCCCCTTCGACAGCACTATGTAGGGGCCCCGCTCGAGGACAGAATCGATGCAGGCCTGGACGTAGCGCGGCTGGGCCACGCCGAGGTCAACCAAGAGCCCCCCAGCCTGCTGGATCGCTGCTTGCCAATCGGCAACGGTATCGATCTGACTCGTGGCCGTAGCGACCCCAGCGGTAGCCGGGCTGTCTGCAGATGTCACAGCCAGCCCTCCTTCTCCAGCGCCGGCCGGAGCCGTGCTTCCAGTGCGGCATCATCGACGAAATCATCCACCACGACCTGGACGGTGGCGATGCCCTCCAGATCGGACATGTGCATGCCCTGACCGATGAGAACATCGGGCGATTGGCTTTGGGCCGTCGACAAGTCGGTGTTCTCCACCTGGGCGGGGATGCCGAGGCGGGTGAACACGGTTTCACTCGTCATCCTCAGGATCAGGCTGGTACCCATGCCGAGGCCGCAGACGGCCAGGACCTTCAGGGGATCGGGACGTTGACTCATGGTGTTTCTCCTTCAGTTGTCTTGATGGATGTCAGGAAGCGACGGCGTCAACCGGCTCAGCCGCTTGTTCCTCGGCTGGGCGACGACGCCCGATGGCAATGAGAATGGCCACCGACACCGCCAGCACACTGCCAGCGAGCACCCACACGCCGCTGGCCCCCATCGGTGCGAACACCTGGCCCAGACCCAAGAGCACACCGCCCACGGCGAACCAGTCCGGATCGGCAAGGGTCGCCAGCTGAGGTGCGGTGTCGGCCCACAGACCCCAGAACAGCCACTGGCCGAAGCCCAGGATCACCCCATTGAGCACTCCGCCGAAGACGGCCCCGCGCCAGCCCGCCGCAGCATTGCCGAAGACCCCGGCAGCCCCGCCACCGAAGAACAGCATGATCATCGGCGGCACCAGGACGAACCAGCCCGCGGCTGCGAAGACACCCATCAGAACCAGGAAGGTCACCACCGACGCAAGGAAGCCGATGATAACGGCAGTCGGCGCTTTGGGGAAGATCACCGGGATGTCGAGGGCCGGGCGCGACCCGGGCAGCAGCTTGTCGGAAATCCCCTTGAAGGACGGGACGATCTCGGCCAGGAACATCCGCACACCGAACAGCAGCACCGCGAGACCACCAGCGAAGGCAAGTGCCTGCATGACACCCCAGGCGAAGGGCGCCATGGTGCCACCGGTGACCTCGGCCACCGTGGCCTGGTCGGCGAAGGCCAGCGCCGCCAGCATGATGACGCCCACGATGAGAGCAGTGGCTACGTTCATGTCCTTGAGGAAAGACAGCCCCTTGGGCAGGTTCACCTTCTCGGTGTCATGCTTGACCGGATCGCCAAGCTTGAGCGCCTTAGCGCCGTAGCCGGTAATCAAGGCCAGAGTCGAGGTGGTGTGGGCCAGGCCGAACTGGTCATGCCCCATGAGCTTGCGCATCAGCGGGGCGATCCACAGTGGCTGGATGGTCATGTAGCAGGCCATCACCAGCGAGCCGACACCCACCAGGGTCCATCGGTCGATGTCACCGAAGGCCTCCACGAAAGACGCGGCGATGACAATGCTCATCCACAGCATCAGGTGACCGGTGAGGTAGACATACTTGGCTGCCGGGAAAATCCGCACCAAGATCAGGTGAACCAGGAACCCGCCGGCGATGATGAGCGGCGATACTGAGCCGGTGCCGGCGAGAAAGTCATCCAGCGTGGAGGTGGACTCAGGTGCACTCAGGCCTACCGCGCTCGCGACAATGGTCTGAAAGTTGACCAGACCGCCCACGAAGACATCAATGCCGAGGGTCATGATGACCACACCGATAGCGGCCCGTAAAGTGCCGCCCACGACGTCGCCGAACGGCTTGCGTTGCAGCAGCAGGCCGACCAGGGCAATCAACCCGATCAGGATGGGCACCTGACTGAGCAGGTTGTCGGCAATCCCTTCGAGAATGCCTTGGAGCAACTGGAACATCATCGATCCTTCCGTGATGGTATATACCGGATCATAGCGGCATAATCCATCAAGGTGTCAAGGGTGCTGATCAGTTTCATTCGCACTGTTCGGGACGCTTCGGCACAGGCCGACGGCAGCCCTTGGTGCTGCATAGGGGTTCTGCCCCATCCGTACGGGGGGTCCAGCGTCGACAGTGACCTCGGATCAGTGGCGACAGCGGATCTGACCGCGGACACAAGCCAGGCCCGAGCCTCGATCGGGTGTGCGCTACAGGAGGGGCCGTTCCAAGACCAGATCATCCTCGGTGTGCGAGCCAACCACGAACCGGCGCTCCCCCACCACCGCGAATCCATGCTTGGCATAGAACCGCTGCGCTCGCAGGTTCTGCCCGTTAACCCCTAGCCAGACACTGGCGGCGTGCTGGCTTTGAGCGGCGTCAACAACAGCGGACATCAGGGCAGTCGAGACCCCGGTTCCATGGACGTCCTTGCGGGTGTAGCACTTGCTTAGTTCGACAGTCGGCCGACCCTGGATCAGCGGCGCAACCTCCGCATCCGGGTCCACCGCGAACGCCAGGGTGTAACCGAGGAGGGCGTGCTCCCCCTCGGCCACGAGCACCTGCGTCTGCGCAGTGGCGAGGTGCTCGCTGAACCGCTCCATCGATAGCTTGTCGGCCACGAACCGTGCGATATCGGCTTCGGGAAGGCCGGGCGGGCAGGCCAGCGGAAAGGTCGCCGCCGCCAGCTCGGCCACGGCGTGGAGGTCTGCGGAGGTCGCGGGGCGAACGATCATGATCCTATTGTGCGTGATCCCATCCTGACTGGAGGCTCCGCACCCCATTTCCCCAACGACAGTGCGCGCCACACCTTGCGGACCGATCGCACCTGGCACCCCCGGGCTCTGTGAGAGTAGCCTCCAGCGACGGTTCGTCACGAGAGCCGCCCGTCCGAGTGCCCTCAGGAATGAACCACAATTTCAACGCGCTGGAATTCCTTCACCTCGGTATATCCGGTCGTGCCGAGCGCCTTGCGCAGCGCACCCACGAGGTTCATGGTGCCGTCAGGGGTATGGGAGGGTCCCAGCACAATCTCTTCCAGACTGCCCACCCGGCCCATGCGAACCCGCTCCCCCCGGGGCAGATCGGGGTGCCAGGCCTCCGGGCCCCAATGCCAGCCGCGCCCGGGCGCTTCAGCGGCCCGCGCGAGCGGAGTCGCCACCATGCACGCGTCCGCCCCGCAGGCTATAGCTTTGGCGATATCACCCGACCGCCCCAGTGCTCCATCGGCGATTACCTGCACATAGCGCCCCCCGGACTCGTCCATATAGTCACGCCGGGCGGCGGCCACATCAGCTATCGCAGAGGCCATGGGCACCTCGACGCCCAGGACATGCTTGGTGCGCCCGGTGGCCGCGCCACCAAACCCGACCAGCACCCCGGCAGCGCCGGTCCGCATCAGATGTAACGCAGCCTGGTAAGTGGCGCACCCGCCCACAATGACCGGCACATCGAGTTTACGGATGAACTCCTTCAAATTGAGCGGCTGCGCCTCGCTGGAGACATGCTCGGCCGACACGGTGGTGCCCCGAATGACGAAGAAGTCAACCCCAGCGGCCTCGACAACCGCTGCAAACTCCTGGGTCTGCTGCGGGCTGAGCGACCCCGCCACCGGGACTCCGGCCTCCCGGATCTCCTGCATCCGCGCAGTGATCAGCTCCGGCCGAATCGGAGAGCGGTACAACTCCTGCATCCGGGTCGTGGCGGTGAGCGCATCCGAGATCTCCGCCAGTTCGGTAAGCAACGGCTCCGGATCCTCATACCGGGTCCACAGCCCCTCGAGGTTGAGCACCCCCAGGCCACCCATCTGACCGAAGGCGATGGCAGTCGCCGGAGACATCACCGAGTCCATCGGGGCCGCCACGAACGGAAAGTCAAAAGTGAGCGCATCGATAGTCCAGTTCAGCCGAACATCCTCCGGCGACCGGGTCCGCCGGGTTGGAACGATGGCGATATCGTCGAAGCCGTACACCTCGGTGGCGCGTTTGGCGCGGCCGATCTCGATCATGTCTGGGTCCTTCTCAGGAGTTGGCGGAGTAGTTGGGCGCTTCGACAGTCATCTGGATGTCGTGCGGATGAGATTCGCGCAGGCCCGAGGAGGTAATCCGCACGAATCGGCCCTTGCGCTGCAGTTCGGGAATCGTGCGTGCCCCGGAATAGAACATCGACTGGCGGAGCCCACCGATCAGCTGATGCGCCACCGCGGCGAGGGGGCCGCGGTAGGGCACCTGCCCTTCGACGCCTTCGGGAACCAACTTGTCGTCGGTAGTGGCCGAGGCCTGGAAATACCTATCAGAGGCATAGCTCCCCTGCTGGCCGCGAGCCTTCATGGCACCCAAACTGCCCATGCCGCGATAACGTTTGAACTGCTTGCCATTGATGAAGGCCAGCTCGCCCGGGCTCTCATCACACCCGGCCAGGAGCGAACCGAGCATGACCGAGTTGGCACCAGCCACCAGCGCCTTGGCAATATCACCTGAATATTGCAGGCCACCATCACCGATGACCGGCACACCTGCTGGCCGGGCGGCTCGGGCGGCGTTGTAGATCGCGGTCACCTGAGGCACACCCACCCCGGCCACGACCCGCGTGGTGCAGATCGAGCCCGGCCCGATTCCGACCTTGACGCCATCAGCCCCGGCCTCGACCAAGGCGAGTGCCCCCTCATAGGTGCCGATATTGCCCCCGACGATGTCAACGTGTGCCGCTTGCGATTCAGCCTTGAGCCGACGAATCAGATCCATCTCGGAGTGACTGTGCCCGTGGGCGGTGTCGGTGACCAGCATGTCCACCCCAGCTTCGACGAGGAGCATGGCTCGCTCCCAGGCATCACCGAACGTGCCGATCGCCGCGCCCACCCGCAGCCGACCCTGATCATCCTTGGTAGCTAGCGGATACTTGTCGGACTTGACGTAGTCCTTGAGGGTAATCAGACCCGTCAGCCGACCGCTCTCATCCACAAGCGGGAGCTTCTCGATCTTGTGCTGACCCATCAGGCGGAGGGCCTCATCGGGGGTAATCCCGGGGTAACCGGTCACCAGCGGCATCGGCGTCATCACCTCACCGACCCGGCGCTGGGAATCGTCCTCGAAGCGCATGTCCCGATTGGTGATTATCCCCACCAGCCGGCCGTCGGGGTCAACCACCGGCAGACCAGAAACCCGGTAGCGGCCGCACATCTCATCGACCTCGGCAATGGTGGCATCGATGGTGGTGGTGATCGGCTGATCGACCATGCCGGCTTCGGAGCGCTTCACCCGATCCACCCGGGTAGCCTGATCGTCGGCCGCCATGTTGCGGTGAATAATTCCGATCCCGCCCTGGCGCGCCATCGCGATCGCCATCCGGGCTTCAGTGACGGTATCCATCGCAGAACTCAGCAGCGGCACCTTCAAGGTAATCCGGCGAGACACCTGGGTGGCGGTGTCCACATCGGCGGGAACGACATCTGATTCATTGGGCTGGAGTAGCACGTCATCAAACGTGAGCCCCAGTGGGGCGAACGGGGCGGGCACCCCGACCGGAGTCAGGTCGTCATCCAGCATGCAGGTCCTCCGTCTCGGCAAGGGCGCCAGTCTATCCGGCCAGAGCACCCCCCAGCGTGCCATCCGACTCACCGGACTCCGCTATTGCCCGTGCCACATCACCGTCTGGAAGCTGTTCCACAGCAGGAAGCCCACGGCGAAAGCCACCAGCAGACCGGATTGCCGCCGGCTGAGGGTCACCAGTCCGAGCACCGCCATGCTCCACGGGATGTACCAGGGGTGCATTGCCTGGCCCAGAATGGCCACCGCCAGGGCAGACCAGCCAACCGCCGCCACCGGCCGGGTGCTGAATCGGATCACTATGCCAGCGATCACCACCAGCAAGGTGAGATTCGAGACCACTCCCAAGGCCTCACGGAAGCCAGCAGGGTCTCCCCCCAGGGTCTGAATCAGCAGCCCGCCGTAGCCGCCCAGCAACGCAAACGGGGCCGGGGTTCCAGCTGTGCCCATCAGCGTGAGCCAGTCAGCCCAGCCAAGCCCCTTGCCAGTGAGGAGGGTAACCACAGCAAAACTCGCCACGGCCACCGCCGTGACAGCACTGGTTCGCAGACCCCAAAACCAGAGGCGCGGGCCCAGCGTCCGCTGGCGCAGCTCAGCCAACACCGGGAGACCCGCCACCGCCAAGACCGTGAGCCCGGCCTGCTGCTTCAAGGCCATGGCCACCCCCACCAGCACCGGCGCCACCAGCCACAGCAGTACCGCCCGCCTTGCGCCGGCTTGCCGAGTGCCGATCACCGTCACCCCCATGGCCGCAAAGGCAACCCCCACCATGAGAGCATCGTTGTGCGCCCCCCCGATGAAGTGGATCAGCAGCAGCGGGTTCAGCAGCCCCCACCATTGAGCGCGCCCCACTGCCTGGGCATCGTCAGGGTGGAGGAACCGGGCCAAAGGCGGCAGGCTCCACGCCAGCAGCGCGACCCCCAGCAGGGAGGGCACGCGCATCGCCACTATCGACCAATAGGCATCCGCCCCGGTGAGCGCCACCACGACTTGATCGACCACCAGGGTCAGTGGCGGGTAGGCCACCCCGCTGCCCTGCCAGAGGGGATCCACCTGGGCCGCAAATGGGCCACCGGCCCCGGCCAATCCATCCACATAGACCGAAGCCCCCACATTCTCCATCCAACCGGTGTCGGCGTAGAGGATGGGATCCCCCGACAGCACCGGTGGACACCACAGCAGCGGCAGTACCCACAGCGCCAGCAAAAGCCCGGGACGCTGGATGGCCCGCCGGTCGCCGTTCACCCGCAGGAACCCCCACAACAAGCACAGCCCGAGCACGCCGCCCATGATCAGGACTCGATCCCAGGGCAGCGGCACCGCCGCACCAATGTGATTCACCCAGGGGGCCGCCCAGCCATCAGCGTGAAAAGCAAACTCCGGGTGCGCCGACCCCCAAGCCATGGCTGCCGTACACAACATCCCGATCCCAGCAGCGAAACTCCAGGGCAGCGGCGCACGGCTCCCTACGGATTGGTCGGGGCTCACAATCACTCCTCGTCATGGGGTTGGACGGTCAGACCCGACAGGCATACGGCGTCTTCTCTCGACCAGCCTAGTCGCCTATCGCAGCTGATCCTATGTATTCGCGACCCCGGGTGAGCCCTGGGCTACGCCGTTGACCCTCACCGATACCCCGGCATCGATTCCGGATCCCCGTCTTGCCCAGAACCCACCTGACGCCGCTCAGTACCACACATCTCAGCTGCGACAAGCTACCAGTGAGGCTTCGCCTCTGACCGTCGAGTCTGGGCTCGGCGTGGGTACCCTCGCTGCAGCTCGGTGGGTCGATGGCCTCGTTCTTGAAGGGGCCGTGCCACGCGATGAACTCATCGGTATCGAGCGACGACAAGAGCTGCCTCGGCGAGCGTGCGGCGATTGCGGCCTGCTGGCGTCGTCAGAGACGCCGCGCAGCCCACTCGATCACATCGAGCTGTGCGGCCAACGGAGGCGTCACAAAGGCCGCCACCGCCCGACACCGTTCCGACACCCACCGCAACATGGCGATGTCCTGCTGCCCGCCAGTAACCATGCGCGCCACGTCCGGGATTATCGCATCCGCAATCCGCTCATCCCGCCGTCGTGCCAGGTCGCGCCAGCCGGCAAGGACTCCGGTGGGGACGTCGAGCATCTCGGCCGCCGACGCGGTCTCACCAGCGATCGCTAGGGCCAAGGAAGCGTACTTGCCCATCGCTGATAGGTCTGCCAAGACCGCGCTACGGAGCGTCTGGATGCTGCGCTCGATTCCGGCCCGCGCAAGATGATGCCCCGGGACCCGTTCCACGACCAGGGCAGCAAACTGCCCGATAGCCTCACACTTGAACTGGCTCAACGTAATCCTGAACTGAGCATCCGCAGCGCTCGTCCGCAGCTCACCAAGCCGCTCCGGTACCGCCCTCATCTGCGGTCGAATCTCCCCGACCATTTGCGCCCACAAAGATACGCTGCCGAGCCGGGGATCAAACTGGTCCGCATTTTCGACGGCAGCAACGAGCCGTCGGGCCGTTTGTTCGCGACTCTCACCCGACTGTTGCAGCCGGGTGCCCACAGTCTGCAGAGCATCGACGAATTCATCCAGATCGCCCAGTTGCCGGGCCCACTCCTGCAAATACTCCTGCATCCGCAGCGCTGCCGCCTGCAAATCGGTGGCAGCCCGCGTTGGCTCCCACACTGGATCCAGCCGGTGGCGTGGTCCCGGCGCCGTCGCCTCGGCCCGAATGCTCATGCGGCCGCGCTCAGGGTCGCGGCAGCGCGCAACAAGGCCGGTAGATGGCTAGTCGGCGCGTTCATGGGCAATCCTGGGGTAGGAGACGCCTCCAGAATAGGCCCTACCGCCATCTCCTGGCGAATGTCGAAGCCAGTTGCACTCAGGTGCGGTACCTTCACCAGGTCCGACCCAGGGACATCCCGGAAGCAGAACCCGCCGGCGGCCACGAGACTGTGCCCATGCCCAGCCCAACCCCCTCGCCCCCGCGGACAGCTACCCGATCCTTGGCGCCGGATCTCGCCCGTGGTTTCATGCTGCTCCTGATAGCGTGCGCCAACTCCACCTGGTATCTCTGGGGTCACCCCAGGCTGATGTTCGGTATCCACCCCACCGATGGCTCACAGGTGGATCAAATCCTCCGGGCAGTGATGGCCATCGCGGTCGATGGCCGGGTCTACCCCATGTTTGCGTTTCTCTTCGGCTATGGGATGGTGCAGTTCGCCCGCGCCCGGACAGTTCGCGGCATGCCGGAGCTCGAGATGCGCCGACAGCTACGTCGCCGTCATCTCTGGTTGCTGCTCTTCGGATTCATCCATGCCGCCTTGCTGTTCGCTGGCGACATTCTGTCCGCATACGGGCTGACCGGGCTGATCCTGGTCGCGCTTGGGTTCCGAGCCCGGGACACCACCCTGGCTATCTGGTCCTTGGTTCTGATCGGGCTTTCCTGGATGGGTGCCGTGCTATCGCTGATATCCGGCTGGGCGCTCCTCAATGCCGATATCGACGTGCCAGCGGAGATCTGGGGAATGTCGTTCTCCTCGGTCGATCTGATGACCGGCGTGTCCGGGTACGGGACCAGCGTTCTCCTCCGCCTGCTGGTGTGGGCATTCACTGGGCCATCGATGGTGTTGGCCGGGATAATTCCGACAGCCGTGCTTATCGGCTGGATCGCCGCTCGCCGCCGCGTTCTGGAGGAGCCCGGGCGCCACCGTCGGCTACTGACCAGGGTCGCGGCGGGTGGGATCACCCTCGGCTGGCTAGGTGGGGTACCCCTGGCCTTGGAGCGTCTCGGTCGGCCGTTGTTCCCCGAGATCCTTTCCTGGGCACCGCTGCTGCTGGACTACACCCTCGGGCTGGCCGGGGGGCTCGGCTATGTAGCCCTCTTTGGCCTGATCTCCGCCCGTGTCACCCGGCCCCGCGGCCCCTGGCGGGCCGTGGCGGCGCTCGGAGAGCGTTCTCTCTCAGGGTATCTGTGGCAGTCCATAGTCATGGCACCCTTGCTGGCGGCCTGGGGACTGGCGCTGGGTGCCCAATTGAACACAACCGGCATCCTCGGGGTGGCCGCACTCACCTGGCTGCTCTCAGTACCGCTGGCCTGGTGGTTGTCCACGAGGGGCCGTCGGGGGCCATTCGAGGCATGGCTGCGTCGGCTCACACAGGCGGGGAGGCCCCACTCCACGCCTGCACCGGCGACTCCGGTTGCGCCGGTGAGCGAGTGATTGAAAACAGCAGCCCCGGACCGAAGTCCGGGGCTGCTGTGGTCGAACCACAGCTCAGTGCTGGTGCTCGTCCTCGTCATCGTCGGGCTTGTTCACCACGAGCGTTTCGGTGGTGAGCAGCAGCGCCGCGATCGAGGCCGCGTTGGCCAGCGCCGACCGAGTGACCTTGACCGGGTCAATGACGCCAGCTGCCACCAGGTCGCCATACTCACCTGTGGCAGCGTTGTAGCCGCTGCCCGGTTCGAGTTCGGCCACCTTGGACACGATCACATAGCCCGGCTCGCCGCCGTTCTCGGCGATCCAGCGCAGCGGCTCCCGCAGCGCCTTCTCGACGATGCTGACACCGGCCTTCTCGTCACCGCTCTGGCCGAGGCCGTCGGCCAGCACCCGGGCGCCGTGCACGAGGGCGGAGCCGCCACCAGCGACGATCCCCTCCTCGATGGCGGCGCGGGTCGCGCTGACCGCGTCCTCAATGCGGTGCTTCTTCTCCTTCATCTCCACCTCGGTGGCAGCACCCACCTTGATGACGCAGACGCCACCGGCGAGCTTCGCAACCCGCTCCTGGAGCTTCTCGCGATCCCAGTCGGAGTCGGTGCGCTCGATCTCGGCACGCAGCTGCTCGACCCGGCCGGTGACGGCCTCAGCCTCACCAGCACCGTCGACGATGGTGGTGTCGTCCTTGGTGACGACGATCCGCCGCGCCCGACCGAGCACATCGAGGCCGACCTGCTCCAGCTTGAGGCCCACCTCCGGAGACACGACCTGACCGCCGGTCAAGGTGGCGATGTCCTCGAGCATGGCCTTGCGACGGTCACCGAAGGCCGGGGCCTTGACGGCCACCGAGGTGAAGGTGCCCCGGATCTTGTTGACCACCAGGGTGCTCAGCGCTTCGCCGTCGACATCCTCGGCCACGATGAACAGGGTGCCCCCGGCACCGATGACCTTCTCCAGCAGGGGGAGTAGGTCGTTCATCGAGCTGATCTTGCCCGAGTTGATCAGGATGTAGGGGTTCTCCAGAACCGCTTCCATCCGCTCCGAATCGGTCACCATGTACGGAGACAGGTAGCCCTTGTCGAACTGCATGCCTTCGGTGAACTCGAGTTCGGTCCCGAGCGTGTTGGACTCGTCGACGGTAATCACGCCATCCTTGCCGACCTTGTCGAAGGCGCTGGCAATGAGCGCCCCGATTTCGGCATCCCGGCTGGAGATGGTCGCAACCGATGCCATGTCGTCGGTGGTCTCCACCGGCTTGGCAACCGACGCGAGTTCGCCATTGACGGCCTCCACTGCGGCTTCGATACCCCGCTTGAGGCCGACCGGGTTTGCCCCGGCAGCCACGGCGCGCAGGCCTTCGTGCACCAGCGCCTGAGCGAGCACCGTGGCGGTGGTGGTGCCATCGCCGGCGACATCGTTGGTCTTGGTGGCCACCTCTTTGGCGAGCTGGGCACCAAGGTTCTCATACGGATCGGTGAGCTCGACGTCTTTCGCGACGGTCACGCCGTCGTTAGTGATCGTCGGGGCGCCCCACTGCTTGTCGAGCACCACGTAGCGGCCCTTGGGGCCGAGCGTCACCTTCACGGTGTTGGCGAGGGCGTCCACACCACGCTCCAAGGACCGGCGGGCCTCCTCGTCGAACTGTAGGATCTTTGCCATGAGTCTTGTTCTCTCCTTGGCTATCTATGAATCAGGGTTCTAGGACCGAAGTCACTTGGTGACGACGGCGAGGATGTCGCGGGCGTTGAGCAGCATGTACTCCTCGCCGTTGTACTTGACCTCAGTGCCGCCGTACTTGCTGAAGATGACGATGTCGCCCTCGGCGACGTCGAGCGGAACCCGGTTGCCGGAATCGTCGATCCGGCCGGGGCCGGTCGCAATGACCTTGCCCTCTTGCGGCTTCTCCTTGGCGGTGTCGGGAATGACCAGCCCGGAAGCGGTGGTGGTCTCTGCCTCCAGCGGCTGGATGAGGATGCGATCCTCGAGCGGCTTGATCGTGACGGCCACGATGGTGCCCTTTCTTGTCAGTGCCCCACGGTTGGGGCGTGCTTCATTTCAGATGCGCCGCCCAGGCGTCGTCGCGGTGCCGCTCTGGGCTGGCAGACTCGGGTGTCGAGTGCCAGAACTGACGATATACCCGTGTTAGCACTCGTTCAACCTGAGTGCTAAGCCTGGATCCGTGGAAGTTCGGCGCGGCGAGCGGCACCAGACGGGTGGAATGGCAAGACGATCCTCACGAAGCGCTACCGGGCGTAGGGTGAGCGGGGTCGGCGCAGCCAGCCGGCCCGACTGGGGTCGCGCAGCAGACGAGATTCCACGGATCCAGGCCAAGTATGCGCCGATCAATGCGGCTCTGTGCGAGGACGTGCCTGCGGGATGAACCGCGACCCCAGATCTGGTGGGTGTACTGGATGTCCATCGCGAGATGTGGGGGACGCGGGTCGCCCGATCCGGTGCGCCACAGCCGGACGCTTCCTCAACGCCTCAGTGAGCTGCCGCCACCGGCTGACCCAGCATTGCTAGAGCCCCCGCAGGCGTGGGCGCCAAGATGACCGTGGCCGCTCTCACCCCGCGTGGTTTCAGCCGGCGGCGCAGGGCCGCTGGATCGACGTCGATCCCCCGTTTCTTGATGGTCAGCACGCCAATCTCCTGGTCCCGGACCCACGCCCGAAGCAGTTTCTCGTTCCACGGGAGAATCTCTGTGAGGACGAAGGCCCGGGCGAACGGGGACGGGGTGACGGCATCGGACGTGAGATAGGCAACCTGCGAATCTATCCGGCTGGCGTCGAGCAGCTGCGCCAGGTCGTCGACGGCTCCGGCCCGGATGATGGCCCCATCCGGCTCCCATAGGTAGGCGCCCGGGGGCGTGATCGCCACCGCTGACCGGCTGGATGCGGTCATGGTGTGCCCGTCCACGACCGCGCGGCGCCGACCCGCCATCACCACGTTCCCGGCCCAGAGGGCACACTCCACGACCGTGCCCGCGTCACTCACCCATTCCACCTCGGCGGTGGACGGCAGCAGCCCACGATCGATCCCCGGACCTAGCTTCAGGCAGGCGGTCGATGATTCCTCAAGCAGGCTCAGGGCGAAGTCCCAGGGCGGGCTGAGGCCGTCTATCCGCCAGGAGCGCCCCGCCCCAGTGCGGCGCGCCGGATCGCAGAAGACCCCATCGACGGACCCACGCAACCCTGCCCAGGCGGTGACCGCATCCTGCTGGATCACCTGGGAGCAACCACCAGCGGTGGCCAGGTTCGCCTCGGCCAGGACCGCGGTGGCCGCGTCGGCCTCGACCGCCACCACCTCCACCCCCGCATCCAGCAGCGCCAACGCATCGGCACCGATCCCGCAACCCAGATCGGCCACCCTCCGGGATCGGGTAGCGAACCGTTCCGCCCGCCGCCGGGCGACCGGCGCCCGGGTAGCCTGTTCCAGCCCATCCGGTGTGAAGAAAAGGTGTTCTGCCCGGTCACCGAACTTGGCCACCGCCCGCCGCCGGAGCCCAATCTGGGTCAGGACTACCGCCGCCTGATCGGGGTCGACCAGGCGACGCAACCGCGTAGCCGCCGCCAGCGAATCCGGATCGGCTTCAGAGTGCCCGACCACCAGCGCCGGTATGGCGGCATCAGAGACCAGCCAGCGAGCGAGCGCAGGATCCACGTCAGGCGACGATGTGGAGCACGACTGCACCCGCAGGGGTCTTCGGACCGCTCAGGTCCTTGACGGCATCCACCAGGCCCACGACCGTGGCACTGAGCCGATATTTGGTGCGGGTGCGCTCGCGGAGCAAATCGAAGTCAGCACCCTCGGTCAGCACGTAGGCCCGCCCCTCCAGCACCGGTTCGTCGAGGATGGCTCGGCCCAGTCCATCGGCGGCCTGCAGCGAAACCACCTCAGAGGTGGCCAGGCGGGCGGGCCACTCGGTGACATCGGGAGTCCAGAAGCCAATCCTGTCAGTATCCAACTCGACCACCCACTCGGCAGTGGTGGTCCGAGATTCCTCGGCGAACGTGGTCACCAGGACCCGATCGGCATCGGCAATCTTCACGCCGCCTCCGGGCCGGGCCCGTTGCCGTTTCCGGCAGCACGGGAGCCGATCTCATCGGTGCGCTTCTGCGCAGCTTGGTCTAGCGCCGCCCGGCGGACCTGCCCGCGAGTACGGATCGGCATCCCAACCCCGAGACCGAGCAGAAGACCGCCACCAGCCGCGAGGACGGTGGTGATGTAGACATTGGTCATCGGACTGGGCAACAAGTTGGCAGACTTATTCGCATTGGCCGCAGACAGCAACTGCCCCGTGGTCACCCCGACAAAGACGAGGTAGAACCCGGCGGCAACAAGTGCCACGAGTCCGATCATCGACAGCACGATCTTCAACGGCTTCATGGGCGGCACTCTACCCAGGCTCCGCCTGAGACCTCCGAGTCTGGGCCTGGCGTGGTGCAGGTCAGTGGGCAGGTGGTCTCGTTCATGACTGGCATGTGACCAGTACATCACCTGCCCACCGAGCCGGAATTTTCAGCCTGTGAAGGCCCGGCCCACACCATCCCTCTACCGGACGGTGTTGACCGCACTCGAACACCGGCCGCTCCCCCACTAGTAGTCTGTCGCAGCTGAGATGTGTGGTACCGAGCGGCGTCAGGTGGGTTCTGGGCAAGACGGGGATCCGGAATCGATGCCGGGGTATCGATGAGGATCCACGGCGCACCCCAGGACTCACCTGGGGTCGCGAATACAAAAGATCAGCTGCGACAGGCTACTAGTAGCGTGTCGCTGCTAGCGACCCTTGGTCGCTAGGGTGGTCTCGGACCAACGAAGGGGAACGACATGCGGGTACTGGTCACCGGCGGCGCCGGCTACATCGGCTCTCATACCACCGTGGCGCTGCTCGAAGCAGCTCATGAGGTGCTCATCGTGGATGACCTCTCTAA
>JBKEBU010000009.1:0-23079 GCA_047973325.1 Propioniciclava sp. | reverse complement strand
CGCAGCCAAGCCGCAGCAGCCTCAATAGTCGCAGGACTACCCTCGATCTCGGTGTCAATGGTCGACATCGGCGCTCATCTGCTCCTGGATGGTGGTGAGGGTGGCGGCCACCTCAGCGTTCGCCGACAGACGGTGACGGTGGTGGTGATCGGCGGGCTGGCCAGGTGGGCGGCTCCGGGTAGATCATGCTTCGCTCCTGTGCATGCGGGGTGTTATCCGACTCTACCCGCCCTGGCCTCGGGCAGGCGATACCACTTGCCCCGTCGGCCAGTGCTGGGCCATTCTCACGCAAATTGCTCCCTGGTGGTGGCCTGGTCGCTCAGGAGGGTGCTGCCCCCCACTCTCACCGGGTCACACCCAGTGGGCGCGCCTGGCAGCAGTTCAGTCCATCTGTTCGCGTAGGGACCTGGCAGAATCGAGGGGTGCGAGACGTCGTCATCCTAGGTTCGACCGGATCCATCGGTACTCAGGCGCTGGCGGTCATCCGGGAGCGTCCGGAACAGTTTCGGGTGACGGCTCTCACCGCGGGCACGCGGGTGCGGGTGGTGGCCGATCAGGTGGCCGAGTTTCAGCCCGAGGTCGTGGCGATGAGTACCGATGTGGCCGCCGATGCCCTCCGCGCCGAGTTACGCGTCCGGGGGGTGTCGGTTCCGCTGATCTATGGCCTTGGGGGCAACGAGATCGCAGCTGCACTGCCTACCGATGTGGTGCTCAACGCCATCACCGGAGCTGCCGGTTTGCTGCCCACGCTGGCGACGCTGGGCGCTGGGACCCGGTTGGCGCTGGCCAACAAGGAGTCGCTGGTCATTGGCGGCCGATTGGTCACCGACGCTGCGGCCCCCGGGCAACTGGTGGCGGTTGATTCCGAACATTCGGCGTTCGCCCAAGCGTTGCGTACTGGACGGGCCGAGGAGGTCCGGCGGCTTATTCTGACAGCATCGGGTGGGCCCTTCCGGGGCTGGAGCCGGGAGCAACTCACCACCGTGACGCCAGGCCAGGCCCTGGCTCACCCCACCTGGACGATGGGGCGGGTGATAACCATCAATTCCGCCACCCTGGTCAACAAGGGGCTGGAACTGATCGAGGCGGCGCTCCTGTACGGCATCGACTACGACGCCATCACCGTGGTGGTGCACCCGACCAGTGATGTGCACTCCATGGTTGAGTTTGTGGATGGATCCACCATCGCGCAGGCTAGCCCCCCGGACATGCGGTTGCCGATCGCGCTGGCGTTGGGCTGGCCGCATCGGATTCCGGATGCGGCGCCCGCCTATGACTGGACCCAGCCTCGGACCTGGAGCTTCGAACCGCTGGACACCGCCAGCTTCGGCGCCGTCGACCTGGCCCGCCGCTGCGGCCTGGCTGCGGGGACCGCCCCGGCGGTCTACAACGCGGCCAATGAAGTGTGTGTTGATGCATTCTGTGCTGGGGCGCTTACTTTCTTGGACATTGTGACTACCGTGGAGGCCGTGGTTGTAGAGCATCTCGCCGCCGGGCAGGTCCCGGACGAGGCCCTGACGGTGGCGGCGGTATTGGCCGCTGATGCCTGGGCACGCCAGCGGACCGCGGAGCTGGTCGGAGTGGCCCGATGAATACTGCGGTGATGATCCTGGGAGGTGTGGGCTTCTTTGCGCTGCTGATGGCCTCGGTGGCCCTCCACGAGGTGGGGCACATGGTTCCCGCGAAGCTGTTCGGGGTGAAGGTGCCGAAGTTCTTCGTCGGTTTCGGCCCCACGCTGTGGTCGATCAAACGCGGCGAGACTGAGTACGGCATCAAGTGGATTCCGCTCGGGGGTTTCGTGCAACTTCTCGGGATGTATCCGCCCCGGAATCCGGCCGCCAAACCGAGCTCCTGGCAGCGGTTCGCCGACGATGCCCGTGCGGCTGAGTGGGAGGATATTTCCCCTGGGGACCGTGGTCGACTGTTCTACGAGCGGAGCACGCTCAAGAAGCTCATAATCATGTTCGGCGGTCCGGCCATGAACCTGGTGATTGCTTTCGTATTGCTGTGGGGCATCGTCGGGTTGCACGGCATCAGCCGCAGCACCTCGGACGTCTATGACGTGGCGCCATGCGTGATCACCGAGGTTCGGGATGACTACACCTGTACGGATGCCGATCCGGTCTCGCCGGCTTCCCAGGCGGGCCTGCAGGCAGGTGACCGGATAGTTTCCTTCAACGGAGTGGCCGTCGATGGCTACGACGAACTCGGAGAGTTGATTCGGGCCAATCTGGGCCAGCCAGCCACGATAGTCGTCGAGCGGAGCGGGCAAACCGTGACCCTTCCGACGGTCAATACCATCGTGCAACAGGTCCCCAGCGACATTGACCCGGGCCGCCTGGTTGAGGTCGGCTACCTGGGCTTTTATCCGGTACGCGAGGTGGTCACCGGAGGTCCGGGGGACGCGCTCGTTCAGATGGGGCAGATGGTCCAGCAGTCGGCGGTCGCGTTGGCGCAGTTCCCGGTGAAGATCTGGAATGTGGCTGTTGATCTGGTGACGGGCCAACCGCGCGATGTCAACGGTCCGGTGAGCATCGTGGGCGTGAGTGCCATCGCCGGGCAGGCGACGGCAACGGCTGAGGTCTCGTTCGGGGCGAAGGTGGTGCTTTTCGCTAACCTCCTGGCTGCGGTGAACCTCTTCTTGGCCCTCTTCAACCTGGTCCCGCTACCGCCCCTGGACGGCGGACACATGGCCGGCGCACTATGGGAGGCAGTGAAGCGCGGCTGGGCGCGCCTCGTCCGTCGCCCCGACCCGGGGTTCGTTGACACTGCCAGAATGCTGCCGGTGGCCTACGCCGTCGGCGGCTTGCTGCTCTTGTGCGGACTGGTGGTCATCGTGGCCGATATCGTGACACCTATCTCAATCTTCTAAGGAGTCCCATGGCGGTCAACCTGGGCATGCCCGCACCACCAGCACCGGTCCTGGCGCCCCGGCACCCGACCCGGCGGATCGACGTCGGCCGGGTGCCGGTGGGTGGGGGAGCGCCGATCTCGGTCCAGTCGATGACCACGACCAAGACCACTGATATCAACGCAACGCTGCAGCAGATCGCCGAACTCACAGCGTCGGGATGTGACATCGTGCGGGTGGCGGTCCCCAGCCAAGATGACGCGGAGGCGCTCCCGATAATCGCGAAGAAGAGCCAGATCCCGGTGATCGCGGACATCCACTTTCAACCCAAGTACGTGTTCGCGGCCATCGATGCGGGCTGTGCTGCCGTCCGGGTCAACCCCGGAAATATCCGGCAGTTCGACGACAAGGTCGGCGAGATCGCCAAGGCTGCGGCGGATGCTGGAGTCAGTCTCCGGATCGGGGTCAATGCCGGTTCCCTCGACAAGCGGCTGCTCGCCAAGTACGGGGGGCCGACCCCAGAGGCGCTGGTGGAGTCGGCGCTCTGGGAGGCCTCCCTCTTCGAGGAGCACAACTTCGGTGACTTCAAGATCAGCGTCAAGCACAACGATCCCATCGTGATGGTGCAGGCGTACCGACAGCTCGCGGCTCAATGCGACTACCCGCTCCACCTGGGAGTCACTGAGGCCGGGCCCGCCTTCCAAGGAACTATAAAATCCTCGGTGGCGTTCGGCATCCTGTTGGCCGAAGGCATCGGCGACACCATCCGGGTGTCCCTCTCTGCTCCACCTGTGGAGGAGGTCAAGGTCGGCAACAAGATCCTCGAGTCGCTCAACCTCCGGCCCCGGAAGCTGGAGATAGTCTCCTGCCCTAGCTGCGGACGGGCCCAAGTCGACGTGTACACACTCGCCGAAGAGGTCACCAAGGGGCTGGAGGGGATGACGGTCCCCCTGCGGGTGGCGGTGATGGGGTGTGTGGTCAATGGTCCGGGAGAGGCCCGTGAGGCCGATCTGGGTGTGGCCTCAGGCAATGGCAAAGGGCAGATCTTCGTTCGGGGAGAAGTCATCCGCACTGTGCCCGAGTCCGAGATCGTCGCCACCCTGATTGACGAAGCCAATCGGATTGCCGCCGAGATGGAAGCCACTGGCGAGGCGCCTGAGGTATCGGTGGGGTGACTCGGGCGCGCCTGCTGGGTCCGGCCGATCATGAGGCTGTCGCCCGGATTCTCGAGCCAGATCCGGTCCGACACTGCTTTCTGGAATCGCGGCTCCGGGCGGGGTTGCTCGAGCCCAACGGACCCGGCCAACTGTGGGGGTATCCGGCGCAGCGGCCCTATGCCTTGCTGCACCAGGGAACCAATCTGGTCCCGGTCGGTGTGGATGCGGAGGCTCAAGCTGCCTTCGTGGAGGCGGTGGGACCGTGGCGTACCTGCGTGGCGATAGTCGGGGTAGCGACCGAAGTGCTGCCGCTCTGGCGGGCGTTGGCCTCGCGCTGGGGCAACCGGTATGCCCGGGCGCGGGTGGTCCGACCGCGCCAGCTTCTGATGGCCCAAGCGGTGCCGAGTGAGCTTCCGGCCCATCCTGGCCTCCGGTTCGCCCTGCCGGAGGACTTTAAGTCCTATCTGGGTGCTGCGGTGGCCATGTACACCGAGGAGCTCCTGGAAGACCCGCTCGCATCGAATGCGGGGGGTTACCGTAGCTATGTACGCTCACTTATCGGCGACCGGCGGGCGTTTACCATCACCGCTGATGGCGCGGTGGTTTTCAAGGCCGATCTGGGCGCGATCAGCCCACGAGTGGCTCAGGTGCAGGGGGTGTGGGTGCGTCCGGACCGGCGTGGACGCGGGCTCGGAGCCCACGGGATGGCTGGGGTGACCAACGCGATCATCGCTGGCGGTCGGACCGCGTCTCTCTACGTGAACGACTTCAACGCACCGGCCATCGCCGTCTACCGGCGCTGTGGATATCGTGAGGTAGGTATTTTCGCGTCAGTGTTGTTCTGACACCAGAGGCGAAGCCTCGGTAGTCTTGTCGCTCGTGATCACCCGTATGTCGCAACTCTTCGTCCGCACACTCCGTGAGGACCCCGCCGACGCTGAGGTGCCGAGCCACCGATGGCTGGTGCGTGCGGGGTATGTCCGGAGGGTCGCTCCCGGAATCTACAGTTGGTTGCCGCTGGGTTTGCGGGTTCTGCAGAGGGTCGAGCAGATTATCCGCGAGGAAATGGATGCGATGGGCGCCCAGGAGGTCCGGTTCCCGGCGCTGCTGCCTCGGGAGCCCTATGAGGAAACGAACCGATGGGCGGAGTACGGGCCCAACCTGTTCCGCCTACAGGACCGTCGAGGCTCCGATCTGCTGCTGGGGCCCACCCATGAGGAGTTGTTCACCCTCATGGTCAAGGATCTCTACTCCTCCTACAAGGATCTGCCGCTCAGCCTCTATCAGATTCAGACCAAGTATCGCGACGAGGCGCGGCCCCGGGCCGGACTCCTGCGTGGCCGGGAGTTCATAATGAAGGACTCCTACAGCTTTGACCTTGACGATGCGGGTCTGCAAGCCGCCTATGATGCCCACCGCACCACCTATCAACGGATCTTCGACAGGTTGGGCCTGGACTATGTGATCGTCTCAGCCACCTCGGGAGCGATGGGCGGATCGGCCTCCGAGGAGTTCTTGGCGCTGGCCGAGGTGGGGGAGGATACCTTCGTCCGCAGCCCCGGTGGCTACGCGGCCAATGTCGAGGCAGTTCGGCGGCAGCGGGGTCCGGGCGTCGATCACTCCTCGGTGCCAGCGTCCACGGTAGTGCCGACTCCGGATGCTGGCACCATCGCCGCCTTGGTAGATCTGCTCAATGAGCAGCAGCCGCGCGCCGATCGTGCCTGGTCAGCGGCCGACACGCTGAAGAACGTCCTGTTCATGCTGGCCTTCCCCGATGGCAGCCGGGTGCCGTTGGCTATCGGACTCCCGGGCGATCGGGAGATCGATCCCAAGCGGCTGGAAGCGGTGATCGAGCCCGGCATCGCAGAGCCGTTCGGTGAGGCCGACTTCGCCGCCTATCCCCACCTGGTCAAGGGCTATATCGGGCCAGAGGCGCTCGGGGTCGGGGAGGTCGCCGAGGATGCCGATCCGCCCCCGGGAGCGGTTACGTACCTGGTGGATCCGGCCGTCGTAGAGGGTTCCGCCTGGGTGACCGGGGCGAATGAGCCTGACCGGCACGTGGTCAATCTGGTCTGCGGCCGGGACTTCGCCGTCGACGGGATAGTGGACGTTGCTGAGATTCGCGACGGAGATCCGGCGCCGGATGGGTCTGGACCGCTGACCCTGGCTCGCGGTATAGAGATGGGCCATATCTTTCAACTGGGCCGCAAGTATGCCGAGGCCTTGGGGTTACAGGTCCTCGACCCGAACGGGAAGCTCACCACCGTCACCATGGGTAGCTATGGGATCGGGGTCAGCCGGGCGGTGGCCGCGGTTGCCGAAAGTACCTGTGATGAGCGCGGGCTGTCCTGGCCCCGGAATGTAGCTCCGTTCGATGTGCAGATAGTCGTGGCGGGCAAGGGCGATGACATGGCCACGTTCGCGGCTGGGCTCGCTCATAGCCTCGATGCCCAGGGGATCGCGGTGCTGCTGGACGATAGGAAGGCGAGCCCCGGTGTGAAGTTCAATGACGCCGAGCTGCTGGGTGTGCCTACCAGCGTGGTGGTGGGCCGCGGCTTGGCAACCGGAGTGGTTGAGCTGCGGGACCGGGCCACTGGTGGCAAAACGGAGGTCGCTGTTGGCGAGGCGTTGGAGCAGGTGATGGCAGCGGTTCGCGGCTAGCTACGCGGCAGCCCCGGCCAACGCTCGACCATGGCCCCCCATGCTGGGATGCTGCGGGCGGTGGCGACCATCGCATCCGCCACTATCGGCCGAACGTCGAGTGGCCCGTAGGCCAACGTACGGCCCAGCACGGGGAGGGTGGCGCTCTCCAGGTGTGCTGTGGCCGCGCGGGTGGACGGTGCATCCCCGGGAAGCTCGAGGTCGAACCAGGGAGCGGCCGGCGTCAGTGCCGTGGCGGTAGGGGTCATGGCCCGAAGTTGATCACGAATCCCTCGCCAGAAGGTTATCCGGCGGCTGAGGGCCTCCCGGTCCGGCTCGGGGAGTCCGGCTGTTCCCCCCAGCAGGCTCAAGCCGTAGATGGCCTGTTCGGCCGCCGTCAGGCTGGCTTGGACTGCTGCAGAAGGGCTCTGCGGGGCCGGGGAGAGCACGGTGCGGGCTGGTTCCCGAGGTGCTGCCGGATCGGCGACCTGGTCGCCCATGACGGCCGCCCAGGCTGCCATACCAGCCCACACCAGCGGGCGGGCGCTCACCGAGTCCAGAGCCTGGCTGCGGAAAGCTGTCTGTGCCTCGGAGAACAGCGCTTGGAGGCTTCCCTGGGCTTGGGGAGCGCTCTGGGGTGCGCTGGCTCCGGGAGTTGGCATCGGGCTGGGTAGTGGCAGTGAGACTGCTAGACATTGGTCCCGGACAACCCCGCCCGCCCACTGGATCAAGGCTGCCTGCGCGCTGGGCCAAGCTCGGGTGCTGGCTGCGTCCAAGCCAGCCACCAGTACCTGGAGAGCAGCCTGACCAGCAAGCAGCCCTGCTGGGGCGAGTGAGCGCGAGGGTGCCGCCGGGTTGGGGCGGTCGGGTTGACGGGCGCATCCCCCGAGGGTGAGGCCGACCGCGGATGACGCCCCGGCTTGTAGCAGGGCGCGCCGGGAAAGTGAGCGGCCACCGAGCACAGGCCGAGGGTATCCCACCTCGCGCGTGGGCGGTGGTCTGAGCGGACAGGTATGCTGGCCCACGATTCGGGGCCTCGGCGCCGTTTCTACAATCACAACTGCACGCCCACAACAGGATGGAGCCTCATGAAGGAATCAGCCATGTCAAATGTCGTGGGGCCGGTGCTGGAGCAATGCGGCCTTGAGCTGGACCGCCTGGAAATCATGCGGGCCGGCAAGCGGAGTGTGGTGAGGGTCTTTGTCGATGGTGATGGTCCGGAGGGGACCGGGCCCAGCCTCGATGAGATCGCGGAGGCGACGCGGGCGGTATCGCTCGCCTTGGACGAGTCGGATGCGCCCGGGTCGGCGCCGTACACCCTGGAGGTTTCGAGCCGGGGAACGGATCGCCCGCTCACCGAAGAGCGTCACTATCGCCGCAACCGGGATCGGCTGGTGAAGATCACCACTGCTGACGACGAGGTTACCGGCCGCATCGTCGACGTGGCAGCCGAGACGGTGACTATCGCGAATGAGGGCGGCGAGCGAGCGCTGGCCCTGGCCGACATCACCAGGGCCGTGATTCAGGTGGAGTTGCGCAAGCAGCTTCCGGCCGATGCCGAAGGGGAGTGACATGGACATCGACATGACCGCACTACGGAGTATGGAACAGGACAAGGGCATTCCGATGGATGTCCTGATAGATGCCTTGCAAGAGGCTCTCCTCAATGCCTATGAGAAGTCGGCTGATCCAGTGGCGGGCGCCAAGGTTGAGATCGAGCGCAAGACCGGACGGGTACATGTGATGGTGCCGGAGACCGACCCCGAGGGGGAGATCCTGGGCTGGTACGAGGATACGCCGGAGGGCTTCGGCCGGGTTGCTGCCACGACCGCTCGTCAGGTGATAGTCCAGCGTCTGCGGGAGGCCGAAGACGAGCAGAAGTTCGGCCAGTTCCTCGCCAAGGATGGGGACATAGTCACCGGCGTGGTGCAGGCCGACCGCGATTCGCGGACGGTACGCGTGGATCTGGGGTCACTGGAGGCGATCATGCCTCCGGCAGAGCAGGTGCCCAATGAGCAGTATCCCCATGGTGCCCGGATCAAGGTCTACATAGTGTCGGTGCGCCGGGAACCACGCGGCCCCCAGGTGGTGGTCTCCCGGACCCATCCCAATCTGGTGCAGCGGTTGTTCCGGCTGGAGGTCCCCGAGATCGCCTCTGGTGTGGTGGAGATTAAGGCGATTGCGCGAGAGGCGGGGTTCCGCACCAAGATCGCGGTGGTGAGCCATCAGCCGAATATCTCGGCCAAGGGGGCCTGCATTGGACCGATGGGCCAGCGGGTGCGGGCGGTGATGAATGAACTGAATGGCGAGAAGATCGACATCATCGACTATTCCGACGAGGGCGAAGTGTTTGTCGCTGAAGCGCTGAGCCCGGCCAAGGTGACCTCGGTGACAGTCACCGATCAGTTCGCTAAGGCCGCGCGGGTGATAGTTCCCGACTATCAACTGAGCCTCGCGATAGGCCGGGAGGGGCAGAACGCGCGCTTGGCCGCTCGGCTGACTGGTTGGCGGATAGACATCCGCCCCGATACTCAGGAGCCGGAGGCGTGATTGTGGGCCGCATCCGGAGGTCGGTGCGGCCCACATGAGATTCTCACGCGATCAGCGGTGGCGACCACCCCCATAGCCGATAATGCCGGCTTCGGCAGCCTTCTGGACGGCGTCGGCTTCGGCCTGGGTGAGGGTCCCGTCGCTGACGGCCTGGTCCAGCCGGGTGGTGAGGGAGGCCAGCCGGTCAGCGCTGTCCTGGGACCGCAGTTCATCCCAGGCGGCCCGTAGGTCATCGGTGGGGATACCAAGTTCTGCGGCGACGGTCTCAAGGTAGGTGTCTAGGGCGGCAGTACGCTCGGCGTCGCTGGCTCCTGGGGTCTTGGCGGGCCGGGCCTCGTGAGCGTTCCGGAGCGCCTCGGCCACGGCGGTTTCCTCAAGCCCGAGTTTCTCGGCCAGGCCGCCGGCCAGACGTTGACCTCGGTCTCCGCGATGATGGCCGCGATCCGGTTCCGGGCTGTCGGCCGGTGTGGCCGGGCTGCTCGTCGATGGAGACGGGGTGGTGCTGGGTTCGGCCTGGGCCAGGGTCGCGGCGGCGACGCCACCGATGGTCAGGGCACTGGCCGCCAGGGCGAGGCTCACAGTGGTGCGGGATTTCATCGGGTGTCCTTTCTTGGTTGATACCTGATACTTCATCGCGGGTGGCTGCCAATCGGCCTAGGAGAAGCTGTCCTGACCCTGTGAGTGGTGTATCCCGCCAGGGGCGCCGTAGACTAGGCGCGTGCCTATCCGGACCTGCATTGGGTGCCGTCAGCGTGATGAGCAGCAGCACCTGCTCCGGCTCGTCCGCTCGGACGAGGGGTTGCTGCTGAGCCGGACAGCTCCTGGTCGGGGCGCCTGGATACATCCTGGGTGTGGGCAACGGGCTGAGCAGCGGCGAGCTGTGCAGCGGGCGTTCCGCGGTCCGGCTCCGGCGGCGGAGGCCCTGGCTGACCTGTTTGCCCGCGTGGATGGGCCCACTTGGGCAATCCGGGGGGAAAGCTACTAGACTGTCCGGTGCGCTTCGCGCGCCGTGCGCGAACACAACCAGAAAGTGGGCTAACGCTCATGACCACTCGATGAGTAACCCGCAATGAGCATGAACAACTAACTGGCCTGCGCGCTCGCGGGCCCGAAGGAGAGTAGTGGCCAAGGTCCGCGTCTACGAAGTTGCCAAGGAGTTCGGACTCGAAAGCAAGGAAGTCCTCGCAACTCTGAAGGAGATGGGCGAGTTCGTCCGCTCCGCATCATCCACGATCGAGGCTCCGGTGGTCCGGCGCCTCACCGAGAAGCTCAAGGCCGATCAGGCCCCCGAGGCCAAAGCGGCGCCCGCAGGGAAGCTGGCTCCGGCCGCAGCGTCACCTGCCGGCACTAAGCCTGGCCCGGTTGCACCCAAGTCGCCCGCTGCCAAACCAGGCGCTACTCCCAAGGCTCCAGCCAAGGCTCCGTCGGCGACACCCAAGGCACCGCCAGCGACACCGGCAGCCCCGAAGGCTACGCCTGGAGCGCCCTCGCCGCGACCGCAGGCCCCGCCCGTACCTCCCGCCCGCCCCGAAGAGCAGCCGGCGGCTGGTGAGCGGGATGCCGCAGCGACCCCCCGGCCGGCGCCGCGCCCAGCACCCGGGCCTCGCCCCGCTGGTGGTACCCCGCGCCCCGGTGCGCGTCCTGGTCCGCGTCCCGGTGGCACCGGCGGTCTTCCCGGCCAAGGGGGCGGTCGGCGACCCTCTGGGCAGCCGCGTCCGGGCAACAATCCTTATGCCTCCAGCCAGGGGATGGGCGTACGTCGTCCTCGACCGGAAGGCCCTGGTGGTCAAGGCGGTGGTCGTCCTGGTGGCGGCGGCCGGCCAGGCGAGGGCCGGATGCCCCGCCCGGGCGGAAGCGGTGGGATACCGCGGCCCAATCCGGCGATGATGCCGAAACAGGCCAGCGGTGCGCTCTCGCCCGCAGGCGGTGGTCGCGGCGGTGGTCGTCCTGGCGGCGGCCCAGGTCGGGGCGGCCGCCCTGGCGGTGGCGGTCCGATGGGCGGCGGCCCAGGCGGCGGCCGCGGCCGTGGCGGTCGTGGGGGCACTCAGGGTGCCTTTGGCCGGGGTGGCGGGCAGGCCCGTCGCGGCCGGAAGAGCCGCAAGGCCCGCCGCGCTGAATTCGACCAGATGGAGGCCCCAACTATCGGTGGCGTCCGGATCAAGTCTGGCGAGGGTCAGAAGGTCCGGCTGCGGCGAGGAGCGTCACTGACGGATCTCGCCGAGAAGATTGGTGTCGAGCCAGCATCGCTGGTCCAGGTGCTCTTCCACCTGGGGGAGATGGTCAATGCCACCCAATCGGTTGCCGATGACACCCTGCAGGTGCTGGGGGCAGAGCTCAACTATGACATTGAGGTTGTCAGCCCGGAGGATGAGGATCGTGAGCTGCTGGAGTCCTTTGACCTCGAGTTTGGCGAGGACATCGGGGACGAGGGCGACCTGGAGTCCCGGCCGCCGGCGGTCACCGTGATGGGCCACGTCGATCACGGCAAGACCAAGCTGCTTGACGCAATTCGCAAGACCAATGTGGTGGCCAAGGAGGCTGGTGGCATCACCCAGGCCATTGGCGCCTATCAGGTGAGCACTGAGGTCGACGGTAATGAGCGGGCGATAACCTTCATCGATACTCCAGGTCACGAGGCGTTCACAGCTATGCGTGCCCGGGGTGCGAAGTCGACAGATATCGCGGTGCTCGTGGTGGCCGCCGACGATGGCGTGATGCCGCAGACGATTGAGGCGCTCAACCACGCCAAGGCGGCCGATGTGCCGATTGTGGTGGCGGTCAACAAGATCGATAAGGAGGCGGCTGACCCGGCCAAGGTTCGCGGGGAGTTGACCGAATATGGCCTGATTCCGGAGGAGTACGGCGGCGACACCATGTTCGTTGACGTCTCGGCTATCACCGGAGAGGGCTTGGACAAACTTCTCGAAGCTGTCGTCCTGACAGCGGATGCCGCCCTTGATCTGCGCGCGAATCCCGACATGCCTGCCCAGGGCGTGGCGGTGGAAGCGCACCTCGACAAGGGCCGGGGTCCGGTGGCCACCGTGCTGGTCCATCGGGGCACTCTCCGAACGGGCGACTCCATCGTTGCTGGGTCCGCTTATGGCCGCGTGCGCGCCATGATAAATGACCGAGGGGACGCCATTGAAGCGGCGCCGCCCTCCATGCCGGTACAGGTCCTGGGGTTAACCTCGGTCCCCGGCGCTGGTGACAATTTCCTGGTCGTGGATGACGATCGGATGGCCCGGCAGATTGCCGATAAGCGGGAATCGCGTCAACGGGCTGCGATGCTGGCCAAGACTACCCGGCGCAAGACCCTGGATCAGCTCTTCGAGCAACTGGAGAAGGGCGAAACCCAGGAGTTGCGTCTGATCCTCAAGGGCGACTCGGCCGGTTCGGTGGAGGCACTGGAGGATGCACTGGCTGGGATCGATGTTGGCGAAGAAGTCAGCCTGCGCGTCATCGACCGGGGTGTGGGCGCCATCACCGAGACTAACGTTTCGCTGGCGGCAGCCTCGGACGCGGTCATCATCGGATTCAATGTGCGAGCCCAAGGCAAGGCCACCCAGCTGGCCGATGCCGAAGGTGTCGATGTCCGGTACTACTCGGTGATCTACGCGGCCATTGATGAGGTTGAGGCGGCACTCAAGGGCATGCTCAAGCCCATCTATGAGGAGAAGACCCTCGGCCAGGCAGAGATTCGGGAGATCTTCCGCAGCTCCAAGGTCGGCCTCATCGCCGGATGTATGGTGCTGGATGGCACCATCCGCCGGAATGCGAAGGCCCGGCTGCTCCGCGACGGGGTGGTGGTTACCGAGACCTCGATAGGTTCGCTGCGTCGGGAGAAGGACGATGTCACCGAGGTGCGCGAAGGCTTCGAGTGCGGCCTCACGCTCGCCGGATACTCCGACATCAAGATCGATGACATCGTGGAAACCTACGAGATGGTTGAGAAACCGCGCGACTGACCGAGAGGACAGCTCATGGGAAATCCCCGGTATATCAAGGTCGCCGAGCAGATCAAGGTGATCGTGGCCGAGCAGCTTGAGGGTCGGATCAAGGATCCACGGCTCGGCTTCGTCACCGTGACTGATGTGCGCATCACCGGCGACGGTCGGGAGGCGACGGTCTTCTATACGGTGCTCGGTGACGAGGCGGACCGAGCGGGGAGTGCGGCCGCGTTGGCGTCGGCTCGAGGGCATCTGCGTACGGTGGTGGGTAAGGAGTTGGGGATGCGGTTTACGCCAACCCTGGACTTCGTGCTCGACGCCATTCCGGAGAACGCCGCCGAGATGGACGCGCTCCTCGCGCGGGTTCGTGAGGCTGACGCCGACCTGGCGGCGCGTTCTGAAGGAGCGACGTTTGCCGGGGAGGCGGATCCCTACAAGGGAGCTGATTCCGAGGAGACTGAGTGACCGACGGCATTCTCGTCGTCGACAAACCCTCCGGCATCACCTCCCATCAGGTGGTGGCTCGGGCTCGCCGTGCGCTGGGCATCAAGAAGATCGGCCACGCCGGGACCCTGGATCCGATGGCGACGGGCGTGTTGGTGCTCGGGGTAGGCCGGGGAACCCGGCTCCTGGGGCACCTAGCCTTGACAGCAAAGGAGTACACGGCCACCGTCCGGCTGGGGCAGCAGACCAACACCGACGACGCCGAGGGCGAGATCATCGACGCCCAGGGATCCCAGCTCTCGCAGGTGGGGTCGCGTCTGCAGGCGACCTTGTCGGCGTTCATCGGGACGATCCAGCAGGTGCCGTCGGCGGTTTCGGCGATAAAGATTGACGGGAAACGAGCCTATGCCCGGGTGCGGGCTGGTGAAGCTGTCGAGCTTCCGGCCCGGGAGGTCACCATCACCCGGCTCGCGCTCAGTGATCTCCGGGAGGAGATCACGGCTTCGGGACTCACCGTGGTAGATGTCGACCTGGTCGTCGCTTGTAGCTCTGGTACCTATGTTCGCGCCCTGGCGCGTGACCTTGGTCGGACCCTCGGGGTGGGGGGGCACCTCACGAGGCTGCGGCGGGCAGCAGTCGGGCCGTTCACGCTGGCCGAGGTTGCCTGGGATGCCGACCTGGGCGAGCTGGAACCCGGAGAACGGTTGTCGCTCCCGGTGACAGACCTGGGGACGGTGGCCCGTCGATCCTTTCCGGTGATAGAGGTGGGGGATGACGTGGCGCGCGACGTTGGCTATGGTCGACCGATCGCGCTGGAGGTCCCGGCAGATCCCACCGGGGTCCTGCACCGGGAACGGCTGCTGGCCCTCTATCGGCCGGGTGGTTCCGGAGTCGCCGTTCCGGTCGCGGTATTGGTGCCCCACGGATGATCAGGGAGGACTCGTATCCTCAGGAAGTACTGGGGTCAGGGAGGAGAGCGTGATCGGTCCGCGCAGTGTGGTTGTGATCGGCAACTTCGATGGCGTCCATCCCGGGCATGCGGCTGTCTTGGAGCGTGCCCGAGCTATCGGCGGGGACCGGCCCCTGATAGTGCTGACCTTCTGGCCGCATCCGGCCTCCGTGGTGCGTCCGGGGGCGGGGCCACGGCTGCTGACCCGACTCCAGCAGCGGATCGATCTGCTCACCCAGGCCGGAGCCGATGAGGTCCGAGTTATAGATTTCACAGCTGAGCTATCCCGGCAATCGCCGGCCCAGTTCGTCGCCGACTATCTAGCTCCCTTGGATCCCGCCTATGTGGTGGTAGGCGAGAATTTTAGATTCGGTCGGCAAGCCGCCGGCGATGTCGCCACCCGCCGAGTGCTGGCGGCCGGTCGCTGTGAGGTGGTGGGGCTGCCGCTGGTACATCGGGGCGATGAGGAGACCTGCAGCACCGCCGTGCGGAAGGCCCTTGAGCGTGGTGAGGTCCGCCATGCTGGTGAACTCCTCGGCCGTCCCTTTCGTTTTATAGGCACGGTCGTTCACGGTGACCACCGTGGGCGGGAACTCGGCTTTCCGACGGCCAATCTGCCAGTCCCGGATGAACTTGCCTGCCCCGCAGACGGGGTGTACGCCGGATATCTCACCCGACTCGACGGCCGGGACGAATCCGGCGCGATACTGGCGGCCGCCCGCGAACCTCAGGCCTGGCCGGCCGCGATCTCGGTGGGCACCAATCCGACCTTCAACGGCATTGATAGTCGAGTTGAGTCGTATGTTATCGACGCTATCGGGCTCGACCTGTACGGCGTCGAGGTGGCTGTGGACTTCCGGGAGCGGATCCGTGGGCAGGTGCGCTTCACTGGAATACCAGATTTGGTGGCGCAGATGCGCACGGATGTTAACCAGGCGTTGACCCTGTTGGCCGAAGCCGACGAGCATCCTTAGGGATGCGCTGATCAATCATGCTCTGGCTGCGGGGCACCGGATCGGGCGACCCGCTTCCCCCACATCTGGCGATGGACGTCCAGTACACCCACCATATGTGGGGTTGCGGTTCATCCCGCCCGGCGCGTCCTCGCACAGAGCAGCATTGATCAGCGCATCCTTAGCGGATGCGCAGGGATTTGCGGTAGATGGCTTCCATCGGTTCGTCACCACTCGCGTCGCCCTGATCTGCGTCCGCGACCGACAGGTTGACGGCATTCCGGTGTTCCCCGGTCGGGGTGTAATCCAAGCTGATGTACAACGGGATAGCGGCGGGGTTCTCTGGGTTGACGCCTAGGAAGATCTCGTCGTAGCCCAGATCCGCAGCCAAGTCTTCCAGGAATGAGGTCAAGACCACACCCAACCCCTGGCGCCGGGCACTGGGGACGACCCAGAGGAGCTTGAGTTCGGGCACGAGTACGCCGTCGATGGGGCGCACGTCGAGAATCACTCGCCCTTGAATCTCGTCACCAATCAGGCCAACGATGACGTAGAAGTCGCCCTGCTCCTGAAGCTCAAGATAGGACGCGGACAATCCCTTGGTCCGGCCGGTCTCATTGGCCACGAGGGCGCTCAGATCATCGGGGGTGGCGAGCCGCGCCTGCACCCTCGGTCCTTGCCCTGAGGTGGTCATGATGTCCCCTTCCCAATGGTGGCCGGAGTGCCCCAGTGTGGTCGATTCCGTCGGTGATGTCAGCAGTATCTTGCCCTTCGGGCGGCTCCCTGACACCGCGTGCTCTGGGTGGTCGTCGTCAGCGTAGCTCTTTGATCCCAGCGACCACGTCCGCAACTGCCTGTTGTGCAGAACCGTAGAGCATACACGTGTTGTCCGCGTAGAAAAGAGCATTCTCGATGCCGGAGTAGCCGGCTCCCCGCCCGCGCTTGATCACGATGGTCTGGTGTGCGCGATCGGCATCCAAGATCGGCATGCCGTAGATGGGGCTGGAGGTGTCTGTCCGGGCTACCGGGTTGACAACGTCGTTGGCACCTATCACCAGGGCCACGTCCGTCATCGGGAAGTCGGCGTTGATGTCGTCCAGATCGAATATCTGATTATAGGGAACGCCCGCCTCGGCGAGCAGGACGTTCATATGGCCCGGCATCCGGCCGGCCACTGGATGGATCGCGAACTTCACCTCGACCCCTGCCTCTTCCAACAGCTTGGTCATCTCCCAGACTTTGTGCTGAGCTCCGGCGACTGCCATGCCGTACCCGGGAACTATGATGACGCTCTGGGCATAGAGCATGGTGGCGGCCGCGTCACGCGCGGAGAGCTCCTTCATCGTGCCCTGGGTGCCGGTGGTGACCTGGCTCTCACCGGTCAGGGGAGTGAAGAGCACATTGACGAGGGGACGGTTCATCGCCTTGGCCATCAATTGAGTGAGCAGGGTGCCGGCAGCCCCGACGACGATCCCGGCGATTATGAGGGCGGGGTTGCCCAGCACGTAGCCTTCCAGCCCTACCGCCAGGCCGGTGAAGGCATTGAGCAGTGAGATGACCACGGGCATATCGGCCCCGCCGATAGGGCTGGTGAGGACGATCCCGAGCAACAGTGCTAGCACGAAGAACACCAGGAGCAGCCACGGCTGGGGGCCGATGCCCACGATGACTATGCCCAGCGTCACCGTCGCCACGGTGTGGATGACATTGATCAGGTTCTGGGCCGGGAGGCGGAGCGCCCGCTTCATCAGCCCCTGTAACTTGGCGAAAGCCAGGATGGATCCGCTGAAGGCAACCGACCCTATGAGGGCGCCGAGCACAGCAAGACCGGCATGCAGCCCGGTGGGTGGGTCGGCTGCGGTCAACTCCACCGCTGCTATCAGGGCGGCTGCGCCGCCTCCCATGCCGTTGTAGACGGCGACCATCTGCGGCATGTCGGTCATCTTGACCACTGTGCCGAGCCAGGCCGCCATTCCGCCGCCCAAGAGCAGCGCCACGACGGTGAGCACCAGGTTCAGCGTCTTCCCCGAGGAGAAGAGGATAAGTCCACCGGTCGCGTTGGGCAGCAGCAAGGTGACCAGGGTGGCCAGAACCATGCCGATCCCGGCCCAGGCGATCCCGCGCCGGGCAGTCTTGGGGGAGGCCATGGCCTTGAGGCCGAGGACAAAGAGAACGGCCACCACCAGGTAGACCGTGTTGATGACCCAACTCATCTGTCAGGCCTCCGGCGTGGAGATGTCAGTCTTGGTGGCGAACATGCCCAGCATCCGCTCGGTGACAACGTAGCCGCCGGCTGCATTGGCGGCACCGAGGAATACCGCGAGGAAGCCGAGGGTGAGCTGGAGCGGGGTCTCGGCGTGCGCGAGTGCCCACATGGAGCCGACGAGGACGACGCCGTGAACGAAGTTCGACCCCGACATGAGCGGGGTGTGAAGTATCACCGGCACGCGGGAGATCACCTCGTACCCGACGAAGGCGGCGAGGACGAAGATGTAGAGATACAGCAGGTCGATCATCAGCGACCCTCCTTGCCGGGCAGGGTCGGTGGATCAATTATCCCGAGGATCTCGGCCACATGGGCGTGGACGCGGCCCTCGTGGGTGAGGGTGGTCTGGGCGATGACCTCATCATCCCAGTCGATCCAGAGCCCGGCGTCACGGATCATCGGCGCGGTGAAGTTGAACAGGTTCTTGGCGAACATTTCCGAGGTGTGCGTCGGCATGCGCCCGGGTAGGTTCCTCGGCCCGATGACGCGAGCACCACCCACGGCCATTTCCTTGCCGACGACGGTTCCTTCGACGTTGCCGCCGCTCTCGGCCGCCATGTCGACGATGACCGAACCAGGCCGCATGGATTCCACCATGGCTCGGGTGATGATCGTTGGCGCCATCTTTCCCGGGACCGCAGCGGTGGTTATCAGGACATCGCTGTCGGCGACCGCCTTGGCCAGTGCGGCCGTCTGCTGTTCTTGTTCAGTGTGGGTCAGTTCGCGGGCGTAGCCGCCCTCGCCGGTGGCGCTCACTCCGGTGTCGACGAAGGTGGCACCCAATGACTCAATGTGCTCCCGGGTCTCCGGGCGGACGTCGTAGCCGGTCACTATCGCCCCCAGTCGCTTGGCTGTGGCGATGGCTTGGAGTCCGGCTACTCCTGCCCCAACTATCAGCACTCGACTCGGGCGGATAGTGCCGGCTGCATAGGTCAGCATGGGAAAGAACTTGGGCGCGCGGGCGGCGGCGATAAGGACGCATTGATATCCGGCGGCAGTGCCCTGGCTCGACAGCACGTCCATGCTCTGTGCCCGCGAGATCCGGGGCAAAAGTTCCATCGCAAAGGATGTGACCCCTTGGTGGGCGAGGGTCAGGACGTTCTCGGCGTCGTCATAGGGCCGGAGCAGACCTATCAGCAGGTGGCCTGGGCGGAGCCGAGCCGCCACCCGAGGATCCAGATTCCCGACGGTCCAGATGATGTCGGCCGCATCCAGGACTGCCGTTGAGGACTCCACGACCGTCACCTCACCCAACGTGTCGAGTGGAAGGAACGCCTTGTCGGTGGCGCCCTGTTCCACCACCACGTGGACTCCGAGCGTGGTCAGCTTGGCGACCACATCGGGCACCAGCGGGATTCGGGTCTCGTCGGGGTCTGCATTCCGAGGAATGCCGACGGTGACGGTCATGCTCCCTCCTTCGTGGGTGCCGGTCTGGCGCCGGTGCCCGGTGTTGTCATTCAACTACGCAGCGTCGTAGCCGGTCCACTCGGACAGCTCCGACAGGACGATTCCACCTGGGCGGCATCCTTCGGGTAAGATATCGCCTCGGCGTCAGGACGCCCGCGGACTCAGAGAGCCACCCAGTCGGGGATCGGCACCGCGCAACGGACATCAGGAGACCACATGGACGCAGCCACCAAGCAGCAGATAATCGAAGAGTATGCGACCCACGAGGGCGATACCGGGTCTCCCGACGTTCAGATTGCGTTGCTGACTCACCGGATTGCTCATCTGACAGAACATCTCAAGGAGCACAAGGGTGATCACCACAGCCGCCGCGGCCTTATGCTGCTGGTCGGCCAACGTCGTCGCCTGCTGAACTATGTAGCCAAGCAGGACGTCGAGCACTACCGCTCCTTGATTGCTCGCCTCGGTCTGCGTCGGTGACGCATCCCAACCTGAGAGGGAGTAGCCCGCGTGGCTGCTCCCTTCTCGCCATGTCCGGGCACTAGCCTGGGCGACGGGGCCGCCTGGTCCCGAGCTGGCTGGGCTACGTCTGGCCACAACTGAATCACTGTCCACTGCCAACGCGGCCTTCGCCGTCGGTCCTCGGTAGTGGCCTCCGGGGGGAGCCCCCGTGGGCCTCGATCGAAGACCGATCCTTATCTGGCCGGAGCAGCCGCGTGGGCACACCACGAAAGGAATACTCCATGGCTATGGAGGGACCTGGTCTCCGGTTCGCGGAGGCCATCATTGACAATGGCTCCTACGGCAAGCATGTCGTGCGGTTTGAATCTGGTCTGCTGGCGCAGCAGGCGAACGGTTCGGCCGCGGTGTACCTCGATGACGACACCATGCTGCTCTCGGCCACCTCGGCGGCCAACCGGCCGCGGGACGCTATCGATTTCTTCCCGTTGACTGTCGACGTCGAGGAGCGGATGTACGCCGCCGGGCGGATTCCCGGCTCCTTCTTCCGTCGCGAGGGCCGGCCGAGTGAGCACGCGATCCTCGCCTGTAGGCTGATCGACCGGCCGCTACGCCCCTGCTTCGTCAAGGGATTGCGCAATGAGGTGCAGGTGGTCGTCACCGTCATGGCGCTCAACCCGAATGTCCGCTACGACGTGTTGGCGATCAACGCCGCATCCGCCTCCACGTCCCTGGCGGGGCTGCCGTTCTCAGGTCCGATCGGTGGCGTCCGGGTGGCGCTCATCGGCGACCAGTGGGTTGGCTTCCCGACCGTGGAGCAGCAGGAAGATTCCGCGTTTGACATGGCCGTCGCTGGTCGGGTGCTTCCCGACGGTGACGTGGCGATCATGATGGTCGAGGCCGGCGCCACCGAAGGTACCTGGAATATGGTACGCGGCGGGCGGACTGCTCCGACAGAAGAGGTGGTCGCTGAAGGTCTGGAGGCGGCCAAGCCGTTTATCAAGGCGCTGTGCGAGGCGCAGGTGGAGCTGGCTGAACAGCTACCCAAGGCGGTATCGGACTTCCCGGTGTTCCGCGACTACGAAGATGACATTCTGGATGCCGTCACCGGCGCGGCTTCGGAACGGCTCACCGGCGTGATGAGCATCGTCGGCAAGCACGAGCGCGAGACCTCGACCGAGGAACTGCTCGCCGGAATCCACTCCGAACTGGATGAGAAATTTGCTGGCCGGGAGAAGGAGATCACCGGGGCCTACCGGGCGCTGACCAAGAAGCTGGTGCGTACCAAGACCCTGACCGAGAGCGTCCGCATTGATGGCCGGGGTACCCGGGACATTCGCACGCTCAGCGCGGAGGTCGGCGTACTGCCCCGTGTGCACGGATCGGCACTGTTCCAGCGCGGAGAGACCCAGATTCTCGGCGTCACCACGCTCAACATGCTCGACATGGAGCAGAAGCTGGACACGCTTTCGCCAGAGACTACCAAGCGCTACATGCACAATTACAACTTCCCGCCCTACTCCACCGGCGAGACCGGTCGGGTGGGGTCGCCGAAGCGACGCGAGATAGGGCACGGCGCCCTTGCCGAGCGAGCGCTGGTTCCAGTGCTTCCGGAACGGGAAGAGTTCCCCTACGCCATCCGTCAGGTTTCCGAAGCGCTTGGCTCGAACGGTTCCACCTCGATGGGTTCAGTGTGCGCCTCCACCCTGGCGTTGCTCAATGCCGGGGTCCCGCTGCGGGCGTCGGTCGCCGGGATCGCAATGGGGCTGATGAGTGATGAGATCGACGGTGAGACCCGCTACGTGGCGCTCACCGACATTCTGGGTGCCGAGGACGCGCTCGGTGACATGGACTTCAAGGTCGCCGGTACTCGGGACTTCGTCACCGCGCTGCAGCTGGACACCAAGCTGGATGGGATTCCGGCCGATGTGCTGGCAGCTGCCCTGCTGCAGGCCCGGGAAGCTCGGCATACGCTGCTGGACGTGATGGCCGAGGCCATCGAGGGTCCGGATGAGATGAGCCTGCATGCGCCGCGGATAATCACCGTGAAGATCCCGGTCGACAAGATCGGTGAGGTGATTGGCCCCAAGGGCAAGATGATCAATCAGATCCAGGAGGACACTGGCGCCAACATCTCCATTGAGGACGATGGCACTGTGTTCGTGGGTGCCACCAATGGAGAAGCCGCTGAGGCAGCTCGGGCGGCGATCAATGCCATCGCCAACCCGACGATGCCCGAGGTGGGGGAGCGCTACCTGGGCACCGTGGTCAAGGCGATGCCGTTCGGGGCCTTCGTGTCCCTGCTTCCCGGCAAGGATGGGCTACTACACATAAGCAAGCTCCGTGAGCTTAACGACGGCAAGCGGGTCGAGAACGTCGAAGACGTGGTCAGCGTCGGTCAGAAACTCCAGGTGGAGATCTCCGAGGTAGACGATCGTGGCAAGCTCTCGCTCATTCCGGTGCTGGAGGAAAAGGCCGAGGAGTCAGCCTAGAGAATGCGGTTGCGCACGGTCCTGCGTAGCTGAGGAGAAGGCCCTGCACCCTCCGGTGCGGGGCCTTCTGCGCTGGGTGCGGGCTGCCCTGGTGCGGGCCCGGGCGGGAGTGCAGCTATCCGATGCCGAGCAGGCTTTCGATGCCGACGGTCAGCCCGGGGAGGCCCGGTACGGCCCGGATCGCTGCCAAGACTCCGGGCATGTAGGAGGCCCGGGTATACGAGTTGTGGGTGATGGTCAGGCCCTCACCCTCGTTGCCAAAGATCACCTGCTGGTTGGCGAACAGCCCTCGCATCCGTACGCCATGTACGTGAATGCCATCCACAACGGCACCGCGAGCTCCCTCGTCCTGGGTGGTGGCATCCGGAACCGGGCCGAGGCCGGCCGTCGAGCGGGCGCTGGCGATCTTCTGGGCGGTGGTGGCTGCGGTCCCGGAGGGGGCATCGACCTTATTCGGATGGTGGAGCTCGATGACCTCGACCGACTCATAGAAGCGGGCTGCTTGTTCGGCCCAGTGCATCATGAGCAGGCCGCCGATGGAGTAGTTGGCGGCGACGATGGCGTTGGCCCCGGAGTTGTCGAATAGGGAGCGGACCGTCTCGAGCCGTTCGGGCGTGAACCCGGTGGTTCCCACGACGGCGTGGATGCCGTGCTCGGCGCACCAGGTGAGGTTGTCCATCACAGCGTCAGGGACGGTGAAGTCCACCACGACGTCGGCGTCAAGCGCGGGAGCACGGTCCTCACCAACGTCGATTCCGGCCACGAGGTCGAGGCCGTCGGCCTCATTCACCGCGCGCATCACTTCGGCGCCCATGCGCCCCTTCGCTCCAAAGACGGCCACGTTCATGCTGGTCATTCTACGGTCCGCAGACGCTCCCGACCCGGCGCAGTCACCGGCTACGTGGCGCACCGGAGGGCACGTGGCGCCTTATGCATGAAGCGCCAGGTGGAGTGGGGTGCGCCA
>JBKEBU010000143.1:0-1550 GCA_047973325.1 Propioniciclava sp. | reverse complement strand
AGGAGTCGCTCTCATAATCTGCGGTTGTGACTACCTCTCGTATCGTCAACCTTGATCTGATCCGGGGAATCGCCGTCCTCGGCATCCTTGCGATGAACTCCCTAGCGTTCGGCCTGCCCGCTGCTGGCTACGCGAATCTGGCTGCGGCTGGAATGGCGGCGCCGTGGGATTGGGCGCTGGGGATTCTCGGCGAAGTACTCATCGACCAGAAGTTCATGGCACTGTTCTCGATGCTCTTCGGCGCCGGGGTGATCATGGTGGCCGACCGGGCGCAGGCCAAGGGCATATCGCCGGTGCGGCATACCCTGTGGCGCAACGCGATTCTGCTGGTGATCGGCCTGGCTCATTCCCTGATCTGGGACGGCGACATTTTGGTGGTCTACGCGCTCGCAGCTGCGATTGTCCTCGCGGCCCGGGGCCTGTCGGTGCGGGCGTTGCTGGTCGTCGGATCGCTGGTGTTCGCGTGCTCGCCCGTGGCGGCTGTGGTGGCTCAAACCGCGGTGGGCCCTGGTGGTAGCGGGCTGGGCGAATACTGGCTTGCGGACGGCGTCATGTCGGACGGCGTGGGTCTGTTCCTGTTGTCCGATGCGTTGTTGCGGGCGGTGGGGGCCATGCTGATCGGTGCCGCACTGTTCAAATCTGGCTACCTCCGCGGGGTGGCGACGGCGGCACAGTACCGCCGCATGGCTGGATGGGGGTTGGGAATCGGCCTACCGCTAGCCGGGCTGGGCGTCGTGATTCAGATCCAGTCTGACTTTGCGCCCAGTTTCGCTCTGATCTCCACCATCCCCAACACCATCGGCGCCATCCCGGTCGCGCTGGGCTATATCGCCCTCATCTCGCTGTGGAATCAGGGGGGCCCCTCAGCGCTCAAGCTGCGGTTGCAAGCGGTCGGACGAATGGCGCTGACCAACTATCTGAGCCAGACCATCCTGGGGGTGACCATCCTCGGGATGATTTTCGCCGACCACACCTTCGCCCGGGCTGAACTCGCGGTCTTCGTGGTGGGGGTGTGGGCGCTGCAATTGCTGTGGTCGCAGGCCTGGCTGGCGCGATTTCGGTTCGGCCCAGTGGAGTGGCTATGGCGCAGCGCCACCTACCGCCGTTGGCAGCCGATGGGTCGACTCTGATAAAGTGATATCACTTAGATATCCATTTGAAGGAGGCGGTCATGGGTTCGGACGTCGTAGCGGAACCGGTGGGGCGCTCGGGAGTGCGGGTAGAGATCGAGGAGTCGCAGGCCTGGGCTGTGAGTGGTTTCCCCGCCTTGCTCCTCGGCTTGGTTCTCGGTGCGGGGTCACTCGCGGGTGCCATCGTTGCCGCGATTGCGCTCGATGCCGGAACTGGCGGCGGGGTGCTGATGGCGTTGTCGATTGTGGTGATGTTCCTCGGCCTCATCGTGCTGGGCAGCCTGGCTGTGATCGCTCCTGGAAGCACGCGTGTGGTCAGCTTCTTCGGCCGCTATATCGGCACTGTGCGCCGCACCGGGCTGGTGATGGTGGTGCCGTTTTCCACCCGGAAGAAGGTCTCGGTCAAGGTCCACAACTTCG
>JBKEBU010000116.1:0-26739 GCA_047973325.1 Propioniciclava sp. | reverse complement strand
CTGTCAGCCGGGGACGCCCGATCCCGCGGATGGTCCACCCCGCCCGATGCCACCGTTGCGCGTTCAACCGGTTCCGGGCGTCGACGAGGATCGGACGCGCCACCAGGTCTCGGACGTGGTCGGGGTCCAGCTCGGTGAACTCGGGCCATTCCGTGGCGTGCAGCACTAGATCCGCGCCCGTCACCGCGGCTATGAGATCATCGGCATAGGTGAGGGTGGGGAAGGCTGCCCGCGCATTGGCAGTGGCCACCGGGTCATAGACCTGGACTTGGGCGCCGAGCAGATGTAGTTGTGCAGCGACGTTGAGGGCTGGGGAGTCCCGGACATCGTCAGTGTGTGGTTTGAAGGCCGCCCCGAGTACGGCAACCCTGGCGCCCAACACCGACCCGCCCAATTCCTCGCGCACCAGCTCCACCACCCGGGAGCGGCGCTGCATATTGATGTCGTCGACCTCCCGTAGGAAGGTGAGGGTGCGCTCGACGCCGAGTTCGCCGGCGCGGGCCATCAGTGCCCGGATGTCTTTGGGCAGACACCCGCCACCGAAGCCCAGCCCGGCCGCCAGGAATGCCGCTCCGATCCGGTCATCGTGGCCGAGGGCTTCGGTCACCGCCACGATGTCGCCGCCGGCCCGGTCGCACAGCTCGGCGATGGCATTGACGAACGAGATCTTGGTCGCCAGGAACGCGTTGGCCGAGACTTTGACCAGCTCAGCGCTAGCCAGATCGGTGACCACGCACGGGGTGCCAGCTGCCAGTACCTGATGGTAGACCGTCCGCAGTTGCTGTTCGGCCGACGCCGAGGTGACCCCGAACACCAGCCGGTCCGGAGTGAGGGTGTCGGCCACTGCCCGGCCCTCGCGGAGGAACTCTGGATTCCAGGCGATCTCCAGATGCACGCCCTCGGATGCGTACGCGTCGATGAGGCCTTGCAGTCGGGGTGCGGTTCCCACCGGCACCGTGGACTTGCCGACTATCAGGGTGTCACGGCGCAGCACCGGCGCGAGCGCGGTGACGGCTTGGTCCAGATAGCGGGTATCAGCGCCCGGGCCATCGGAGCGCTGCGGAGTGCCCACGCACAAGAACACGAGGTCGGCCTCGGCGATCGCCGACATCTCGGTGGCGAACTCCAGCCGCCCGCTGTGGGTGTGCTTCGCCACCAGTTCGTCCAGCCCCGGCTCGTGAAAGGGAAGCTCGCCCGCGGCCAGCTTGGTGATTTTGGCCGGATCGGTATCCACCCCGATCACCGCATAGCCCAGCTCAGCTAGGCAGGCGGCGTGGGTGGCGCCGAGGTATCCGGTTCCAATGACGGCGATCGTGGTGATCATGGCAACTCCTTGGTGAGGGGATCAGTGATGAGCGCCGCCGCAGCCGCCCGGGATGCGGGTCGGAAGGCGTAGACGAACTGAAGTCGTAGCCGGGTGGCGAGCTGGTAGGCGGCGAAGGCTGCCCGGGTGCGGGTATCGGGTCGGTAGCCGGCGGTGAGGGCGGCGACAAGTGGCTGCACCTGATCGAGGGGGAAGCGGCCCTGCCGGGCGCGTAGCTCCAGGTGCACCACCAGATTCGCCAGGTCGAGGGCCGGATCACCCATCGTGAGCAGATCCAGATCCAGCAGGCCGACGTGGGTGCCCCCGGCAGCGTCATCAAGCAGTAGTTGTTTGTCGTGCAGATCCCGATGCAGCACCGATAGTGCGGGGTCGGTGTTCAGCAGTGCGGTTTCGGTGCGGCGTACTGTCGGCTCGATGTGGGCAGGGGCCACGCCCAGCCCTGCGGCTAGCCGCCACCATCGACGTAGCACGTCGATTTCGGCAGCGGGCCCGTGGGTGGGGGCTTGCCCCGGCTGGCTACCCGGGAGGATCGCGGGTGGGATCGCATGCAGGCGCGCGAGTGCGGTTCCGGCAGCGGTCAAGGCGGGGCGGCGGTCGGCCGGTTCGGCGAGAAGTGCGTGCAAGGTGCGGCCGGGTAGTGCTGCCGTGGTCACGGTCCCTCGGATTGGATCGGCCTCGAGTACTGCAGGCTGTCGGATGCCGGGCAGCGGTGGTGGGGTTGCGGCGGTGAGCCGACCTGGTCGGACGACCTTTGTGTAACACGCCTGGCCAGCATCGTCATGGGCGACGACGCCGCGCCGTTCCGGACGATGGGCCACCAGCCGGGCCCCGGGACGGCCGGTCAGTGCCGCCAACGCAGCCAGCTTGCGATCCGCCCCGTCGGCCTGGGTGAGGATCCTCACGGCTGGCTGACTCACCGACGCGTCCGGGCAGACCATCTGAGTCTGCCGCGCCACGTGACGCGCGCGCTCGGCTGAGTGGAACCACTGCCCGGCCACTGTCTTTCCTCCGGGTGTGCGCAACCGCAGCAGCACCTGGTCCAGAGAGCGGGGGAGACCAACCTCGACCTGCCAGCCGAGCACATCGAGCTCGGCGAGGGCTGTGGGATAGTTCATCGGCTCGCTCCCCTCGTGAGTGAGCGGCGCGGCCGGATGATGTCGCCCTCGTCGAGCAGCTGTTCAGCTGTGCTCAGTGCGATGGCGATCGCTCGCCGCCACTGGGATTCCCCATGGCGGAACGGCTCGACGGCCCGACGCAGCAGTTGGTCGGCCGCATGCACGGCAATCCGTGCGAGTGGGGGAAGCGGAGCCTGCTGTGCGTAGCCGGTCAGCAGCTGCTGCAGTAGGTCAGCGGCCATGAGCCGGGTGTGGGGCTCGCCGTACAGGACGGCCAGGGTGCTCCCCAGGTCGGCGGCTGGATCCCCGATGCTTGCTCGGTCCAGATCCAGCAGCACGGGCCCGGCGTGGGTCGCCACGACCTGATCGAGGGAGAAGTCGCCGTGAATCAGTGCGGTTGACTGGTCGGAGGCCGGGGTGGGTGCCAGTGCGGCGGTAAGGCGCTCGACGAGGGCGGTGGTGCGTGTGGCCAATTCCGGATCGAGCGTGCTCAGCGATGCCACCGCCTCGGCCAGGCTATCGGGGCCGGAGGCGTGGGGTATCCATCCAGCCCCGAAGCGGGGTTGAATCAGCGGCGGCTGGGCCGTATGCAGCCGCGCTAGCAGAGTGCCCACCTCGGCGATCTGGTTGCTCGTGGGATCTGCGGCTACGAGGGCATCCATGGGGGTTCCGGTGGCCCAGCTGCCAACGATGAGGTCAAGGCGCCGGTGGTAGGCCAGCGGGCGGGTGGCGGCCACCTGGGTCTGTGCCAGGAGCTCCAGCAGCTGCCACGGCCGGTGCGCGCGGCCCCGCCGGTACGCCCGCAGGAGGAGAGTGGCCGCGGCTGGGTGGTCCTCCGCGGGGAGCCGTCCCACCCAGCGACGGTGCGGTTTGTAGGCGAGGGTGGTGAGCGGCCTGGGACACCTGCCGAGCAGATCAGCCACGGCCCGATGGTGAGGTGCGGCCAAGGCACTCAGCGCGGGTACGTGCCGGTCGGCCGCCGGAGTGCTGACCAGCACGCGCTGCCGGTGGTCGATGGTCACCAGCGAACCTTGGGGGGCATGCGCCACGGTCTTGGCCAGTTTGGGGGTACTTGCCGCCGCCCATGCATTGACCACCAGCGGCTCGCTCCCCGTGGGGGAGTGCCAATCCACCAAGGCGGTGACGCTGCTCCTCGGCTTGTAGCGTAGATACCGGCGTCGCGCCGTCCCCACAACCCCGGTGCGCTCGGCCAGCCAGCCGCTCAGTGCCCCCTCATCGAGCACCAGGCCCAGCGGTAGCGCCGGATCGCGGGCCACCAGATCGGCGGTCAGATCCTCAGACGAGCGCATCGCGCACCTCCTCCGGAGCCCGGCGGGCCAGCACCTCGTCGGGCAGGCCGGAGTCGAGCACCCGGCCGTCCTCCAACCACACCAGCAGGTCGGCGTTGCGGGCCGCGCCCAGATCATGGGTGATCACCAGTGTGGTCCGGCTAGCCGTAAGCCGGGTGATCGCGGTGGCAACCTCACGTTCGGTGTCTTCGTCCAGCCCGGTCAGGGCTTCATCGAGCACGACGATCGGTGCTTGCCGGATCGCGGCCCGCGCGATGGCGATCCGCTGACGTTGCCCGCCGGATAGGGTGGCGCCCCGTTCCCCCACGACGGTGTCATAGCCCTGGGGCAAGGCCATGATGAAATCGTGCGCTCCGGCCAGCTGGGCAGCAGTGACAATGTCGTAGGCGCCTGCGTCGGGGCGGCCGTAGCGGATGTTCTCGCTGATGGTGGTGGCGAACAGCACGCTTTCCTGCAGCACCACCGACACCTGCCCTCGCACCGATTCGAGCGTGACATCACGCAGGTCATGGCCGTCGATCCGGACCACCCCGGCGTCGGGATCCCGCAGGCGGGAGATCAGCGCCGCGATGGTCGACTTCCCGGCGCCTGATGGGCCCACCAGCGCGACCCTTCGCCCCGGATGCACCGTGAGATTGAGCCCGTGCAGCACCGGATGCCCGGGCACATAGCTGAGTTGGACGTCCTCGAATCGGATGTCTCCGACGACCGGTGGCAACGGCCGGGCCCAGGGGGCATCCTGGATCGTCGGCCGCTCGGCCAGCACGTCGACGATTCGCTCTCCGGAGGCTGCTGCCTGGGCGATCCGACCGGTGTATTTGGCCAGATCCCGCATCGGCTTGAATGCGGCCTTCAGATAGGTGATGAATACCACCAGTTCGCCCGGGGTGAGTGCTCCAGCGAGCACCCGCAGGGCCCCGATGTAGAGCACCACCGCCGTGGCCAGCCCAACCAGCACGTCGGTCTTGCGCTCCAGGCCGGCGGATAGCTTCTTGGCCTGCACCCCATCCTTGAGAGTCCGCTCGTTGTTGGCGGCGAAGGAGCCCTGCAGTTCCCGCTGGAGCGAGTATGAATGCACCACCCGCATCGACGCCAGCGATTCGGTGGCAGTGGTGGCCAGGGCGCCGTCGGCACGCCGCTGGCGGCGGGAGACCGTCGTTATCCGTTTCGACAGCCGGGTGCTCAACAGCAGAAACACCGGCACCACGATCAGCACCGAGGCCGCCAGTTGCCAGTCCAGCACGGCGATAACGACCAGCATCCCGACCATGGTGATTGCGTTTCCCAGCAGGGGCAGGGCGGCGGTGACGCTGACCTCCCGCAATCGGCCCACGTCGGCAGTGACCCGGGTCACCAGGTCCCCGGTGCGAGCCTTGTCGTGGAAGGACATGGGCAGCGTCTGCAGATGCGCATACGTCTGGGCCCGGACCCGGGTGAGAATCCGACTCCCGGCCAGCGCGAAACACACGGTAGCGGCATAGGCGGTGACCGCCCGTAGTCCCACCACCACGAGCAGGGTGACCGCAGCCAGGATCAGCACCGTACCCAGGTCGAGATCTATCCCGCCGGGCAGATCCGCGCCCCGCGCGGCGATCACCCCGTCAATAACGAACTTCAGCGGCCACGGTTCCAGCAGCCGCATGCCGACCTCTGCCAGCAGGGCGAACAGTCCGCCGGTCAGCAGGGGCCATTGGCCCTTCATATGGGGTCGCATAACTGCGCCGATCCGCCCGAGAGCGGGCATGGACTGCGGCAGCGATTCCGGCTTGCGTCGCTTCGATGGTGCGGCTGGATTCTGCCTGTCCCCCGGGTTGCGCCCGTCCAAGGGATCGCTCCCGGCCACGGCGTTCCCAGCTCTGCGGGGATGCCCCGCTCGTCGCAGATGCCTAGCTCGCATGACTGCTCACCCCCGCCCGGGGGGGCGGCAACCGAAGGTCTACCCCCGCGAGGGAGCGGGCGAGCACCCGCTGCCAGTCGTGAGTAGCTGCTGCTGCCGGGGCCTGCTGCCGGATCCGGTGGCGCCGCTCCACGTCGACGCGGAGAGTGTCGATGGCCGACGCCAGGGCGATGGCGTCGCCCGGAGGCACCAGGCTGCCCCAGCGGCCGCCATCGAGTGCGTCGGGGATGGGCCCGATGGCACTGGCGACGATGGGGAGCCCCGCGGCCAGGTACTCGTAGATCTTCAAGGGCGAGAAATAGAAATCTGGCAGGTCCGGGTAGGGAGCGGTGGCCACATCCATCTGGGCTAGCAGTGCCGGGATCTCCGCTGCCGGGACGGCGCCAGTCATGGTGACCGCCTCGGCGATGCCCAGCCGCGCTGCTTGCGCCGCCAGTTCGGCATGTTCGGGTCCGTCACCGACAATCAGGGTGCGATAGTCACCACCAGCGCCGTTGAGGTGGGCGAGGGCGTCCAGCAGATGCCGTACTCCATGCCACGGCTTGAGGGTGCCGACGAAACCGAGCGTGAACCCCGGCTGGCCAGCGGTGGCGACCCGTGCTGTGGGATGAATCGCCGCGGTGTCCACCCCGTTCGGGACCACCGCTGCGTTCGCCTCCGGACTGAGGTCACGGACCCAGGAGGCCACCGGATCACTCACGCACACCACCGTGTTCGCCCCGGAAAAGGCCGCGTGGGCTACAGCAGCGGCCCCCTCGGCATCGGCCAGGCTGCGATGGGCCCGTTGTTCGGCGATCAAGGGGGCGTTCACCTCGAGCACCGCCGGAACCCCGTGCCGCGCCGACCACAGGGTCGCCGTGCGACCCCACAAGGCGTGGCGCTCGTAAACCAGATCCAGGCCGCCGGGGTACCGGCCGCTGAGGTGTAGATCGTCGAGGAGGGCGCTGACCGCGGCGTCACTGTGCTGGGCGGCCCGTTCCCGGACGGCCGGCTCACCCCGACCGATCTCGGGCAGCCGATGGAGGAGGACGTCCTCCAGCCCGGCGGGTGGCTGGCCGCCGACCCGGGCGCACACCAGGTGCACCTCGACGCCCCGGTGGCACAGTACTCGAAGGATCGCCTGCACGTGGACCGAAGCCCCTTTGGTGCCGAAGACTGGAATACCTGGATCGGTGCACACGTAGGCCACCCGGCCCACGGTGCTGCCGGCGCTCATCGGGACACCACCATCGGGGTGGTGGTGACCGGTGTCGTCTGAGCTGGTGTGTGGGCGGTGAGCGTCCTGCGGGCAGGCCCGCTCCCGGCTGCGGCCACCGGCTCTGCCTCGGAAAACCAGGTGCGCAAGGTTTGCGCGTTCTGATCGATGTCGAAGGTGGTTTCGATGTGACGGCGGGCCCTGGCGGCCAGCTGGTTCGCGAGTGGCTGGTTGGTCAGCAGGGTCCGTAGGGCGTCCGCCAGAGCGGTGGCGTCACGCTCGCCGACCAGCAGTCCGGTCTCACCGTCGATGACGGCCTCCGGAATCCCGGTCACCGGAGTGGAGACCACCGGGGTCCCCACGGCCTGTGCCTCCAGCAGCACTGTCGGCAGCCCATCCCGGTTGCCATCGGCCCCCACCACGCAGGGCGCGGCGAAAACGGCGGCGTGTCTGACCAGATCAGCGACCTGGTGTTGCGGCAGGCCACCATGGAAGGTGACCAGGTCGGTGACGCCGAGCTGGGTGGCCAGCGCGCGCAGCGGTTCCGCCTCGGGGCCGTGACCCACCAGGTCCAACGGCACCGCATGGCCCTCCTGGCGCAGCAGCGCCAGCGCGCGGAGCAGATCATCGAAGCCCTTCTTCTCCACCAGGCGTCCCACGGCGGCGATCCGGCGCGCTCGGCCATGCGGCCGGTAGCGGAACTGGGCCAGGTCGAGCCCGTTGTACAGCCGGCGAACTCGGGCGGCGTCGGGTCCGTAGGTGGTGCGTAGATGCTCCAGGTTGTAGTCCGACACTGTCACCACGAACCGGGCGTCGCGCAGCTTGATCGCCAGCTGTGCCGGATCGACACTGTCGTGGAAGATGTCCTTGGCGTGGGCGGTGAAGGAATAGCCGATGCCGGCGATCCGGGCAGCCATTCGGGCGACGCTGGCGGCCGTGCTACCGAAGTGAGCATGTAGATGCCGGAGGCCTTGCTGCCGGGCGGTGGCAGCCACCTCGACAGCGGCCAAGGCCTCATCGACGCCAAGGGTGAGCAATTCGGCCAGATGCGGTGTCAGATCGAGCGCCTGCTGGTGGTGGCTGAGTCGATGCCACAACTCGACCGGCCGGAACCGGTGCGGCAGATAGGTCACCGGTGCGCGGAGCGAGGCTAGGGCGGCGTGGAACCGGCCGTCGATGGGGAGCCGCTGGGAAAAAACGGCCAGCTCGGTGCCGGTGGCTTGGAGGGCGAGCATCTCGGTGAGAATGAAAGTCTCGGAGAAGCGCGGATACATCTTGAGGACATAGCCGACCCGAGGTGCGGCGTGCGCCGGGGAGCTATCAGGCTGGAACATGAGTGGTCTCCGTTCGGTGGCTGGCGGGAGTGCTGGGCGCATTCTGGAAGGGTGGCGGGGAACTGCCATGGGCTCGGCTGAGGAGCGCATCTGTCATGGCCGAGATCCGGGCAAGGCCGTCGAGGTCAAGAGCACACGGGTCGTGGGTGCGTTGGACTGCTACTCGGAGCCAGGCCCCGATCCGATCGGGTGTGGCTCGGTGGGGAAGCATGACATCCAGGCTGCTGTGGGGGGCGAGTAGCTGCGCCCGGACCTGCTGCTCCTGCCGGGGTCTGGTCCGGGGGACTATCAGTCCAGGTGATCCGCTGGCGAGCACCTCACAGACCGAGTTGTAGCCGCCCATGGTCACCACGGCGCTCGCGTGCTGGGTGAGCGACCGGGTCTGGGGGACAGAGCCGAGCAGGATGAGTTCGGGTCGGCACGCCGCGACCTGGCGCAACCGCTGGCTGATGGCTGGGTCGAGATAGGGGCCGGTCACGAGTGCGGCGAGGTGGCCGACTGGGATCGGCGCGTGCACGAAGGCGTGCGCCAACTGGGCACCGTCTTGGCCGCCGCCGACCATGCCCAGGACGTACGGCTGGGAGAGAGTGCGGGGTGCGGGGGAAGCCCACCCACGGCCCCGGGCGAGATAGCCGGTGAACCGGATCCGGGCTGCTACATCGGGGGCAAAGTTGTAGGCCGAGCCCGGGTCCAGGATCCGGTGGTCCCCGTAGACCCAGATCTGGTCGTACCACCGCCGGACGGCGGTGTCGGCGGCATCGCTGAGCCAGTGCTCAGCCGCGGATGCCGGATCGTCCAGAATATCGCGCAATCCGAGCACTGCTGCGGGTGCGCTGGTGCCCGAGCGCCACTCCTGTAGGCGGGTCAAGACTGGTTCCAGTTCACCTTTGAGGCCCCGGGGATGTTTGTCCACCACCAACAGGTCCGGTCCGAATCTGTCCAGGGCCGTGCCGATGGCCTGCCCGCGGGCGGTCAGGGTTTCCGGAAGCGACCTGTCCGGATCGCTCGGCCGGTAGCTACCGTCGGCCTCCTTGACTATCGGGGGGATGGTGACAAGTTCCGTGCGTGGTGGCAGGGCCAGTCCCGGCGCGGCGGTGGCGCCGCTGATCAGCAGGGCGCTCGTGTTCTGGTCGACGGTGGTGAGTGCTCCAGCGAGCTCGATATTGCGCCGGACGTGGCCCAGGCCTTGCGCGTCGTGTGAGTAGAACGCGATCCGTCGTGCCATGGGAGGGACCCCTTTCGGTGACTGGCTGGATCACCAGTCTGAAAGGGGGTGGTGAGATCACCATGAGCCAAGGATGAGGGGTCTCTTAGCTCGACTCCACCGATGGTCTTCGTCGTGAGCGACACCGGGCGGGTGCAACGGTGAGACGATCCACACGCAGCGATACCGGGCGTATCGCGACCACTACTCTGCTATCGCCTCGAGTCGGTCGACATCTACCTCGACACCCAACCCAGGACCCTGCAGGGCTGACACCGTGCCGTCGATGGGCCGTTTGAGTCCTGAGGTCAGTTCGGTCAGCAAGGTGTTCTGCAGCGGGGCCACTTCGAACTGATGGCAGTTGGTACTGGCCAGGGAGACTGCCAGTCCGGCCGCATACGAAATCGGTCCGGCGAAAGCATGGGCATTCACTTGGCGGCAGTGGCTCGCCGCCAGCGTCGCGCCATCCCGGAAGCCGGAAATCCCGCCAGCCCGGCCCGGGTCAATGCCCAGCACGTCGACGGTCCCGGTCGCCAGGATTTCGGCCATGCCAGGTACGTCCCACTCCCGCTCTCCATAGGCAAGCAGGGTGGTGGTGGCATCGCGGAGCCGCTGGTAGCCCTCGGGGTTGCGGGCGCCGAGGGGCTCCTCGATCCAGTGCAGACCGTGATCCTCGAAGGCCCGGACTCGTCGGATGGCGGCGGCGGGTGACCACTGCACCCTCGGTGAAATATCTATCATTATCTGTGCGGTGTCTCCGAGTGCCCGGCGTAGCCTGGACATGAAGGCCACGTCCCGGTCGTGATCGAATCCCAGATGGGCCTCTCCCGCCTTGCCGAAGCCCACCTTGACACCGGCCGCGCCCACGCTCCCGGCCCAGGTTGCGAACTCGTCGGCCCCTTCGTCCAGATCGGCGCGCATAGCGTGCCCGGTGGTGATGATGGGTAACGTCTGGTGCCGCGCCCCACCGAGCAGATCAACAACCGAACCGCCGAGCCGCTTGCCGAGCAGATCCCAGCTGGCGGTGTCGAGTGCGGCCCGGGCAAAACCGGAAGCCCCGCCCTGGGTGCCGTACCACCAGCCCAGGCGCTCGGCGAACAGACCCACGGCGGCCGGCGTGGCCTCTGTTCCGGGAAGCTGTTCCGCCCAGGACTTCAGCATGACCGTGGTGGCCCGCGCGGCTTCTGGTGCGATCGTGACCGCCTCCCCCCAGCCTTGGTTGCCGTCCTCATCGGTGAGGCGGCACATGCTCACGAACCTCCGTGATCCGTGGTCATTTGGCTCCAGATATGGCACGCACCAGGCGTCCAGTCCAGTAATCATGACAGCCCTCTCAGCTCGGGGGACGCAGATGTCCGCGGGGTTTGAACACTGTCGGGAGGAGGTGGCTGCTGGGCGTCCCTCCGTCCAGCAGCCGCAACATCTCGGCGGCGATGACCTCGCCCATCGTGGCGGGGTCGCGTTGCACCGAGGGCATCTCCGGGGTGAGGACATCGAAGTTTGGCCATTCGTCGAGTGCCACCACCACGACGTCTCGATTGATGCCTAGGCCACGTTCCTGCATCGCCCTCATAATTCCTTGTGCCGGGCCGACCCCCCCGGCCAGGATCGCCGTGGGGGGCGTGGACCGGCTCAGCAGGTCTATCGCCGACCGGTAGCCCCAGTCGGTATCGAAGGCCTCGAAGCACAAGAGGTCCGGATCAAGTGCCAGGCTGGCCTGGTCGTGAGCGTCCCGGATGGCCCGAAGCCGTTCCCGGGTCGAGCGCACATCGACGTTGCCGGTGACGAAGGCGATGCGTTCGTGACCAGCGGTCACCAAGGCCGCGGTGGCATCCAGCACGCCGGGGTAATGGTCAGTGAGGACGCACCCAGCCTCCAGACCCTCGACATCTCGGTCGAGGAGCACGATCGGTGCCGTCAACTGATGCAGGGCTGAGACAGTCCCAGCTTCGCGTTCGGTGACCAGCGACGCTATCACCCCGTCCACGCGGCGGCGGCGTAGGACCGACAAGTTGGATGCCTCCACTTCGGCATAGCCATCCGAACTCATGATGATCATTGAGTAGCCGGCCAGTCGAAGGTCGTGCTCGCAGCGCTTGGCGATGTCGGCGAACAGGGGGTTCGCGATGTCGCGCAACATGAAGCCGACGGTGGTGGTGCGTCCCTGTCGCAGGGCCTGAGCGACCGGATCCGGCTCGTAGGCCAGCTCCTCAGCAGCCCGGAGGACCTTTGCGCGCATCGCCGCCGAGACGTCAGGATGCCCGGAGAAGACCCGCGACACGCTGGACAGTGCCACCCGAGCTCGCACGGCGACGTCCTTGATGGTGGCATCACCGGGTACCGGTTCCACGGTCCCTGCCATGACGCCCTCCCGTTCCACGGTTACTGCGGCAGTCGATACGTCCGGCGTGCGGTCGCACGCAGAACCTCCTCCTGGTCGCCCACCGACAGATCACTGATGAGTTCACGGTAGACCGCCATGATGACGTTATAGGAGGAGAAGAGCCGATCAAGGGGCCAATTGCTGCCGATCATACAGCGCCGGGGGCCGAACGCATTCAGGCAGGTCTCCATCCAGGGACGTAGGGAATCCAGAGTGAAGGCGGGGTCGGTCATGGCGATTCCCGAGAGCTTGCAGGTCACATTCTCCGCCTGGGAGAGATCCCGAATGGCCGCCGCCCATGCGGCGAAATAGTCGGCATCTCGCCGGCGCGGGAACCCGATGTGCTCCAGCACGATCACCAGATCGGGGTGGCGTTCGGCCATCCTCCGCGCCGCCCCCAGGGTGGGATACTCACAATCCAGATCGAGAACGAGCCCCTGCTGCGCCATGGCCGTAAGGGTCCGCTCTGCGGTCGGGTCAGGAACGCCCGAGGCTAGCCACGGCTCGACGGCGAAGTCCCGTACCCCCCGGAAACGGCCGCTGGCCGCCACGTGGGCGTCCAGCACCTCGATAGCGTTGGCGTCTCCCAGCGTGACATGTCCGATGATGGCGGCCAGCTTCGGATGCTGGCGCGACATCTGCTCCAACCAGCGGGTCTCCTCGATCGGGTCTGCTGAGCCGATAGCCGCTTGCACATGGACGAAGGATTCGGCGCCGCTGAAGCGGGCTTCCGCTTCCAGGGCACCCATGGTGAACGCCCGCATTTTGATCTGGTCGATGTTGCCCAATACTGGGTGATCGTCGGGGGTCTCGATCCAGTCCCAGTGCAGGGTCGGGTGACTCAGGTCAAAAAGGTGTACATGGGTGTCGATCACCGGCGGCGCCGGGTCGAGAATGCTCATGACGACTGCTCGTAGCTCAGGATCACGTCGCCGGTGGTGACCTCATCGCCGACCGCGACAGCGATCCGGGTGATGGTCCCGGAGAAACCCGACGTCACGTCGACGTCCACCTTGTCAGTTTCGACGACCAGCACCACATCCTCCGGTGACACCGTGTCGCCAACGGCGACCTCAACTGCGGCCACCTCATAGCTGTCAGTCGAGTCGGCCACTTTGGGCATCAGCATCTCCATGGCTCAGCCCTGGGCCCCGACGTTGCTGAACATGCCCTCAATGCCGGTGGCGGCGGCTTTCTGCGCCGCGTCCACGGCCCTCCGGACAGCCTGTGCAGCCTCCGTTTCGATGGCATCGAGGTGTGCCGGATCGATCCCGGAGGCCTCGAGCCCAGCGCGGGTGAGGGTGAGGGGGTCCCGCCGCTGCCATTCCTCCAGTTCGCCGGGAGGTCGGTAGGGCGCGGTGTCAGAGCGGGAATGGCCCGAGAACCTGTAGGTCTTGGCCTCCACCAGCGTTGGCCCACCACCGCTACGTGCCCGCTCTGCGGCCTTCTCGATAGTTGAGCGCACCGCGTCCACGTCCATTCCGTCCACCTGGACGCCGGGAATGTCGTAGGAGGCAGCACGCCGGTGCAGGTCCTCGAATGGGGTGGTGACGTCCCAGCGACTGTATTCGCCGTAGACGTTGTGATCGAGGATGAATATCACCGGGAGATGCCAGATGGCTGCCAGGTTGAGTGACTCGTGGAAGGCCCCGATGTTGCTGGCACCATCGCCGAACACGGCCGCGGCGACGCGGGGTTCGCCCCGTACCTGGAAGGCCAGGGCCGATCCGGCGGCCACCGGTAGGCCTGCCCCGACGATGGCGAACGTCGGCAACAGGCCGACCTGGTCCAGGCATAGGTGCATGGAGCCGCCCAGGCCGCCGACCGCGCCGGAAGTCTTGCCCATGATTTCCCCGAACAGGGACTCCAACGGCAACCCGAGGGCTAGGGCCACCCCATGGCCCCGATAGGTGGCCGTCACGGCGTCGTCGGGACGTAGCCCAGATGCCAACCCGACGGCCAGAGCCTCCTGACCCTGGCACAGATGTGTCGTGCCGTGGATTGTTCCTGAGGCGAACAGTTCATTGACGGTGTCCTCGGCCACCCGGATCTCGACCATTCGTCGGTAGCGCTCCACCGGCTGGGCCAGTGCGGCGCGTAGCGCTTGGCTCATGCCATTCCTCCTTCCATGTGCAGACCATCCCGGATCCACCAGGCTGGCGGGGCAGCACCGTCCCGGATCAATGCTCGGCACTGGTGGACCACCTCGGCTGCTGATGGCGCGTAGCGTGCCTCCAGCGCCTTGCCGTAGGGCACGGGCACGTCGGGTGCACACACCCGAATCGGCGACGCCTGCAGAGCGGAGAATGCTTCGGTGGCGCACAGGCTGACCACCTCGTGCCCCCATCCGCCGGAGAGGGGTGAGTCATCGACCACCACCAGCCGGCCGGTGCGGCGCACTGAGGCCAGCACCGCCGCCCGATCCAGGGGAACCAGGGTGAGCAGGTCGATCACCTCACAGTCGATCCCCGCGTCGGCAAGCTCCTCGGCGGCCGCCTGGGCGATTCCGGTCGTCCGCCCCAGAGCCACCAGGGTGACCTCGCTGCCCTCGCGGAGGGTCCGGGCTCGACCGATCGCGAGCGTTATCGACGGGTCAACCTCGGAACGGGCGCCGTACAAGACCCGGGGCTCCAGCACCACCACCGGGTCTGGATCCTCGATCGCCGCGCGGAGCAGACTGTAGGCGGACTGGGCGTCGCTCGGGCTGACCACCGACAGCCCCGGGGTGGCGGACACCCAGTTCTCCAGGGTCTGGGAATGCTGACAGCCGAAGCCCGTGCCCGACCCGACCGAGGCGCGCAATACCATCGGGACGTGGTATTGGCCTCCCGACAAGTAGCGCATCTTGGCTGCCTGGGTGACCAACTGGTCGAGGGCGACCCCGAGGAATTCCATGAACATTATCTCGACCACAGGCTTGAGCCCGTGCATGGCGGCACCCACGGCGGCGCCGGTGAACGCCATCTCCGAGATCGGGGTGTCTCGGACCCGGCTGGGCCCGAATCTGGCCACCAACCCCTCCGATGTCTTGAAGGGGCCTTCGGCGGCGGCCACGTCCTCGCCGAACACGACGACGGACGGGTCGGCGGCCATCGCGTCGGCCAGGGCGGTGGAAATCGCCCGATTCATTCGCATCCTGGGCATGTAGGTCCTCTCAGTACATGAGTTGCCCACCGGAGACGTTGATTACGGCTCCGGTGATGTAACTGGCGGCATCGGAAAGAAGGAAAGTTGTGGCCCCGACGAGCTCCTCGGGTTGGCCTAAGCGCCCCAGGGGAACCTGTGTCGTTATCTGGTCACGGTCGTGGGCAGAGATCCCGGCGTGCATCATCTCGGTGTCGATGAAACCGGGAGAAACCGCGTTGACGCGCACCTGATCGGGGGCGAAGCTGCGGGCGAACCCTCGGGTCATGCTGGCCAGGGCTCCCTTGGTTGCGGCGTACACGGTGCTTCCCTGGTAGCCGCCGGTCATCCAGCCCTGCGAGATGTAGTTGACGATGGATCCGCCGTGGCCGCGCAGAGCACGCCAGGCCTCCCGGTTGAGGAAGTAGCTGGCCTTGAGGTTGACCGCCACTTGGGCGTCGAACTCGGCTTCGGTGACCAGATCGATCTCGGTGCGCCTGATAATGGCTGCGGTGTGCACCAGGCCGACCAGCGGTGCCCGCGCTGCTGCCTGGCCGAAGAGGCCCGCGTGGGTGGCCAGGTCGGTCAGATCGGCGGCCACGGGGGTGATGCCCTCGTGCTCCGGGATCGGGTGACCGGGAAGGTCAACGCCCACCACCTGGGTCCCGGAGGTCGCCAGGGCCATCACTATCCGTGACCCGATTCCCCCGGACGCGCCCGTGACTACGACGGACCTACCCGTGAGCGAGGTGGTGAGATCGAGCGGGTTCATGACAGTTCCTCGAATCGTCCGCTGTGCACGCTCGTGTACGCCAGTTCAAGGGCCTCGACGGTACGGGCACCGAGCCATGCGGGAGCACAGTTCTCAACATCCTTGCCCTGGGCCAGCTCGACCACGGTGTCCACCGGGCCGATGCAGTCATAGGCCCCGTCAGTCGAGGTCAAGGACAGGTCGGCTTCGAAGCCGTCAGTCCGGAATAGCCACACCTGCTCGCGCTCCACATCAACCCGGACCTGCCCCTCCTCACCGATAACGAAAAGGTTCAGTTGGTGCTTGTTCCCCCCGGCCCCCTGATGGTTGGAGCCGCCGAACATCGTGCCGATCGCGCCGCCCTGGTAGCGCAGCGTGACGGCATCGTGCAGCTCCACTGGTGCCTGGAGCGGAGCCGTCATCTGGGCGTAGGCGCCGTCCACCCGCAGGTTGGTCAGCCAGAGCTGGAGCCCGAGGGCATGGCTGAGCTGAGCCTGGGCATAGCCGCCGCCGGAGACGGCCGGATCGGTCCAGGTCTCGTGCTGCGGCAGCAGGTCCTTGCTGGCGTCCGGGTAGGCGCCGGTGTTGGACAGCAGTTCGCGGGTCGGGGAGGACATGTGCAGGCTGGTCGCCTCGATCCGGCCGATGCCGTGCTGCGTCATGAGGCTCTTGGCTTGCCTGACCATGGGCCTGAAGTTCCACCCGAATGCCACCACCACCTGCCTGCCGGTGTGCTCGCTGACCTCCACGAGGCGCCAGGCAGAAGCGGCATCGATGGCGACCGGCTTCTCGACAAGAACATGCATATCCCGCTCCAGCGCCGCGATGCACTGCTCGACGTGCACCGAGGTCGGGCTGGAGATCACCACGAGGTCAAGGTCGTGGTCGAGGACATGCGTCCACTCGGTGTGGGCGTAGCTGAAGCCATAGCGCTCCCGGACGCGCTCGAGAGCGTCGGCATCTGGACGGTTGACGGCGACGAACTCGACGTCCTCACGGCGGGCCAGGTTGGGCAGGTGAGAGGCGAGCGCCCAGGAGCCGGCTCCGATCACCCCAACGCGAGTCTTGGTCATGACCATTCCTTCTTGGCGGGTCAGGCGGGTGAGAAGCGTTCCCGCAGGCGATCGAAAGAGACAGCTGCGACCAGCAATACACCGTTGGCAACCTGCTGCCAGTAGGAGGACACATTCATTAAGATGAGCCCATTGTTGAGGACACCGATGATTATCAGCCCGAGCAGGGTGCCACTCACCGAGCCTCGGCCACCCGACAGGCTGGCGCCGCCGAGCACGATGGCGGTGACGACCATCAGTTCCATGCCCAGGGCGGCGTTGGGCACCGCCGCCCCCAACTGCGAGGTCAGGATCATACCGGCCGTCGCCATGGCCACCCCCGAGGCCACGAAGGCGATGAAGATCGTACGGCGGCTGGGGATACCTACCAGGCGGGCCGCGACCGGATTGGCCCCAATGGCATAGACATTGCGGCCGAATACCGTGAAGCGGAGCAGCACGAACACCACGGCCATGAACCCCAGCAGTAGGATCACGGGCATCGGAATCCCCAGCGGTCGGGCTGTACCCAGGAAGCCGAAGTTCGGCAGCATCACCGACTGGCCATCGCCGAGCAGGAAGGCCACGCCACGGAAGGCGGCCAGCCCGCCCAGCGTGACTATCAGGCTGTTCAGCCCGACCACGGTGACCAGCATCCCGTTGATCAGGCCGATGGAGCAGCCGACGATGAGGGTGGCGATGACTGCGCCGGATAGTCCGATGATCGGGACGAGGGTGGCCAGCACGATCCCGCACAGCGCGGTGGCAGCGCCAACCGACAGGTCTACCTGGCCGGCTATCAGCAGCAGAGTTCCCGGGGCTGCCAGGACCCCAGTTACCGCGATCGCGGTCAGGATGTTCAGCAGGTTGGCGGTGCTCAGGAAGTAGGGGCTCGTCACACTGAAAGCGATGACCAGTGCTATCAGTACCGCGAGCAGGGCGGCCATCTCGGGGATAGCGACCTTCCTGGGTGCTGTGGCCCGTTCGGGTGACGTTGTCGGTTCGGTCATGGTCTGTCCCATCGCCTAACCTCCTGCGGCGTCTGTGAGGGCTGACAAGGTGATTTGATCGGATTCGAGTTGCTGGGCGATACGGCCGCGCACCATCACCACGGCCCGGTCTGCCAGCTGGACGACCTCCTCCGAGTCGGAGGAGGCGACCAGTATGCCCATGCCCTGGGCGGCCAGATCTCGCAGTGCGGTGTAGATGTCCTGCCGGGCTCCGACATCCACGCCGCGCGTCGGTTCGACGAGCAGTAGCAGGGACGACCCGGCGTGCAACCAGCGGGCGAGGAGCACCTTCTGCTGATTGCCGCCCGAGAGCCGCAGGATAGGCCGATTGGCCCCCTCCGGGCTCACCTTTATCTGGAGCTGGTCGCGCCAGTGGGCGAAGGCCTGGTCCTCGGCGGCACGGTTGGCCCAGAGCGTGGCGAGCGCATCCTGCGCCCAGCTGGCTGCGCCTAGATTGCGAGCGCTGGACAGGACCCCGAAGGCCCCCTCGGATTTGCGATCAGCCGGGAGGAACCCCACCTTCGCCCGCACTGACTGTCGGGGCGATCTGGGTCGGTGGCTGCCGTTGACGGTGATCTGACCGCTAGTCAGGGGCAAGGTTCCGAAGGCCGCCTCGCAGACCTCGGCAATGCCCGAACCGACCTTGCCATACAACGCCACTACCTCACCGCGGCGCACTTCCAGGTCAACGTCGTCGAATGATCCGGCTGCCCCGGCGCCGGAGAACGTGGCCACCACATCACCTGCGGAGCCAGCAGGTGCTGAGCGTCCGGCCTCGGCCACCCGGGATCCGACCATGGCCTCGACCAGGTCGGCCCGTGGGCTCTCGGCGACGAGTGCGCGGTATTTGACGTTGCCGTCGCGGAGGACCACAACCTCATCGGCCACCTCGCTGAGTTCGTCCAGACGGTGGGTGATATAGATCATCGCGGTCCCGCGCTCCCGCAACCGACGGACGTAGCGGAACAGTGTGGCTGTCTCCTCGCCGGAGAGGGCGGCTGTCGGTTCGTCCAGGACGAGGATGCTGGCCCGGTCGGTCAGTGCGCGGGCGATCTCCACCACTTGCCGCTGCCCGACCCGTAGTCGGGACACCGGCAGGTCAATATCCAGGTCGACCTCGAGCTGGTCAAGCACGTCTCGAGCGCGGCGACGCACCTCGGGCCAATCGACGAAGCCAAACCGGTTGGGCAGCCGACCCAGGGAGATGTTCTCGGCGACGGTGAGCGGAGGTGCATCGTTGAGCTCCTGGTAGATCATGCCAATCCCCAGGGATTGGGCTTGCTGTGGCGTCATCCGGGGGTGGGTGGTGTCAGCCACGGTGATGCTGCCCGCATCGGGCTGGTAGTCCCCGCTCACGATTTTCACCAGGGTTGACTTGCCGGCCCCGTTCTCCCCCAACAGGGCCACGACGGTGCCTGGTTGGATGTCCAGGTCGACTCCGTGGAGAACCTCGACTCCACCGAACGACTTACGTATCCCACGGAGGGATAGGGCTGGCCCGCCGGGCTCCGCTGGGGAGAGAACCTCGGTCATGTCTCCTACCTCAGCAACCGCTCACGTCGTAGAAGTCCGCGACGTTGTCCTTGTTGATGAACGTGTGGTTGACGAGAAGCTGCTCGGGTACGTCGGTGCCGTTGATGAGGTCGAGCAGATACGGGACACCGATCTCGCCGTAGCGCTCGGGGAAGAATGCGGAGTCACCGGCCCAGTTGGGGTTCGTCGCGATCTCGCAGTGGGAGGTCGGGTCGGCACCCATACCGGACATGTGCAGGTTGTCGCCGCGTCCTGCCGTGCGGGCGGCGGCATAGGCGCCGAGGACGGAGTCGTCGTTGATGCCAACCACGATGATGCGCTCCATGCCGGGCAGGGCCGTCAGAGTGTCGCCGAACTTCGTCAGGGCGATGTCCTGCCGACCCGCATCCAGGACGCGTTCGTTCTTGAGCTCGCCTGGGCACACCGACTGGAAGCCCTCGCGGATGCCGTTCATCCGCAGCTCGTTGACCTCACCGACACCCTTGTCCTCCAGGGATACATAGGCGTCGTACTCGCAGTTGAACTTCTCCTTCATGTACTGGCCCAGGCCCTCGCCTGCGACGAACCCGGCCCGGCTGTTGTTGGCGCCCATGAAGGCTTGCTGGCAGTCGCCCTGGGCGATGTCGATGGCAATCACCGGACCATCGGGCCCGGCATCGCAGATTGCCTGGGCGGCATCCGAAACTGGCTGGAAGTTCAGGTACCCCTGAACACCCTGGGTCGCGAAGTTCTTGGCGCAGTCCAGGGCGGTTGCGGCATCCAGCTTGGAGTCACAGAAAACGAGTTCCGCCCCAGCCTTCTCCGCTTGCTCCTTCACCGAGTCCGACACCAGCTTGCTGAACGGGATCGTGTCGTCGAGGGCGATCAGGCCGATCTTGATTCCGTCGCCGCTCCCGGGCTCCGCCTCGCGGAACTCAACAAACTCCGGCGACTCCGGTGCCGGGGCGGATGAGGTGCTGGGAGCGGGCTGGTTCGGCTCTGCAGGAGTTGTTCCCGGGTTGCTCGAACAGGATGCGAGGGCCAAGGCGGTGGTCGCCACCAGTGGGATGGCCCAGGACCTGGTCATTCGATGGGTTGACACGCTGTCTCCTCCTTACGGTCACCGGCCCGGACGGGACGGATCGTTGCTCTCACTTGAGGCAGCCAGGGCTTCATCCAGATGCCAGACAGCGTCGGCCCTGACCATTCCGACCTCGTCCGGGGGGGCTTCGAGAACGTCGGTGAACCAATCGGCCCACTCGGCGTTGACCGGCGATCGGCCGATGGCGGCCGACGCGTCGGCAATGCTGGGGTGGCACTCGGCGTAGGCGTAGACCTCGCGGTCGCGCCGGAATAGGCTGTAGTTGCGCCAGCCGGCGTCGTACAGGTTTCGTTGCAGGGCTGGCCAGACCGACGCATGACGGCGCTCGTACTCGGCTTCCATGCCGGGCCGGATGTGCATGATGAACAGCAACCGCTCCATCAGGACTCCTGCCCCAGGCGGTACCTATCGATGTAGTCCCAGTCGAGTTCCCAGCCGAGGCCGGGTGCTTCACCCATGACTAGATGCCCATCCTCAAGGGGCGGTCGATTGGCTATCAGGTGCCACCAGAAGGGATCCCGGTCGGGGTGGAAGCATTCGGCGTAGGTTCCATGCGGCTGGCTGGCGATCAGGTGGCTGGAGACCTGCGGCTCTTCGTGGTGACCCATCTGGATGTCATAGGACAAAGCGATCGCCGCGGCGCGACGCCACTGGGTGGGACCCCCCGACCAGCTGGCATCGAAGTTGCAGACGTCTATCGATGCTGTCTCCATCAGGTCTCGACACCCCGAGGGGCTGAGCTCACTTTGACCGGCACAAATGGGGATGGAGCCGCGGAACCGGACGTCGCGTAGGCTTCGTCGGTCGTTGTGCCACTGCACCGGCTCTTCAAACCAGCGTATGTCCAAGTCACCAACCCGGCCGGCGAACTCGACCGCTTGGGGCACGGTGTAGCCGTTGTTGGCGTCGACGGTGATGATGAAATCATCGCCAGCCGCTGACCGGGCTTCACGGACCCGGGTGGCGTCCTCTGCGGGGGTGGCGCCGCCGACCTTGAACTTGACGCCGGCGAGACCGGCGTCCTGATAGAACTGGATCTCCTCGCGAATGGAGCCGAGCGGTTCACCGTAGTAGCCGCCAATGGCGATCAGGGGAACACGGTCGCGGAACCCGCCCCACAGGCGCCACAGCGGCTGCCCCAGGGCCTTGCCGACCGCGTCCCAGATGGCGGCATCCACCGCCGCGATAGCGACCAGGCCGAGGCGGCGATCCCGCAGGATGTCGAACGTGGCCGGGTACATCAAGTTCCAGCACCGCTCGGTCCGGATGGCGTCTTCGCCTATCAGGCGCGGGGTCAACTCGTTGCGGATTATTGCGTCGATGTCCGGCAGGGTCTTGTCCTCGTCGCCGGCATAGGCCTCTCCGACGATTCCGCTGGCCGTTTCCACCTGCACTATCACGGTAGCCCGGTGGGTCATGTGGTAGTGGCTGCCCCGGAATTCGCGGGCCAGGGGAGCGATGATGGGCACGGTCCTGATGGCCGTGATCGTCAAGCCCGATGGTTCTGCGCCCTGGTGCATGTCCAAGATCCCCTCACTGGAATCGTTTCCGGAATCGTTGGTCAGAGACTAGACGTCTCCGGACGCGAATTGCAAGAGGTTGCTTGAAAATTGCGGTGGCCGGTGGGGACGTGGAGCGTCCTCAGGTGCCGGGGGAGCGGCCGCCCGCCCCCTGATCAGGGCTGGTACCCCTCAGTAGCGGCCGGGGGTGAGCCCACCATCAACTGTCAGGACTTGCCCGGTCAGGTAGGAAGCGTCGGCGGAGGCGAGAAATCTGATGACGCTCGCGATCTCGGGTGGTTCGCCGAGGCGCTTCATCGGGATGTAGGGTGAGGCGATCTCAGCCGCCTCGGGCCCGAGGCTATGGCCTGGATTCAGCAACTGCGCGGTCCGGATGTAGCCCGGGGCGACCCCGTTGACTCGAATCCCGGCTGCGGCATATTCGACGGCTAGTCCGCGTACCAAGCCGATCACGCCAGACTTTGCTGCGGAATAGTGCACGTGCTGATCCCAGCCGTAGTGCGTGCCCATGATCGAAGACAGGCAGATGATCGCCGACCCAGGTTTCATGGTGGGCAGCGCCGGACGAATCACTCGGAGCATGCCGTGCAAGTCCACGTCCAGCGTCTCGTGCCAGGTTTCGTCGGTCATCTGCGACATGGGCACCCGCAAGGCGATGCCTGCATTGGCCACAATCACGTCGATGCCGCCGAATCGGTTGTTGAGGTCACTCACCAGCGCATCTGCAGCCGGTGTGGATCGGACGTTGAGTTCATGGAATTCGGCCACGCCGCCTTCCGCTTCTATCTGGGTGACGACGTCCCGGCCTTCGTCTGGCAACACGTCGGTCACGACGACGTGGTCACCGTGCTCGGCGAACGCCAACGCGGCAGCCCGTCCGATGCCGATGCCTGCTCCGGTGATGAGTACGACTCGCTGGTGCATGTGTTCTCGCTCCCTTTACCTATTGTCGATTGTGTGATGGCTGCGGCGTAGAACAGCCGTGGAATCAGGACCACCTCGGGGTCCACGCCGGTCGGTATCGGCATGGGGATGTCCGGCACCCAGGTCGATGTGCCCTCGATCTCGAGCCGGCGGTGCCGACCGAGCTGCAGAATCTGGGTGTAGAGCGCGTCCGTTCCGGCTTGTCGGATCGCGCTCTCCAGGTCTGGTTGCCATACGTCGATCAGGTCAGGCAGAGTCCGGCACAGCCGCCACTGCCCTCCGAAAGTGGCCATGCTCCAGCCCACCGGGCTGCTCCGTACCTGTGTCCGCCGAGCCACCCCGGTCGCGATCCTGGCCACGACCATCCTTGGGTAGGTGCGGGAGAGGACGGCCTGACTCCAGGTCGTCCTCTCCCGTCCACAGGCGCCGCACATCAGAGCATGACGTCGCCGCTATTGGGACCCAGTGTTTGACCCACATAGATATCCCCAAAGGGAGAGGATGCAAGGGCGACGATGGTCGGGGCAACCTGGTCGACAGTGCCGAAGCGCCCCAGGGGCAGTTCGGCCCGCTTGGCGACCTTCCACTCGTCGCTGATGGCCGCCACCAGGGGCGTCTCAATGGGGCCAGGGGCCACACAGTTCACCAGCACGCCCTCGCGCGAGACCTCCAGCGCCAGGGACTTGGTCATCGCAATCACCCCAGCCTTGGCGGCGGCGTAGTGGGTCATCCCGCTGCCACCTTTCTGCCCCAGCTGCGAGGCGATGTTGATGATCCGGCCATCGGCGCGGGCCCGCATACCGGGCAGTACCGCCCGGCACAGCAGGAAGACACTGGTCAGGTCGATGGTCAGCGTTTCGTTCCACTGCTCCAGCGACATGTCTGCCAGCGCAGCCTCGGTCAGGATGCCGTGAGAGGTCACCAGGGTGTCGATCCGGCTGAGCTCGCGCTCGGCTCGGGTCACCAGCTCAGCCACGCTAGCCTCCTCGGCGGCATCGAAGGTGAGCGCTGTTGGCGGATTGATGCCGCCGGCCTGTGCCAGGTAAGTCAGTTCTTCGGCAGCTGCGTGGACCGACGGGCTACGGTCGGCCATCAGCACGTGAGCCCCGGCTGCCACTAGGTGCCTGGCGGTCGCCTGGCCAATGCCACTGGCAGCTCCGGTGACCAGGGCCGTCCGTCCGTCCAGGCAGTTGCCGTATCCGGTGACGCCACTCATGAGGCGACCGCTGTGGATGTGGTGGTGACCCTCTTGGCGAAGAGCATGACCAGGCCCGAGACGAAGGTTCCCAGTGCGCCGACGAGGAAGGCGGCGGTGGAGAAGGGAATTGCAGCGGCGACCATGGCGGTCAGCAGGAATCCGGCGATCACCGCACCCGGCTGGCTCATCGCACCGATGAAGGTGGAGCCGGTGGCCCGGCAGTCGGCGTCGTAGCACTCGGCCTGGAAGAACATGATGGCCGCGTATGGTCCCAGCAGGAAGAACAGCCCGAGCATGTAGGTGATCAGCACGAAGGTCGGGTTGCTGGGACCCAGCAGCATCGCCCCGAACATCACCCCGCCGAGCATCCAGCCGGCGACGATGACGTTGCGCCGTCCGAGGCGGTCGCCGAGCCAGCCGTGGGTGAGATAGCCGAGGGCTCCCACGATGTTGGACACCACGATCATCAGCAACGCACTGGAGGCGTCCAGGCCCTTGCCGCTCTCGAGCACGGTGGTGCCCAGCACGGAGAAGGTCTGGATGCCGAACCAGTTGAACAGCCAGGCCAGTGAGATCACGACGGTGCTCCGCAGGTGCTTACCTTGGAAAATGCGACGGAACGGAGTGTGCTTCTGCACCTCCAGCCCGACCGCCTTCGCATAGGCCTGGGCAGCGGCCTCGTCGCCGTCCCTGGCCAGCCGCTTGATGTGCTGGGTGGCCACGAATTGCGGGCTCTCCTTCAACCGGAGGCAGACCAGCGCCACGATGATCGCAGGCACCGTCGCCAGCAAGAACAGCATCTGCCAGTTGTCGGTGCCGACGATCGGGGTCATGATCGCCACGAACCCGGCGGCGAGCAAGGCGCCGAGTGGCCATCCGGTTTGCACCATGGAGTAGACGAAACCCTGGTTGCGCTTGATCTTCTCGTCTTCGGTGACCGCGTACAGCTCATTGAGGTAGGTGGCGTTCACCGACTGTTCGGCGAGGCCGAGCCCGCTGATCGATCGGATGCCGATCAGGGAGACCGCTCCTTGCACCAGGGATGTAGCTGCCGATGACAAAGCGGTGCCGCCTACCGAGACCACCATGCCTTTGCGGCGGCCGAGCCGGTCAACCATCGGGCCGACCAGGATCACCACAATGAAGGTGCCGACGCTGACCAACGTGGACACCAGCAGGGCAAAGCTCGATTCCCAGGAGAAGCTCTCCTCGATGCGGGGGAGCAGGGTTCCGAACAGGATGAAGTCGTAGACGGCGATGGTCCAGGCCAGGAAAGCGATGCTGGTTGCGCGACGGGTTTCACGCGTACTGACCCGCCGCAGGGTGGGGGTTGCAGAGGTGGATGTCATGATCGGGCTCCTGTCAGCGGGTCCGCGGGAATCGGGAGGTGAAGTCCGTGGCGATGGCGTCGAAGGTGCTCCAGCGCACGCCCGCATGACTGCCAATGTGTTCGATCAGCCGCTCCAGCATCAGCAGGACGTGCGGCCGGCCGGAGACATCCGGATGGATGGTCATGGTGAAGACGGCGTAGTCGTGTTCGCGGTAGATCCAGTCGAACTGATCCCGCCACATCTGTTCGATGTCCCTTGGGTTGACGAAGCCGTGGCTGTTGGGACTGGTCTTGATGAACATCATGGGCGGCAGGTCGTCGAGGTACCAGCTCGCCGGGATCTCAATCAGATCGGTCTCCTGGCCGCGGACCAGCGGTTTCATCCAGGTACGGGCAGGCTTGTCGTAGTCGATCTTGTCCCAGGTGTCACCGACGCGGACGTAGTAGGGCTCGAAGTCGCGATGCATGAGCGAATGGTCGTAGCGAATACCCTGCTCGATGAGCAGTTCGTTCGTGACCGGTGAAAATTCCCACCAGGGGGCGACATAGCCGCTGGGACGCCGGCCGCTGCGACGCTCGATCAGGTCAATGCAGTAGGTCAGGATCTCTTCCTCCTGTTCCCGGGTCATCGCGATCGGATTCTCGTGGCTGTATCCGTGCACGCCGATCTCGGCTCCGGAAGCCACGATGGCGTCGAACTCACTCGGGAAGGTCTCGACGGAGTGGCCGGGCCAGAACCAGGTGCTCGGTAGCTCATATCTGGTGAAGAGCTGGTTCAGTCTGGGGACGCCGACCTCACCGGCGAAGACCCCACGGGAGATGTCTCCCGGCGAATCCTCACCCCCGTAGGAACCGAGCCAACCACCCACGGCGTCCACATCAACGCCGAAGGCCACGAAGATTTCCTTTGCCATCTCACTACTCCTTGTTCGTTGTTTGTTGGTGCGTCCCGACAAGTTCCGTCAGGTGATGTCGTGCGCCAGCCGCATCACCGCGACTGAGCAGGAGGGCTAGCAGCATCCGGCCTTGGGTGGCCGGGAGGGCCCCGAGGGAGATTGCTCCGGCGGCGAGGGCATCGACCGCGCCGCCATCGCCATAGATAGGCAGCACCGGGCCGGTTCCGGTGCGGGTTCCCAGGGCCACGACCATGTTGGCTGCGATGGCTCGGGCGATACCGTCGCTCAACGTTCGACCAGGGTTCCCAGAGCCGGTGCCGAGCACGACGATCCCGTGCGCGCCAGCGGCCAGGGCAGCATCCAGTAGCACCGAGTCGGCGCCCGGATAGGCCATGATCAGATCGACGCGCACCGCATCGAAGGACGCATCGGGACGCGGGATGGCCGGTTGGCGCTGGGGGCTGAAGCGGAACTGTGGCTGACCGTCATCCACCCGCCCGATCGGCCCGCCGAGGTTGTTCAGGAACGGCTGCAATGCGAGGGTGTCGATCTTGCGTAG
>JBKEBU010000046.1:0-13671 GCA_047973325.1 Propioniciclava sp. | reverse complement strand
GATCCGGTGCTGTCCTCTACGGCGAGAGGGCAATGGAATCCCGGTCTCCATGCCTGGGAGTAGAGCGGTCGGCGAGGAGCTAGGAAGATTCACGCCACGCAGCGGCTTCCTGTTCTCCGATCAGCTCTCGTCGCAGCGCCTGATCCAGTAGAGCTTCCCATCGGTCAGGCGGCATCCGATCCCGCATGTCCCCCAGCGCCCGCCGAACGGTCGTAGCTGGGACGTCCTCGTAGCGAGTGAGATCTTCATCGGAAACGTCAGGCCGGTTCTCCAGCTTCATCCACTCCGGCAACTTGCACCGCACACGGCGACGCGTGCCCACACGCACCTTCGGCGGATTGAAATGCCCAAGCCCGAGCAGGTTGAGCACGGATTCACGGTGCAGGAATGCACCGTCCCCGGCAAGAGCCACAGCAATCATCGGCTCGGTGAACGAGGTCGTCGGCACGTCGCGGTGTGTGTAGACACCCTGCCCGCACCCGCGGAGCGCACCGCGGGCGGCAAGCTTTCGCACCTCGACAGCAGGCACGCCCGCATCCCTCGCCTCGGTGACGGTCACCACGCCGTTGCGGGTCGCTGCAATCTCCCATAGGTTCTGCCGATAGCCCACGAGCTCGCTCCAGTGTCAATACCGTACTGGGAACGGTACGCTATTGCCGTTCAATCTGGGCGCGCATCCCTCGATCAGCCCGCAGTTCGGCGAAGAATCAGGGGCGCTGCCGCGCCGCCTTGGCCATCTTCGGCAGTTCGCTCCGCAGCGCCCTGTATGAGTACGGCAGATTAGTTGCTTTCAACCCTGCCAGGACAGGCAGCAACGCCTCCTGACGCTTGATGGCCTTCGCCTTCGCCGTGAGCAGGTGACGCTCCGTTCGATCAGCTTCAGGAACGTTCAACCGGTCGAAGAGGCGGTTCCGCGTCTCCTCAGCCACGACAAGGTCGATCTCCATCGCGTACCGGAAGCAGAAGAATCCAACTTCCCTGAGGCTCGCCATCGCCTGCTGGTGATTGTCCGTGAGTTGCTTGACCACCTTGCTGTAATCCGAGGCCTTCGGGAACAGCGTCGAGAGCAGAGAGTCCGTCCTAGCCTCGGCTTTGTACTGCGGATAGCCCTTGGAGTCGAGACTCACCTTGCGTTCGCCATTCTTGTACGGGAGGAAGTAGTCCTTATCTACGACGAACGCACTAGCGATTCCAAGTTCATGGAGGATGTGAAACATGTGCGGAATCTGGTCCACCCCATCAAGCGCAACGACGCTCATGCTCAGCTCGGCAGGGTCGGCCCCGGCCTCCTGAAGAAGCGCGAGGACCACGACGGAGTCGATCGGGCTCTCGGTCACCGTCACGAAGTCGGCGAAGATGAACTCGGAGTTTCTCCGCCGGTGGAACTTGTAGTAGGAGTCACGATCCAACTTGTGCCGGGTGAAGAAGTCGGAGGGTATCTGCCGAATCTGAGCCTCCAGGCCGCGACTCTTCCCCGTGGTCCGACGGCACAGCACGACCTGCTCGTGGTTGAGGGAGTCCACAACGGTTGGCGAGTGGGTGGTGAACAAGACCTGGAGATCCAAGCTCATGATCCGGTTGATGAGCTGACGCTGTGCCTGCGGGTGGAGATTCTGCTCAGGCTCCTCCATCCCGAGCACGAACGTCTTACTCTGGAGCTCCGCGAGGTACGCGTACAGCGCGAAGATCGCCATGCTCTGGGTTCCGCTACCACTATCCGCAAGAGGGATCGACTGCCCTCCCTCGTTCACGCTCAGAGCAAGGTTAGCCAGGAGGAGCTTGTAGTCGGGCTGCGCTGAGTAGCTCAGCTCGAAACTGAAGGGGCCGTCGCTGGGTGCGACCTTGCGAAGCTGCTTCTCAAACCCCGACAGAGAGTTCTTCTGGAGCTGCCCGCCAAGCTTCGCGACCTGGGGACTGACGCGGTCACGCTGGCGGTTCGAGGTGACCCACTCGTCAACGGCACGCTCCAGAAGTCCTGTCGCGGGTTCGTGTGCGACGGCATGATCCCGTCTTGTGGGGATGAGCGCGTATGCAACCTGCATGCGGAGAGCTTCATGAAATCCGGGTGCAGCCGACTGCCACTTGCCACCGACAAGCACGTTCCACACTGCCTGTCGACGGAACTTCAATTGAGCTCGAACTTGGCTCGAACCGGCCTGCGTCCTCGGCAGGGCTGGGTCACTCGCCAGTCCTTCGATCGTCACCTCGATCACCGACTGCATCGTTCGGCTGTACGCGTGACTGCCGTCTTCGAAGTCAGCCTTCTCATCGTCGAAGTTGAAGAAGGCGTTAAGCGCCCGAAGGATTGAAGACTTACCCGAGCCGTTCTGGCCTACGAGAGCAACCGTATCGCCGAGTTCGATCTCTGCCGAAGCAATCGCTCGGAACTTCTCGATCTTGAGCCGCGTGATCCGAACGCTACCGGACGGTGCAGCCGGAGCGGTAGGTGATGTTGGGGGCATCGTTCGTCAAGCTCCCACGAGCTGAAGCAGCGAGTCGTACGAGTCGACGACGTCGTATCTCACGCCCCCGTGTTCGGCCTTGTTATTGATCGAAGCGAAGAACCTACGGGCGCACTCGATCTTGGCGTTCTCAACGCCCTTGAGCTGGAGTGACGACATGGAGCCCTTCGTCTCGGCCACGAAGTAGACGTGCTTGATGTTTGTGACATCGTCTCGGAAGGCGACAGCCCAGTCAGGGTTGTAGTCCCCGACCGGGGTCGGGATGAAGAATCCCCGAGGCAGCTTCGAGTAGACGACGACATCGTCGCTCACGTCGAGTTGCTCCACAAACGACCGCTCGACCTTTGAATCCGTGACGACATACTCGTAGACACTCTTCTTGAGTCTGTCGCCGGCCTTCGATAAGTCTTGGGCGGTTTGGTTCTCGGTGAAGATCGAGGAGTCGTACCGGTGGTCAACTGATCAGGCGCTCTTGTGACGCCGGGAGGGGCGGCTCGACCGGGTCGACAGTTCGGGTTCTGCGCCCTGGGTAACCACCTCGGCGGTTACCTTCACCCGCACCACATCATCAGCACTGGGGACGTGGAACATGACATTGAGCAGGATCTCCTCCAAGATGGAACGCAGACCACGGGCACCAATCCCCCGTGCGAGCGCCAGTTCGGCGATGGCTGCGACCGCGTCCTCGGTGAACTCCAGATCCACCCCGTCCAGCTCAAACAGCTTACGGAACTGCTTGGTGAGCGCATTCTTCGGCTCGACCAGCACCCGGATCATAGCGTCCAGATCGAGCGGATTGACGGTGGCGATCATGGGGAGCCGGCCGATGAACTCGGGGATCAGGCCGAAGGAGTGCAGATCCTCGGGCCGCACTTCGGCGAACGGGTTCTTCTCCTCCTGACGCCGCAACGCCAGGTCGTTATTAAAGCCCAGGGATCGCTTGCCGATCCGGGCGTTGATGATTTCGTCCAGCCCAGCGAAGGCACCCCCGACGATGAACAGGATGTTCGTGGTATCGATCTGGATGAACTCTTGATGGGGATGTTTGCGGCCCCCCTGGGGCGGCACCGACGCAGTGGTTCCCTCAATTATCTTGAGCAAGGCCTGCTGCACACCCTCTCCGGAAACATCACGCGTGATGGAAGGGTTCTCCGACTTGCGGGCAACCTTGTCGATCTCGTCGATATATATAATTCCGGATTCGGCCTTCTTGACATCGAAGTCGGCCGCCTGCAGTAGCTTCAGCAGGATATTCTCCACATCCTCACCGACATACCCGGCCTCGGTCAGTGCGGTCGCATCCGCCATCGCGAAGGGTACATTGAGCATCCGCGCCAGGGTTTGGGCTAGATAGGTCTTGCCACAACCGGTCGGGCCAATCAGGAGGATGTTGGACTTGCCGAGTTCAACGAGTTCGTCCTCTGCGGCCCGCCGTGGGGTCGCGCTTTGGGCCTGCACCCGTTTGTAGTGGTTGTAGACGGCCACTGCCAGCGCCTTCTTGGCGGTGTGCTGCCCGATCACGTAGGAGTCGAGGAAGCCAACGATCTCTCTGGGTTTGGGCAACTCCTCGAGCAGACCAGCATCAGTAGCCTCTGAGAATTCTTCCTCGATGATCTCATTGCACAGTTCAATGCACTCGTCGCAGATGTACACGCCGGGACCGGCGATCAGCTTCCTGACCTGCTTCTGGCTCTTCCCGCAGAAAGAACACTTCAGCAGGTCCGATGTCTCACCGATCCTCGGCATGTAACCCTCCCTCGTCGAGCGTGCGTAACCGCTACTGAACGTCCTTCAGCGACGTAAAGATCTCATCAATGATGCCGTACTCGAGCGCCTCTTCGGCGGTCAAGTACTTGTCACGCTCAATGTCCTTACTGATCTTCTCAACGGTCTGCCCGGTGTCTCGAGCCAGCATCTCCTCCATCAGCGTCCGAATCCGGAGGATTTCCTTAGCCTGGATCTCCAGATCAGAGCTTTGCCCGTACCCACCTTCGGTTGCCGGCTGGTGGATGAGAATCCGGCTATTCGGCAAAGCGAACCGTTTGCCCTTGCCACCAGCTGCCAGCAGAACTGCTGCTGCGGACGCGGCCTGCCCCAGGCAGACGGTCTGCACGTCCGGCTTGATGTACTGCATGGTGTCGTAGATCGCCGTGAGCGCGGTGAAGGAGCCGCCGGGCGAGTTGATGTACATACTTATCGGGCGCTCGGGATCCATCGACTGCAGACACAGCAGCTGAGCCATCACCGCATTGGCAATATCGTCGCTGATCGGGGTGCCCAAGAAGATAATCCGGTCCTCGAACAGCTTGGTGTAGGGATCGACCCGGCGTACCCCGTAGCTGGTCCGCTCTTCCCACTGCGGGATGTAGTACTCCATGGACGGCCCCTGCGGTGCCACACCGCCGGCCACAGCGCTCATGTTCATCTGATGGTTCCTCACTGATTCGGGGCGTCGGTCGGGATCTGAGCGGCACGCTCGAAGACGTGGTCAATGAACCCATATTCCAACGCCTCCGGGGCGGTGAACCAGCGGTCCCGGTCGGAGTCGGCTTCGATCTGATCCACGGCCTTGCCGGTGTGCTGCGCGATCAACTCAGCCATCTCGCGCTTGGTCTGCAGAATCTGCTCCGCCAAGATCTTGATGTCCGAGGCAGTTCCACCCAGGCCGCCGGACGGCTGGTGCATCATTATCTTCGCATGCGGGAGCGCATACCGCTTTCCCGGAGTCCCAGCGCTGAGCAGGAACTGCCCCATTGAGGCGGCGAGCCCCATCGCAACGGTCGCGACGTCGTTGCTGATCCACTGCATAGTGTCGAAGATCGCCATACCGGCCGTCACCGAACCGCCAGGCGAGTTGATGTACAGGTAGATGTCCTTGGTCGGATCTTCGGCGTTGAGCAACAGCATCTGTGCACAGATGGCGTTGGCGTTCTCGTCGCGGACCTCCGAGCCGAGAAAGATGATGCGGTTCGCAAGCAGCGACTGGTAGACGGAGTCGTTCATGCCGACGCCACTCGAGCCGACAGCGTCGCGGATTCCAGGCTGAAGTTCATTCACGAGGCTGAACCTACCCCGCTCCGCCGACATTTCGGAGCAACCTGCCCTGGTGTTCGCTCATGGCGGATGAAAGCCCCGCCACCACAGCGGTGACGGGGCTTGGCAGGCCATTGCCTACCCGGCCTACTCCTCGGCAGACGCCTGTTCATCGTCGACCAGAGAACCATCGGGGCGGGTCGTGGAGACATCCACAGCAGTGCCCTCGGTATCAGTTATCTTCGCGGCAGCCACGATCTGATCCAGGATCTTCGAGCGGCGAATCTCGGCCACCCACTCGTTGGTGTGGTTGTGCTCCATCATGTGCTGCATCTCTTGCTCCGGGGAGGAACCAGCTGCCTGGGCCCGCTGGATCAGCATCTGGGTGAGGTCCTCTTGCCCAACCTCAACCTCGATCTCATCAGCCAGCTTGTCCAAGATTATCTGGGCCTTGAGCGAGGTCCGCGAGTTCTCGCCAACCTGCTCCCAGAACTCCTCTGGGGTCTCCGCAGTCTCGTCCTCGGATTCCTCAATGTAGCGCTCGATGGTGTAGCCGGCGCGGGCCAGCTGATCTGTGATCTGCTGCTGGCGATTCGCCGCCTCGGCCTCGAGCAAGGCATCTGGGAGATCGAACTCGGTCTTGGCCACCAGGTCGGCCACCACGGCGTCCCGGGCGGCATTGAGCTGATCCACCCGCGCCATACCTGCACTAGCCGCAGCCAGGTCAGCACGCATCTCAGCAACAGTGTCGAACTCTGATACCAACTGGGCGAACTCGTCGTCGACCTCAGGAAGCTCTTCTATCTGCACCTTGACGACGGTGGCGGTGATATCAGCTTGCTCGCCTTCAGCCACTCCCCCAACCAGCTCAGAACTGAACTCGGCCGACTCCCCTGCCGATAGGCCAGTGACTGCCTTATCGAGGCCCTCAATCATGCCCCCAGAACCGATGGTGTAGGCCACACCTTCGGCGCTGCCCCCCTCGACAATCTCGCCATCCCGACGGGCCTCAAGGTCAATCGTGACCACATCGCCCTCAGCGGCCGCGCGATCCACATCGGTACGCGTGGCGAACCGCTTGCGGAGCACCTCCACCCGCTCATCGACACCGGCGTCGGTATCGGCCAGCACAGGCACCTCGCCCACCAGGGTTGTGAAATCCGGCACCTCGAACTCCGGACGCACATCCACCTCGGCGCTGAACTCCACCAGGTCGCCGTCTTCCAGTTTGGTGACATCCACCTCTGGCTGGCCCAGCGGCACCAACTCATGCTCGGCCACCGCCGCGCTATAGGCGCCCGGCAAGGCATCATTGATGGCGTCCTGGAGCACCGCACCACGCCCGAATCGCTGATCGATGACCGCCGGGGGTACCTTGCCTTTGCGAAAGCCAGGCACGCTGACCTGCTCGGCTACCTGCTTGTAGGCCTTGTCCAAATGAGGCTTGAGGTCGGCAAAGGGAACTTCGATAGTGAGCTTAACCCGCGAGGGGCCGAGCTTCTCAACGGTGCTGGGCACTGGTGGGACTCCTGTGGTTGGGACTCGGATTGACGAATCAGAGCGGATGACGGGAATCGAACCCGCGTAGCCAGTTTGGAAGACTGGGGCTCTACCATTGAGCTACATCCGCATGTGACGCCGATCCAGCCTAGCGGATCACACAGCCTGCTGCTGACACGCTACACTTCGACAGGTCGACCGGGGCGTAGCGTAGTGGCTAGCGCGCCTGCTTTGGGAGCAGGAGACCGCAGGTTCGAGTCCTGTCGCCCCGACTAGGGGGTTTGCGGCGCTGACTGGGCGTTTCGCCGTCCACACACACTACCTCGGTGGCGGAAAGCGGGGACATGTGTGTGAAAGCCACCCTGTACCCGGTACGATCTGACAAGGGGTTACGCGGACCGCTGTCGCGACGGACCGTACCCATTTCGTACCGATGATCAGGTAAGCCGAGCTTCCATCCGGTCTGCCACCGCGTCCAGTCCAGCGTCCCACAGGTGGCCGTAGATATCGAGGGTCACTGCCGCCGACCGGTGGCCGGCCATCCGTTGCACGGCCTTCACATCGGCGCCGTCCGCGATCGCCCACGAGATCGCCGTGTGACGCAGGTCGTGGATCCGGATCCCCCGGCGATCCATCCCTGTGTCCACCAGCGCGCGGCGCCATGACCGCGCTCAGCACGTGTCCTTCCGCACCCGATGCCCGAGTGGGGTGACGATCAGCGGGGTGGCAGCCGGACGGTCCAGGTCGAGAAGGTTGACCACCGTGCGGGACACCGGGACATCGCGCGCGTCCGCTCTTCGACTGGCGCACACGGATCCGCCACACGTCACGCGCGGCCACCCGGCGGCGCATGACATCGGCCACATCGAGCGCACGGGCCTCCCCTATACGCAGGCCCGTGGTGGCCAAGATCCATACCAGTAGCGCGTACCACGCCTCCATCCGCGCGTCGGCAGAACGAGCACTCCCCCACCCGTCCGAGGCGTCCGCCAGGCTCCGGACCTGCTCAACCGTGAGGAAGACGGGCTCCCGGGGACGCTCCCGCGGAAGCTTGACGCTCCGGCAAGGGTTCGTCGCGATCACACCCCTGTCCACGGCGACCGCCATCGCCCCTGACAGGCACTGGCCCAGCTTGTGCGCCCGTGAGGCGGACTGCGCCTCTGCGAGGATCCACTCCGGTACGTCGTGGCCATCGACGTCCGTCACCAGGGTGTGCCCCTATCGCACCCGCACAGCGAGTGCCGCCTGCCTGACGGCCTGCTCGCCCTTGGAGCTTAGGTGCCCCTTGGTCCGCAGCCATGAGTCCACCATCTCACCCACCATCGTGATTCGATCCGGCCCCACCGCCGGACCCTCGGTGATGAGTCGCGCCTCGTATCGCACCGCGGCGTCGCGGGTGCGGAAGCTCCTCGTCGGATGGCCTGTGACGACCACCCGGTAGCGCAGTCCACGCCCGTGTCCCGCCGTGGGCTTGCGGTCACGCCCGATCTACAGATCCTGGACAGCCATTACGCCACCCCTTCCCCCCGGTCCCAGACCTTTCGTCGGAGATAGTGCCGCTCCGATGGATGCAGATGCCGCATCCGGCGTTGCGCATCAATCCCGTCCTCACACCTCCTGCCGCAGCTCGTGGTTGACGGTATTGTTGGCCCAGCGACCAAGACCGCCTTCGTGAACTACATGGCACGCTGCTTTGGCCGAGAAGGGTCCGTTCACCTCGACTCGCAGCACTCCGGGATTCACCTGTTCATTGACTATCACAGTGGCCATGTTTCAGGCGACATGAAGATATTTCAGGAATGGATCAATGCCGGAACCGAGCAAAGGCTCATGAATATCACCGGCCACGGCGGCAACCGCCGCATCGTCCCGGTCAATCTTTGACAGCGCTGAGCGCTAGCACTCTGCCAAGGGGCTAGCGCTCAGCACACCGCAGGGCTTCGTTGGCCCGTTCGATGACTCCCACCAGGCGCATCCCATCGAACTCATCACTCTTCCGTTCAACATCCCACTGCCCGCCTGGGGTCAGCGGAGGAACCGGGTATACCCGATCATCGAAGCGCCCATCTTCGGGGAGGACGAGCAGGGAGTCCTGCGGCCTTCCTGCCGGAGCAAGAAACAGCCATTCTCCACCATCTTCTCGTAGACCTTCAGCGACGTACACCTCGCTCGACCCAAGAACTTCGGCTGCCCACTCCTGCGGCCAATCCTCGGCCAGGCGGCAGGTCAAATCCTTGCCACTATCGACGGGTGCCGGATCCGGGGTGCATCCAGCCAGTACGAGCAGGGCGGCAACGGCAGCTACGAGGCGACGCATAACCGCAAAGTTTAGCCATCAACTTCATGAACGGGGAGGCGCATGCCAGCGTGGATCACCTCTGTCACCGCTGCCGAACTGGTCGGCGGTCTCATCGTCCTGGGCATAACCCTGGGCGGGCTTCGATGGATATGGCCGATCCTCCGCGCACTCCGCGATTCGCCGACTCCATGCCCTTGTTGTCGCCGAGGTAGATCGCCACGTGGTGCACGACGCCTCGACGATCGCCCCAGAAGATCAGATCACCCCGCTTGCGATCGGCGATCTTGATCGACTTGAACCCAGAGTGCCCATAAAGCTCGCGACTGGTCCGGTAGGACGGCTCAGCATGCTTGAGCACGGTGATCGGCTTGGGGTCGTAGCCCGCTTCGTAGATCACCTGGAGGACTAGCCCGGAGCAGTCGAAGCCGAGCCGGTAAGGGCCAGCTCCGCCCCAACAGTAACGAGAACCCCGCTGGTCCAGTGCGTACTGGATCATCGTGTTGGTCCGATCCTTCGCACTGGCGGTCAACGGCAGGCTCGGTTGCTCGGTGAACCCGTCAATCTTCCAAGATTCCTTGATCTTCATCTCTGCCCACGTCTTCGGACCGGGGATTCCATCCGCAGCCAATCCGTGAGCCCGCTGCCACTTCTTCACAGCGCGACGGGCGGCCACCCGCGCCAGCGGTGATTCCGGGTTCGACGTGATCGAGATGACCTCAAGGCCAGCAGCCTTGGAGATCTCGGCGGCGCGGAGCGTCGCGGCTGTCCGGCCCGACCAGGACAGGGCCACCACCGTGTCGACGCCCGCAGGCGCCTGCCGGGACCAGGCCACATCTCCGGCCGAGATCACGCGATGCCCCTCCCTCTCCGCGGGGCGTGCGGCAGCGAGTGAATCCCCGCAGCCGAGGAAGGCCGCGCGACGGCCCCCCAGAGGAGTGACCGCGGGGAAGGCGAGCGTCGCGAGAAGCTCGTGCGCTTCCTGTGCGGTCGGAATGGACAGGTCGGTCATGCGATCTCCTCGGCGTAGATTCTGTGTGAGCGATCAGGGGGCGAATGGGGCGATGTCTTCAGACCATCGGAGCCCCAGTCGGCGAGTGTGGCCGCGACGGTCTCGGTGGCACGTCAGACCACCTCGACCAGGCCGTCAGCCGTGGTGCGTGCGGCGGGGTCCAGTAGGCCTGCGGCAGTGGCCCCGGCGTGGGAATCTCCCGCTCCAGTCATGTCGATCACCCGAGCGGATTCCGCCCAGACCCGCCAGCGGCCTCCATCGCGCGGCAGCACTATCGACCCCTCACGGTCGAGACGTCCAACCACGTCGACCCCGAGGTCTGCACGGAGCAGTTCGGCGGCGCGCCATGGATCAGGATCCAGCAGTCCGAGTTGTACCCGGCTGGGACAGACAACGCTGGGGTTGCCCTCAGTCAGTTTCCGCAGGTAGCCCATGCCTGCGCGGGCCAACTCCCGTTGCTCGGGGTCGAGGACGACTACCGCGGCGGAGGGGAGATCCGGCGGGTTCGGGGTCGTGGGTGCGCAGCGCAGCAGGACGGTCAGGTCGTCGGCAGCGAGGGCCGGGACGTCCGTGGCGGGCGGGACCTCAGCATCGTCCGGGAGTTCGTGACCACCCGCGGGAGGGCTCGTGGCGAGTACGCGACGCCCCTGGGGCGAATCGAGGATCCACAGCCGAGGAAATACCCCGTCGTCAGCTTGGGTGAAGGCGACTCGAGCGTCGTACAGCAGTTCCGCGATGTCGTGCGCCTGCGTGGGGACGGCTTGGAGTAGACGCACCTGGCTCCCGCCGCAAACCCGAGCCGCAGCCAGGCAGGCGTAGAGGCCAGGCCCACCGGGCACATGAAACCGGGCTCCTCGATCCACGAGGACGATGTGGTCGCGGCTCACGCCACCGTCCATACCCAACCTGCGCATCGCTTCCCTCCGCCGCATCAAAATAAGTATTATGCTTATAACAATCATACAGATTGACGTCAAGAGATACCATCCGTCTCGTGAACAACGCAGCGCAGCCCAAGGCAAGGAGCCACCAGTCCGCGATTGAGCGCACCTCCGCGATGCCTGCGTGGGGACAGGTGCTCCGAGATCTACGACGACGCATCGATTCCGGGGAACTCAGCCAAGGCGCCCGACTGCCCGCCGAAAACCACCTGGCTGAGCAGTACGGGGTGAGCCGGATAACGATCCGTCGGGCCCTCGCGAACTTAGCTGCGGACGGCTACATCGATCGCCGCCACGGGACCGGGACTTTCGTCAGCGAGCGAGCCGAACCAGTGCACCACGACCTCCTCCTAGAAGGCTCGTGGCGCGAACGTCTCGAAGCAGCCCAACACACCACCCATTCGGAGGCCATCGTCTCCCAGATAGTCACCGAGGTGCCACCGCCGGTCGTCTCCGCGCTTGCCGACGTCATCTCGAACGAGAACCTTGATCAGGAGTGGGTCTACCTGGAGCGAGTTCAGCGCGTGGACGGACACTCCATCGGCTTGTCTGAGTCGTGGCTCCCTGCCCAGGCCGTTCCGGGCCTGGAGACCGAGCCCCTGGTCGACGGTTCACTCGGGCGGGCTCTCGCGACCAGGTTCGGCATCAAGCCCGACCAGGTGGACAACCGGCTCCTGGCTGACCAAGCAGGCGCGCGGGAAGCCGAACTGTTGGAGTCGTTCATCGACGTCCCGACCTTCGTTGTCGTAGCCCTAACCCGCCGTGAGGACGGTTCGCTGCTCGAACTCTCCCGCACCGCGTGGCTGGCGAGCCGGGTCCGGTTCCGCGCGGTCTGGCGGGCGCCCTGACCACCTCCGGTTCAAGCTACGCCTACCGCCTCCTCCAGGTACGCCGGGAGAACCCGCCCTGCGACCGCTCTCAGGGCTGAATCCGGCTCCGGACCCCCAGCCGCTCCAGCAACGAGGCATGAAACCCCCCATGATCGAGGCTGGTGGCCACGTCGATAAGAGCAAGGTCCGTCCAGGTATGGTGGTGACGCTGATCGACGACGGTCATGCCGCGGGTGAGGTGACCTGACACCTCGACGCCACCACGAACCGTTTCCGTCGTCACCAACGATGGACGCACGGCAGCAGCCACCGCAACCGAGTCGATCAGGCCGCAGTAGTTGTCGAAACCACGTCCCTCGACGAATCGCGCCATCTCCGCAGCGAACCCCCCAACGGCGCCGGCTGCATGCAGCTGGCGGAGTTGCTGGGTAGTGAGATTGATCCGCGGATCGGTGGCGGCGTCAAGGCCCACGGCCGTGAGCTGGAATCCCGACTGCAGGACAAGGGCGGCCGTCTCCGGATCGACGTAGAGGTTCCATTCACTCACCGGGTTGTCACCGGTCCCGTTGCGCCAGCCGTGAGCCCCGTAGCCAAAGTTGCCACCGAGCATCACCAGACGGCTCACCTTGGTGGGTAGCGCGGGATCCTGCTTCAACGCCAGAGCAAGGTTCGTCAGCGGTCCCAGGGTTACCAGGACAAGATCCGGCCCATATTCGGCCGCCATGACGCAGATGACCTCCGGCGCCCACGCCGGCGCCGCCGGAATCTTCGGCTCAGGAAACTTATGTCCGCCCAGCCCGCCCGGACCATGAGAGAACGGGTCAGCCGACAATCGTCCGACGAGCGGGTGATCCGGCCCACGACCAGTCCGGATCTCCGCCCGGTCAGCGAACTCGAGGATCCGGTGCATATTGCCGAAAGTATCTCTCGCCGGCAGATTTCCGGATACCGCGGTCGCTGCCACCACGTCGATTTCCGGGGAGCGGAGGGCCAACAGCAGCGCCACAGCATCATCAAGTCCCGGGTCACAGTCGATGAGGACGGGGGGTCACCTGGCCACTCATGGGGCAGCTCGATCCACATCCGCGACCACCGGGCCCAGGGACGGCAGCCAGGTGGTCAGGCCTGCAGCGTCGCGTTGGCGGTCCATCTCAGCCAGCACCGCCATGCCTTCCAGAGCGACCCGCATCGCGAAGCCGTGCCCGGCACCACTGCTGAAGGGGCCCCGGTGGAGAGGTTGTCGGCCACCGAGCACACCGCATCCCCGACGGTTGAAGAGCCGGGCCCAGGTGACGATGGCGGCGGATTCCCGATCACCGCACAGGACACCGGCCTTGACCCAGGTCTCGGCCAGCCGCTCGTGATCTGGCTGGAAGTAGCCCGCCACCGACGGCCTTCCCCCACCGACATAGTCAGAGTCCGCCGACCTGATCGTGCCGACATGGGCGCGGTAGCCCAGCGATCGTGCGCTCTCGGCCAGGGCCATGACCACCTCCGGGGCCCTGATGATGCGCAACCAGCCAGCAGTGCGACCGCAGCGCCGGCGGCTAGCACCGTGCGTGTTCTTTGTGGCATCTCATCCTCCCTCTAGTCTCGC